>NZ_CP096658.1:611394-917091 GCF_023238445.1 Halorussus gelatinilyticus | reverse complement strand
TCGTGTTCTCGGGCGGCGACCCGCTGAAGCGCGACGACGCCGTGGACCTCGTGGAGTACGGCACGGAAATCGGCCTGAACGTGACGATGACGCCGAGCGGGACCGCCTCGCTGACTCCCGCGGCCGTCTCGGACCTCGCGGACGCGGGCCTGCGCCGGATGGCCCTGAGCGTGGACGGCGCGAGCGCCGAGCGCCACGACGCCTTCCGCGGCGAGGAGGGGAGTTTCGAGGAGACGATGGCCGCGGCGCAGGCCGCCGCCAACGAGGGGCTTCCGCTCCAGATAAACACCACCGTCTGTCGCCAGACCGTCGCGGACCTGCCCGACGTCGCCGACCTCGTGGCGGACCTCGGGGCGGTCCTCTGGAGCGTCTTCTTCCTCGTGCCGGTCGGCCGGGGCGCGGCGCTCGACTCCCTCGCGCCGGAGCGCGCCGAGCGCGTGATGGAGTGGCTGGTCGAGCGCCGCGAGGAGTGGCCCTTCGGCCTGAAGACGACCGAGGCACCGCACTACCGTCGGGTCGCGGTCCAGCAGACCGAGGCCACCCCCGACCGCCAGATGGGCATCACCGCGGGCGACGGCTTCGCCTTCGTGAGCCACGTCGGTGAGATGTACCCCTCCGGGTTCCTGCCCGAGTCGGCGGGCAACGTCCGCGACCGGAGCGTCACCGACATCTACCGGAACGCCGACCTCTTCGAGGACCTGCGCGACGGGGACGCCCTGAAGGGCAAGTGCGGGGCCTGTCCCTACCGGAACGTCTGCGGCGGCAGTCGCTCGCGGGCCTACGCGACGACCGGCGACCCCTTCGAAAGCGACCCGCTCTGTTCGTTCGTCCCGGACGGCTACGACGGCCCGCTCCCGTGGGACGACGACCCACGGGCGGACGGGCCGGACGCGGACTCGCGGGCCGACGTTCACTCGGACGCCGACCACGCAGTGAACTCCACGTAACGCCATGCACTCATCGAGCGTCGAATCGACCGAAGTGAACGACGAGAATCGGCGGGCGCTCGCGGACCGCGAGCGCCCGCGAATCGAAGTCGTGGGCCGCGAGACGGTCATCGTCTCGCCCGGAATAGACCTCCCGCGAGCGAACCTGACCTGCACGGTCGAGTGCGCGTCGGGCGTCCGCGCGACCGACGAGTGGACGGGGGTCCCCGTGGCCGCGCTCGCGGACGCGGCGGACTTCTCCGGCGATACCACTCACCTCCGTGTCGAGTCGGCCGACTTCGCGGCCGACGTGCCGATTCGCCCCGCGCTCGGCGGCATCGTGGCCTTCGAGCGCCGCGGTGACCGCGACGACGGCGAAGTCGGACTTCCCCGACTCGTCGCCGACGGCGTGCCCGGCGAGCGACTGGTCAAGCGCGTCGAGCGCGTCTCGGCGGTCGCGCTCAACGCCGAAGAAGAGCCGCGAGTCGGGTAGCCAGCTACGACCCGTTTTTACGGACCGACGACCCGTTTCTCGCGTTCCTCCAGAATCCGTTCCACGATGGCGCTCGACGAGTACACCGCGTCGCCCTCGGCCTCGGCCAGCGACGCGCGCCGGACCGCACACTCGACGCCCCACTCTTCGAGCATCGCGGCGACTTCCGCCTCGTCGTGGTGCTGGTCGCCGCCCAACACCAGCACGTCCGGGTCGATGCGGCGGACGGGTGCCGAGACGTCGTCGGGGTCGCCGGGGTGGGCCGCCGTCACCGGGTCGAGGGCCTCGACCGTCCGGACGCGCTGGTTGTCCGGCAGTACCGGGTCCTTGTGGTCCAGTCGCTCGCCGTTCGCCACGACGACGTGGAGTTCGTCGCCCGCTCGGGCGGCCTCCCGCAGGTAGTGGACGTGGCCCGGATGGAGCAGGTCGAAGGTGCCGAGCGCGACGACGCGGGTCATCGCGGTACCGACGTCTCCCGCCGGCCCGCATCGCTCGCCTCGGCTTCCGCGAGTTCCCGGAGCATCCGGACCGCCGCCTCGCGATCGGCGGGCGTGTCCACGTCGAACAGGCTCCGCTCGGCGTCCCCGGCGACCTCCTCGGCCGGGACCGCCAGCGCGTCGAGGCGGTCGAGAAGCGCCGAGAGTCGGGTCACGCCGGCGTCGAGCAGTTCCTCGGCGGCGGCTCTCGCCGGGCCGGTCCGGTAGACCGCCTGCGTCGGGACGAGGCGCTCGTCGGCCAGCACCGCGGCCGCGTCCGGAGCGTCCGGGGCGTTCGCGGTGGATTCGAGTCGCGCGGCGAGATCCGCGACCAGTCGGGGGTCGAGGAACGGCGCGTCGCAGGCCGTCAGCGCGCAGGTCTCGGTCTCGACCGCGCCGAGCGCGGCACGGAAACCGTAGAGGGGTCCCCTGTCGGGCACCGGGTCGGCGACGAACTCGACGGTGACCGAAACCCCGTCGTCCACCGCCAGCGCGTCGTCGAACGCCGCGCGCTGGTCGCTCCGGCAGCTGACCACCACGCGGTCGGCGACGTCTCCGAGGCGGCCGACGACGCGCGCGAGGAGCGGTCGCCCGCCGAGTCGGGCCAGCGCCTTGTCGCGGTCGCCGAACCGCCGGGAGTAGCCGCCCGCGAGGACGACGCCCGTCGGGTCGTCGGTCTCGACGTCCGGCAGTGACTCGTTCACGTCCGGCGATTCTCTCCCCTCGTCGGTAGACGTTGGGCCGAACACGTTCGGCGCAGTCGCTTCGGAGCGCGCGGTGTAACCTCGCCACGTGACCGAACTCGGAAGACTCGACTCGGAGTCGGCGACGACCGCGGACCCCGGACCGGAAGCCGACGCCGAGCGATTGGGAGACTTCGACGCCGGACGGGGCGGCGACGCCGGAGCGTCGGCCGCCGCCGAGCGGGTCCGCGCTCGCGGTCGGCGCGTCCGCCGCCGGGAACTCGACACCGCGCTCCGGCGATTGGACGAGCGGGGCGACCTCTCGCGTGACGAGCGACGGGTGTTGGAACGCCTCGCGGCGCGACTCACCGACGCGATGGTCGAGCAGTGGGCGTCGAAACTGGCCGACGGCGAGGTGGACTCCGAGACCGCGCTCGGCCTGCTGACGGAGTAGCGCGGCGCGCTTCTCGCACGAGTCGAGTCGAAGCGAATCGAATCGGACCGAACCAGACCGAAGCGAACTGGACCGAATTGAACCGAACCGAACGTCTTCGGGGAGAGGCCCAACGCCGTGGCGTCCCGACTGTCGAACATGAGCGTCGGCATCGTCGGCGGCGGCATCACGGGACTGGCGACACACCACTACCTCCGGGAGTCGGGCGTCGAGAGCGTCGTCTTCGAGGCCGACGACGAACCCGGCGGCGTCGTCCGGAGCGCGGAGGTCGAGGGGAAGGTACTCGATTTCGGGCCCCAGCGAACGCGCCTCACGCCAGCCATTCGGGAACTGGTCGAATCGCTCGGACTGGAGTCGGAACTGCGCCGGGCCGCGGACCCGCCGCTGTACGTCTACCGCGACGGGAGACTCCGACTGGTGCCCCAGTCGCCCCGAGAGGCGGTGACGACCGACCTGCTCTCGTGGCGCGGGAAGTTCCGGGCGCTGTTGGAACCGCTGACCGGGCCGGCGCGCGACGGCGAGAGCGTCGAGGCGTTCCTGACCCGGAAGTTCGGCCCGGAGGTCGCGCGCTACTACTTCGGGCCGCTCTACGGCGGTCTCTACGGCTCTCACCCCGACGAGATGCCCGTCGAGTACTCGCTGTCGAAGGCGCTGGAGAAGGCGGGCGTCGAGCGGAGCGTCCTGACCGCCGTCGCGCGGAAGGTCCTCGACGGCCGCGAAGCCCCGCCCATCGTCTCGTTCGACGCCGGTCTCCAGCGACTCCCCGAGGCGCTCGCCGCGGCCCACGACGAAGGCGTCCGCCTCGGGACGCCGGTTCGGGAGATTCGACGCGAGGGAGACGGGTTCGCGCTGGAGACCGACGACGGGGCGACCGCGGTGGACCGACTCGTCGTGACCACGCCGGCGGACGTGACCGCCGACCTGCTCGGGGACCTCGCGCCCGACTCGGCCGCCGCGCTCCGCGAGTTGCACTACAACCCCCAAGCCGTCGTCCACCTCCACGCCGAGACGGACCTGACCGGCGCGGGCTATCAGGTCCAGTACGACGAGGAGTTCCGGACGCTCGGCGCGACGTGGAACGACAGCCTGCTCGACCGCGACGGCGTCTACACCTGCTATCTCGGCGGGTCGCGGAACCCCGAACTAGTCGAGCGGAGCGACGAGGCGTTGGGGTCGCTGGCGGCCGCGGAGTTCGAGGAGATTACCGGCTACGAAGCGCGCGACCTCTCGGTGCATCGGCTTCGCCGGGGGATGCCCGCCTACGACCGGAGTTGGGCCGCGCTAGACCGGATTTCGATGCCCGAGGGAATTCGGCTCTGCACGAACTACACCGCTCGCGCCGGGCTTCCCGGCCGGGTTCGGGAGGCGAAGCAGACGGCGGAGGCGCTGGCCGAGTCCGAGGAGTCGAGTTCGGGAGAAGCGGAGCAGTCGGCGGTCGTCGCCTGAGACGCATCGGTCCGCCTTCCTACTCGCCCACGTACTCCTTGACGATTTTCTCCTCGACGCGGTGGAGCGTCTCGCTCGCGGTCGATTTCGCCACGCCCGCCTCCTCGGCGAGTTCGGTCAGCGAGCACTCCCGCGGGGTGTCGTAGTAGCCCTCCTCGACCGCGGTGTGGAGGAGTTCGCGCTGGCGTTGGGTCAGCAGGCTCTCGGAGTTGACCATCTCGCGGACGTACTCCACGTCGAAGTCCATCCCGAAGGCCTGCAGTTGGGTCGTGAACGCCGACAGGCGGTCGCGCGAGGCGGTCAGTTCCACCTCGGCCTGTCCGTCGACGATGGTGAACGGCAGTTCCAGCGGGAGGCCCGACTCCTGGACCGAGAACAGCAGGAGCGGTTCGGTCGTCTCGAACTCCACCAGCGCGGACTCTTCGGACGCCTGCTGGAGGTCGAGTCGGGTGATGTCCTCGCGGTCGTCCATCGCGGCCACGACCGCCGGCAGGTCGTCGGCCGAGATTTCGAGCAGGCCGACGCCGGTCTCCTCGGCGGGGAAGGCCGCGAGGACGCGAAACTCCGCGTCGGGGTGGGCCGTCGATACCTCCGAAATCCAGACGCTCTCGGGGAGCGAAATGTGTAGTTTCGCCGTTGGCATCTCTCTATCTACTCCTTCTCGCCCACCGCCCGGATAAGTCCTGCCGAACACGTTCGGGTATCCTGGCGGGGACACCGGTCCCGGCTCCGAACGTATTCGGGACAACGCCCGTGACGATGGGCCGCGTCGTCGCTAGTATGCAGGCGCAGTTCACCGAGCGCGGAGTCGAGCGCACCGACGCCCCGGCCGACCGGCCGCGCGAGGAGTTGGACGTGCGGAGCCTCGGACCGCCCGAGCCGCTGACCGAGACGCTGGAGCGACTGGCCGAGGCGGACGACGAGACGGTCCTCGTGCAGGCCAACGACCGGGCACCGCAACACCTCTATCCGAAACTGACCGACAGGGGATACGAGTACGAGACCGTGACCGACGAGGAGGTCGTCCTGACGGCCATCTGGCGCGAGACGGAGGAATAATAATCTTGCTGTCGCGTTCGCCGCCGGCTCACCGCATCTCGTCGAGGTCCACGAACGAGCCTTCCTCGGCGGTTATCCACTCCGCGACGAGCGCTTCGTCGTCGGCGTCCGGCGGGTAGAGGGTACACTCGTCGGGTCGGTCGTCGCGTTCTTCCACGACCGCCCGGAGGTCGGCGGGGCGGTCGGAGGGCGGGTCGTCGGTCGGCGCGCAGTCGTCGGCGTTCGGGGACGTGACGTCGGTCATGGTCGGGAGGGGTTCGGGAGGTGTCGGGGCTCAGTTGTCGCCGCTCAGTTGTCGCCGGCGGAGGAGTCGGCGTCGGCGATGTCCACGGTCAACACGGGGACCGACGAGAGAGTGACGACCTTCTGGGAGACGCTACCGAGCATGTTGCGCGTCGGGTCCGAGCCGTGCGAACCCATGACCACGAGGTCGGCGTCGCGCTCGTCGGCGACCGCCAGAATCTCGTCGGCCGGGTTGCCCTCTCGAATCTCGGTCGAGACCGACACCGCCGCGGCGTCGAAGTCGGACGCGACGGCGTCGGTCGCGCGCTCGCCTTCCGCCTGCAGACCGTCGGTTACTTCCGGAATCCGGTCGTCGTCGAGCGTCAGGAACGCCCGGTCGTCCACGACGTAGAGGACGTGAACGTCCGCGCCGCGCCGCTCGGCGATGTCGCGGGCGTGTTCGACCACCGTCTCCATTGCTTCGCTCCCGTCGGTCGGAAGCAACACCGTATCGTACATTACGTTCGATACTCTGTCGCCGGAGGGTATATAGTAGGGCCGTTGTTCTCACGCGATGAAAATCTCGGGCGGTCTGCTGGCGGTCGGCCGACAGTTGTCGGACGGTCGGCGGCTCGGTCCGCGAACGAGCCGCGGAATCCGTGCCCGCGGCCGCGCCGCCGAAACGCAACCTCGGGGGCTGGGGAGCCGATTTTCAGCCTTTGGGAATCGGTACCCGTTTATACCCTTCCGGCGGGCCAAGGTACTCCCGTAGGAGTGATTCGCTATGGCCACCGACACGTCCCGACTCGGCACGGAAGCCAACGTCTTCGAGAGTGACCTCGCGGGCGTCACCGTCCGCGGGAAGGCCCACAGCCTGAGCGCGTGGTTCGTCGTCGCGCTCCGGTTGATGATGGGGTACGCCTTCCTCCACTCGGGGTGGAGCAAACTCACCGCCTCCGAACCGTTCGACGCCGCGGGCTACCTGACCAACGTCACGGCCGCCAGCCCGCTGTCGGGCCTGTTCCACTGGATGGGCCAGACCCCGTGGTTCGTGGAGTTCGTCAACCTCGCGGTCCCGTGGGGCGAGTTCCTCATCGGTCTCGGCCTACTGGTGGGCGTGCTGACCCGCCTCGCGGCGTTCTTCGGCGCGCTCATGATGTTGCTGTTCTACTTCGGCAACTGGGAGGTCGCCCACGGGTTCGTCAACGGCGACCTCGCCTACATGATGGTGTTCCTCGCGGTGGCGGCGTTCGGCGCGGGCCGCCTCCTCGGGTTGGACGCCATCGTGGAGAAGTACGAGACCGGCGGCGAGTGGCTGGTCGAGAAGTACCCCAAACTGCGCTACGTCCTCGGGTGAGCGACGGGTGAGACGGCGGCTCCCCGAGCGACTCCGCGACTCCTTCTGGTGACTTAGTCGGCGTACAGCGAGTAGAGGATGATGGCGAACCCGACCGCGGTGAGCGCGCTCTCGACGGCGAGCGCCGCGGTTCCGGCGGTGGCCAACACGCGGTCCAAGACCCCCGCGAGCAGCGACCCGAGCGTGACCGTCCCGAACCCGAGCGCCAACGCCTTGAGCGGCCCCGAGCCGGTTCGTCGGTAGGCCTTGAACGCGAAGTAGGTGATGAGACCGCCGAGTACCAGCGTGACGGTCTTGAGCGCGACGATTGTGGACGTGACGTGGACCATCTCAGGTTTCCTTGCGGACCTCTGCCCAGAGGCCCGCGAGCTGTTCCTCGGCCGACTGCGTCGGGCGAGTGATGGACACCTCGAACTGGCGCTCGTCGTCCAAGAAGACCGTGACCTCCTCGAAGGCCAAGGTGTACTCGGAGGTGTGGTGACCGTCGGTTCGGATTGCGGTCGTCTCCGAGAGTATCGAGGCGTCGGTGAGTCGTTCGAGCTTCCGATACGTGGTCGAGGTCGGGATGTCGCACTGGGACGAGATTTCGCTGGCAGTCATGGGTTCGTCGAGTTGGCGGACGATCCGACGGCAGTCCGGGTCGTCCAGCGCGTCGAGGACCGGCTGGAGTTCCGGGGTCTCGCCGTCTCCGAAGGGGTCGCGGACCATCTACTTCCCCTCGCCGTGACAGAACTATAAGCCGTTCGACTTCGAGTTTCGGGGGATTCGGGCGTGCAACGGACTGCAACCGTGTGCAACGGACCACCCAACCGTTATAGCTTGGTCTCCAAGAAGGGGTAGGTCATTACGGTGCCGTCTGAACTCACTATGCCCGATCTCCCCATGCCCGAGACGCCGACCGTGCTGATAGTGGACGATAATCGCCCGCTCGCCGACGGGTTCGCACAAGCGCTCCACGACGAGTACGAGACGCTGACGGCGTACACCGCCCGCGAGGCCCGCGAGTCCCTCCACGAGGACGTAGACGTGGTCCTGCTCGACCGCCGGCTGCCGGACACGTCCGGCGACCGACTGCTCGAAGAGATTCGAGCCAGCGGTTACGACTGCCGCGTAGCGATAGTGTCGGCCGAGGAACCGACCGACGGTTCGGACCTCGACTGCGACCGCTACCTCACGAAACCGCTCTCCGGGGTCGATGCGGTCCGACGAGCGGTCTCCGACCTGTTGGACTTCGACGTCTCGCACTGACGACGCCGATTCTTCGGCGGGTGCGCACCCCCGACTCTCGTCCGACGCGAACCCTTTTGTTCCTACTCGGAGTAGGGACTTCCATGCGATTTGTTATCGTTGGTTCAGGACGGGTCGGACTCCGAACCGCCCGAATCCTTCAGGAAGAGGGCCACGAGGTGACGCTCGTGGAGAACGACGCCGACAAGGCCGACCGCGCCCGCGACGAGGAGTTCATGGTCGTGGAAGGAGACGGAGCCAGCGAGGAGATTCTCGAACAGACCGACCTCGGCACCGCCGACGCCATCGGCGGACTGACCGGCGACCTCAACGTCAACTTCGCGGCGTGCATGATCGGCAAGCACTACGGCTGTCGGACGGTCCTGCGCATCGACGAGGACTACCGCGAGGACATCTACCACAAGTTCGCCGACGACGTGGACGAGGTGGTCTACCCCGAGCGACTGGGCGCGGCCGGAGCGAAGACGGCGCTCCTGGGCGGCAACTTCAACGTCATCGCCGACCTGACCGCGGAGTTGCAGTTGACCACCGTCGTCGTGCCCGAAGACTCGCCGGTCGTCGGCCAGCAGGTCAGCGCGGTCGAGGTCCCCGAGGACGCGCGCATCTACGCCCACGGTCACGGCCACGAGCGCATGACGATTCCGCTCCCGAACGCGACCATCGAGGGCGGGGACCGGCTCGCCGTCATCGCCGACCGGACCGCGGTCTCGGCGGTCCGCGAGCAGTTACAAGGCGACGCCGCAGAGACCGCCGACTGACGGACCTGCGGCGTCGGCGCGACGCGCCCGTCGCTCTGACGCGTCTCGCGGTCGGTACAAGCTCCCGAAAAAGTTCGGAGGAGGGCAGTGGGTAGCGCGGGGTCAGTGGTGGGCGACCCGAGACGAGAACTTTCGTGGGAGGGTTGGTGACACTGTGGCGAGAGGCCAACTCGCCGCCAGAGCCTCCGGCCCCGTCGGGACGCCGACCGGGAGACTGCTGCACGCTTCGCGCCCGAGCCGTCGGGCGCATCCACTTCTTGGGCGGATTCGGACTTTGTTATGTGGCGTCTGCGGGAGCCGTAGGTACCAGCTCCTCCGAACTCCTCGCGGCACAGGTCCGGTCTGACCTGCCCGTAAGCAGTGATTACTCGGGTGTGACGGTCGATTTCCCGACTCGAACCGGGTGGTTCGGTACGAAAACGGCGTCCCGCGCCGAATGAGGAGTGGGAGAGGGTGGGGAGAGTGGTGGTGTGCCGGGCGCGCGGTGTGGGAGGATGGGGGAGAGAGGCCGTCAATGCGCGCCCAATCGGGGCTGAGAACGGCACCAACTTAAAAGTACGTCAGACGGACGCCAGACGAGACGGGGTTCGTCGGGCCGCCCTCCTGCGAACTCGTCGGTCGGTTCGACCGGTCAGACCCCGCGAGCGACGGCGCGTTCGGTTGCCGAGGGGCCTACCTTCAAGGGCGGTCGGACCGATTCGGGAGGTATGCACGGAACCGGCGTGCCGCTGATTACGCCCTTCGACGCGGACGGCGAACTCGACGAGGAGCGACTGCGCGAAGTGACCCGGTGGGTCGATGACGGCGGGGTGGACTTCGTGGTCCCCTGCGGGTCGAACAGCGAGGCCGAACTGATGGGTATCGAGGAGCGCGCTCGCGTGGTCGAAGTGGTCGCCGACGAGACCGACCTGCCCATCGTCGCGGGCACCGGCCACCCCGGACTGAAGGAGACGCTCCGCCAGACCGAACTCGCGGACGAGGCGGGCGCGGACGCCGCGCTGGTCGTGACGCCGTTCTACTACGGGTACGACGACGAGGAACTGGAGGCCTACTATCGGGAGGTGGCCGACGAGAGTCCGATTCCGGTCTACCTCTACAGCGTGCCGGTCTACACGGGCGTCGCGCTCGACCCCGAGGTCGTCGGGCGACTCGCCGCCCACGACAATATCGCGGGAATGAAGGACTCCAGCGGCGACATCGAGCGGTTCCAGCGCGAGCGCCGCCTGACCGCCGACGAGGAGTTCGACCTCCTCGTCGGGAGCGGGAGCGTCTACGCCCACGCGCTCGCCTCGGGCGGCGACGGCGGCATCCTCGGGCTGGCGAACGTCGCACCCGAGCGCGCCAGCGAGATTTTCAAACTCCATCAGGCCGGCGAGGACGAGTCGGCCCGGCAGCTCAACGCCGAGTTGGTCGAACTCAACCGCGCCGTGACCTCCGAGTACGGGGTACCGGGCGCGAAGGCGGCGATGGCCGAACGCGGCGTCGATGCGGGCCACCCGCGCAAGCCCCACCGCGGGGTGAGCGACGACGTGCGCGCCGAAATCGTCGAGCTGATCGACGAGATGACGCCGTAGCGAGCGCCCCCGTTTCACGTTCACTTTCACCGAGCTTGGCGCGCGCTTTTGTCGCGTCTCCGAGTGGTCGTGGACATGGACGAACGCGTCGAGAGACACGCGGAGATTCTGGTAGACCACTGTACCGATGTCGGTCCCGAAGACGACGTTCTCGTCAGAGCGACCGAGCCGGCCGAGGAGTTAGTCGTCGCGCTCTACGAGAAACTCGGGGAGCGCGGCGCGCGGCCGACGACCGAGTGGCTGAACAAGCGGGCGAGTCGGGCGTATCACCGCACGATGGCCGCCGAAGACTACCGGACGAAGGACCACGACCTCGCGGCGATGGCCGAGACCGACGTGGTCATCATGGTCGTCGGGTCCGCGAACACGGCGGAGAACAGCGACGTGGCCCCCGAGAAGCGAGCGGCCGCCGGACGCGCGAAGCAACCGATTCTCGAAGAGCGCCTCGACACGCGGTGGGTGATAACCCGGCATCCGACGCCCGCCGACGCGCAGGCCGCCGAGATGAGCACCGACGCGTACGAGGAGTTCGTCTACGACGCGGTGAACAGAGATTGGGACGCCCAGCGGGAGTTTCAGGCCCGGATGGCCGAGATTCTCGACTCGGCGTCGGCGGTCCGGCTCGTCTCCGGCGACGAGACCGACCTCCGCCTCTCGGTCGATGGCATGGATTCGCTGAACGACTACGGGCGTAAGAACATGCCCGGCGGCGAAGTCGCCACGTCGCCGGTCGTGGACAGCGTCGAGGGGACGCTGTTCGTGGACGTGCCGTTCCGCGAGAACGGCCGCGAGGTCCGCGGGGCTCGACTCGAATTCGAGGACGGCGAGGTCGTCGCGTGCGAGGCCCGACGGAACGAGGCGGCCCTGTGGAGCGTCGTGGAGACCGACGAGGGGTCCCGGCGCGTCGGCGAACTCGGCATCGGGATGAACCGCGGCATCGACCGCCTCACCCACACGACGCTGTTCGACGAGAAGATGGGCGACACCGTCCACGTGGCGCTCGGGGCCGCCATGGAGGAGTGCGTGCCCGACGACCGCGAGTTCAACGAAAGCGCCCGCCACCTCGACCTGCTGGTGGACGTGAGCGAGGACTCGCGCCTCGAAGTGGACGGCGAAGTCGTCCAGCGCGACGGGACGTTTCGGTTCGAGGACGGGTTCGAGGCGTAACGAGTCGTTCGTCCACGGACTCTCTCCACCGTCCTCGAATCCCGACTCAGTCGCTCTTCGAGAGCGTCTGCAAGACCCCGCTCACGAACGGCCGGGGGTCGTCCAGCCGCAGGAAGTCGAAGCGAGGTTGGCGGACCATCGACTCGCCGATTTCCAACGCGGTCTCGCCGAGTCCGGGGCGCTCGACGTACGGCGACTCGTCGCTGAGGACGCTGGCGAGGTAGCCGAGTTCGCCGTACAGCAGGTGGCTCCCGACGCCCAGCTCGAAGTCCGGGTCGATTTCGTCGGTGCGGTCGCGCGACTGGAGCCAGTAGTACAGCGGGAAGTCCGCGCCCGCCCGCACCGTCGAGGGGAGCGACTGCCACATCCGGGGGTTGATTTCGGTGAGGTAGTACTCGCCGGTCTCGGCGTGTTCCATGTACTCGATGCAGGCCAGCCCGTGCCAGTCGAGTTCGCCCAGCAGGTCGCGGGCGACCCGTTCGAGTTCCGGGTCGTACATCGACTCGCGGTACACCCCGCCGCCGCCGGTGTAGGAGTTGCCCCGAATCTGGCGGTGCTGGAACGTGGCGACCGGGTCGCCCTCGTCGTACAGCGCCGCGAACATGTACTCGTCGCTCGACGGCACGAACTCCTGGACGATGGGGACGTGGTTCATCTCCGCGACCAACTCCTCGCGGTCGGGTTCCTCGTCGGGTCGGGCGTGCGTGACGTGGTTGACTTCCTCGCACTCGTCGGGCGCGTGGGTATCGACGTACCGGTCGGCCAGCAGGTTGTACCGCGACTTGACGATGTGGTCGCCCGACCAGTCCTCGACGGCGTCGAGCGGCCGGGTCTCGGGCACCGGCGCGCCCGCGGTCTCGGCGGCCTCGGCGAGTTTCACGCGGTCGTGGACTCGCTCTAGCGTTTCGATGCTCGGCACCTCGACCGCCGCGCGTTCGGCGAACTCGTCGCGATAGCGCGACAGCAGGTATGCGTCGTACTCCCGAATCGGAATCACGGCCCGCACGTCCTCGCGCGCCGCGAGGTCGAGTAGCGCGTCTTTGTACGCCAGCAGGTCGTCGTCGGGCGAGGGGAGTCGCGCCGTCTCGTCGCAGAACCGCGAGGAGAACACCGGCACGTGGTCGCGCTCCGAGGCCGCGACGGTGCGGACGCCTCGCCGACTCAGCGACCGCAGGCAGGGGTAACTGTATGGCGCGACGCCCGTCGGAATCAGGACCGACGGGCCGTCGTCGTCTACCGGGGGCATGGTCCGCGCTTGGAACTCCGAGCGTTTTAGTATGTGCTGACAGAACGCCAGTTCCGTCGGCGTAGGGCGGTCTTGTCGGTGCGTAGGGTCCGTTTACGGGTCGGTGCCGTCCCTGACGGTCGGCTATCGCTCGTCCGAGGCGGTGCGGACCGAGCGAAAGCGCGAGTTTCACTGCTCTCACCGCCCGCGGCCACACCGGAAGACGAGCCGCATCCCCCGAGCCGACGCTCGCTCCGCCCGAATCTGCCGTCAAGTGTTTTGGCGTACGTATTGAAAATCCGGTATGGTAGACGTAGCCGGCCACCTCGGTATGGCGCTCGTATGGCTCGCACCGGCGTGGTTCGTCATCGACCGGCGCAAGACCGCCGCGACGTTCGTCGCGGTCGGCTTCTGGTTCGGGATGTTGCCGGACGTGGACCTCGTCCTCTCGAACTGGTTCCCGACCGTCAAGCACCACGGCGTCTTCCACACCGTACTGGTCGTGAGCATCCTCGCCGCGATACTCGGCCCGCTCGTCGGCTGGATACTGAAGGAAGCACTGGACGACTCCGACTGGTTCTCGGACGCGGCCGAGCGTAACGCGCTCTCGCTCGGATTCGTGATGGTCTGGGTCGCGGGCCTCTCGCACATCTTCGCGGACATGCTCTCGGCCCCGGACATCGCCGAGGCCATCGAACCGTTCTGGCCCCTCTACCAGCAGTCCATCGGCATCGACCTCGTCTGGTACAACGCCACGTGGTTCAACTGGGGCCTGCTCGCGCTCGGCGTCCTGCTCAACGTGGCCCTCTACTACTGGCAGAAACCCAGCGTGGGTCGCGGCGCTTCGACGGCCTCGTAGGAGCGGACGACGCGGCGAGGTTCTCTTCTGCTCGACACTCTCAGACCGCTCGCTGGAGTTCCAGCACCCACTCGTCCGGCGCGCGGCGGTGGACCTCGCAGGTCTCGAACGCCTCGTCGGCCGACTCCTCGGCGAACTCCCCGGCGAGCATCTGGGCCAGCGGCGATGGGTCGTGGTCGTTCACGACGTAGAACTCCTCGCCGGGGGCCAACGCCGCGAACTCCTCGCCGACTTGCTCGTGGCGGATGCGCGGCGGGAGTCCCCGCACGTCGAGCGCCGAGTCGGGCACCGAGACCGGCCCGGAGTCGTCGCTCTCCACGAACTCGCCGACCGACTGCGCGAGGTCGGCGACGGGGTCGGGAGTCGCGGCGTCGGGTCGCTCGGCGTCCGAACGCTCGCCCTCGCCGGGTTCGCCGGGGTTCTGCAACCCGCGGTCGAAGGGAAGTTCGGCCAGCACCTCCACGCCGAGTTCCTCCTCGGGACCGCTCTCGCCGCCGCCGTAGAGGTCGTGGTCGTGCCCGCAGTTCTCGCAGGTGAACCCGCGCATGTTCACCGCCGCGCCGACGACCGGGACGCCGTTCTCCTCCAGCAGCGCGGCGCTCCGCCCCGTGTCGGAGAGGCTGGTCGGGAACGGCGTCGTCACCAGCACCGACCCCGCGACCGGCACCTCCTGCAGCATCGTCAACACCACGTCGCCGGTCCCCGGCGGCAGGTCCACGACCAGCACGTCCCGGTCGGTCCACGCGGTGTCTTCGAGCAGTTCGGTCAGCGCGTCGTGGGCCATCGCGCCCCGCCACGCCAGCGGCGCGTCGTCGGCTACCAGGCCGACGCTCATCACCTGCATCCCGTCCGCGTCGGCGGGAGCGGCCCGCCCGTCGTCGGTGGCCTCGACCGGCCCCTCGACGCCGACCATCTCGGGCACGTTCGGGCCGTGGATGTCCGCGTCGAACAACCCCACGTCGTACTCGTCGGCCAGCGCGCGAGCGAGGTGGGTCGCCACGGTGGTCTTGCCGACGCCGCCTTTCGCGCTCCCGACCGCGATTACGTGGTCGATTTCGGGGAGCGCGAGGCCGCCACCGCCACCGTGCGCGCCGGCGTCGTGTGCGCCGCCGTGGTCGTGCGACCCCGCCGCGCCGGACCCTGCTCCACCGGACCCCGCCGCGTCGCCGCGTGCGCCGCCACCATGCGCTCCGCCACCGCGCACCCCGCCGGAGTCGGGCGTCTCGCCCTCGACTCGAACCGTCTCGACGCCCGGCACCTCGAACGCCTCGCGTCGCATCGCCTCGGTCACGTCCTCGGCGGCCTCGGGGTCCGCGCCCGCGAGGTCCACCGTAATCGTCGCCGCGCCGTCGGCGACGGCCACGTCGGTCACGAGTCCGGCGTCCAGCACGCTCGCGCCGAAGTCGGGGTCCTCGACGCTCGCTATCGCGTCCTCGACCCGCGCCGAAACCTCGCTGTCCGGAATCGCCTCGTTCGGAGTCGCTTCGTCCGAAACCTCGCCGTCCGGCGTCTCGGTGTCGCTCATGTTACCACGCCTCGAAGTCTTCCAGCGGGTTCTCCTCGTCCGATTCGCCGTCCTCGTCGTGCATCAGCGTCCCGCCGTAGGGCCGGTAGTCGAAGTCGAAGGCGTTGGCCACCCGGTCGAGTTCGTCCTCGCGCTCGGCGACGACGCCCGCGTCGAACTCGCCCTCCTCGACCGCGGCGACCAGTTCGTCGTCGCCGACCACGCCCTCGGCGTAGGCCGCGGCCACGCCGTCGCGGAACTGGTCGGCGTTCCGGCGACACCGCATCGCCTCGTCGTACTCCTCGCGGATTTCGGGCGTGGGCTTGCCCCGGTCGGTCGGAATTCCGGCGAGGCGGTCGGCCGCGCGCTCGTCGTAGTCCGCCGCGGTCGAGAGGACCGCGGCGATCTGCTCGCGCGCAGACAACTCGTTCCACTCCTCGCGGGCTTCCTCGGCGACCAGCGCCGAGACGACCTGCTCCCACGTCGTGTCGCGCTCCACGTCCTCGAACACCTCGGCGACGAACGCGCCGACGTGGTCGTCGGGGATGGACACTCCCACCGATTCGTTCTCTGTGCCTCCGCTCTCGGGGTCGGTCTTGGACATCGTAGTTCACCTCTCGTTCGCGTCTTCGGGGCTTCTTCCGGGCGTCTCTCCCGGTTCGGGCGGCCGTCGTCCGGGGCCACCGCTCGGTCCTCCTTCGGGGCCGCTACCGGGTCCCGGTCGGCCCGTCCCGCCGTTCGGTCCGCTTCCGGGACCGCTATTCGGTCCACCGCCGGGACCGCCACCCGGCCCCGGTCCGCCCGGCGTCTCGCCGGGCGTCTGCGGCCCGCCGCCGGGCGGTCCGTCGTCTATCTCCACGTCCAGTTGGTCGGGGTCCACGCCGCGGGCCGACGCCAGCGCGCGCTTGGCGGTTCGCTTCACGTCGTCGCTCCGGTCGGTGATGCCGTGGGTTTCGAGCGCCTGCTCGGCCCGGTCGGTGGCGAGCCCCCCGAGCGCCTCGGCGGCCTTCGCCCGGACGAACGCCTCGGGGTCGCGGGCCAGCACCGCCGCCAGCAGGCGGACCGCGTCCGCCTCGTACGAGTCGTCGCGCTCGGCGCACTCGCCGAGGTAGCGCGCGGCGTACTCCCGGACCGCGGGATGGGCGTCGTTCTTGATGCGGTCGGTCAGGTCCTCGAAGGTCGCCCGCTCGGTCTTGCCGAGCGCGATGACCGCGTTCCGGCGGACCCACCCGCTGTCGTCGTCGAGCGCGTCGGCGATGGGGTCGGCGTCGGGTGCGACCCGCGAGAGCGCGACCACGGCCTCCGCGCGGACCCACTCGTCGCCGTCGTCGAGCGCGCCCCGGACCGCGGTCTCGACGTCCGCGGGCGTACCGGGACCCGCGACGCCGAGCGCCTCGACCGCGAACTGGCGCACGTCCGCGCTGTCGTCCACGGCGAGTCGGTCCGCCAGCGCCCGCGCGGTCTCCGCGTCGAGGCCCTCCGACTCGGCCTCGTCCACGAGCGCGAGCGCGGCGTCCCGGCGCTCGTACTCGCAGGGCGAGTCGAGCAGACTCCGGAGCGAGGCCTCGTCGTCGCCCTCGCCGTCCGCTCCGTCCTCCTCGGTCGCTTCGCTACCGCGAAGTGGCGAGCGAGCGCGGGCGCTCCGGTTCTTGTACTCGTTGCTCATTCTCTGGACCTCCAGTAGACGACCGTCCACGTCAGCAGGGTCGTCGCCACGAGACCGACGACCCAGTTGCTCACCGAGTGAACTATCCACGGCCCGCTCGACTGCCCGGAACTCGTCCCGGACGACCCGCCGGCCGACTGGCCGCTCCCCGAGTCGCTCCCGCCGGTGCTGGCGTCGCTCATCGCCCACTTCTGGGTGTCGAGCTTGGTGAACTGGAGCGTGATGGACTTCTGGCCGTTCACCTCGTCGGCGCTCCCGTTCCAGACTGCGAACGCCAGATACACCGGCTCGGACCCGGAGAACGACGCGTCGAACTCGCCTTTGGTGTCGTGCTTCCGGGTGAAGACGACCGACCACTGGCCGTCCTCGTACTCGGCGGTCGCGTGGACGTTCTGGCGGGGCGCGTGGCTCAGCGAGCCGTACCCCTTCGCGTAGTAGTTCTGCGCGAACTGCTCGTACTGGGGCTTCGAGAGCGGGTTTCCGGCGGCCCGCCCCGGCATCGTCTCGTTGTTCGGGTGCGGGTAGGTGTACATCTGGCCGAACGCCGACCGGTTCTCGAACTGCCAGCTCGCGCGCCAGTACCAGATGTCCACGGGCTTCCCGGCCGCGCCCATCGTGATGGGCGGCTTGTCGCCGGTCCGGAGCATCACCGCGGCGGCGTCGCTGTAGTTCTCCGGCGCGCGGATGTTCGCGTCGCGGGTCGGGTCCTGCCACGTCAACCGGAACGCGGTGTGGGTCTCGTTGTGGACCGTCTGGACGTCCACCTCGTCGGTACTCCCGCCGCCGAACGGCGGGGCCATCTGCTGTTTCGACAGCGAGACGGTCCGGGTCGGCGCGTCCTGCCACGTCGCGGCGGCGGGGTCGCTCGGCACCGACTCGACGGCCATCGCGGGTTGGCTCCCGCCCGTGACCGCGGCCGTGACCGCGGACTGGGCGGCGACGAGCGCGACCACGACGACCACGGTGACTATCGTCGCGCGCCGCGCGGCGTCCTCGTCAAGCACGGCTCTTCACCTCCGAGGCGGCGTCGAAGTCCACGTCGGGTTCGGGGTGGGTCGCCACGTCGCGGGTGACGACGCTCTCCGCGAGGTCGGCGGCCGCGCGGTAGACCGCGGCGGCCGCCTCGCGCCGGTCGGCGTCGTCTTCGTCGGCTCCGAGGACCTCGCTCGGGTCGGGCGTGGACTCACGGACCTCGTGGGCGAACGCGGGCACGAAGTCCCCGAGGTGTTCCTCGAGTACCATCGCCTCGGCGCGTTCGAGGTTGGCCGCGGTGTCGTCGTCGCCCTCCTCGCGGGCGACCGCTCGCCGCGCCGCCAGCACCTGCACCAGTTCGAGTTCCACGACGACGTGGTCTTGGCGCTCGTCGAACCGGTCGGCGGGTTCGACGCCGAACGCTTCGAGGAGTCCCACGACGGTCGCGATGCGGCGCTGTTGGCGGCCCACCTCGTCGCCGACCGTGTACTCGGCTTCGTAGGGGACCACGGGGTAGCTCCCGTCGGCACCCGGCAGGCCGAACAGGTCGTTGTACGCCGATTCGAGGTCGTCGCGGGTCGTCTCGCCGAGCGCGCCGACGAGGGTCTCGACCTCCGCTTCGAGGTCGAGTTTCCGCCCGGCCTCGCGCAGTCCCTCGGCGGTCCCCTCGTGGGTCAGGTCCGCGACGAGGTCGTCGTCGGGGTAGCAGAAGACCCCGGCCGCGGCGCTGTAGAGCGCCGAGCGGGCCGCGTGGCGCTCTGCAGGGGGTACCTCCCGGCCGTCTGCGGTCGCGTCGCTGTGTGGTGTGTCGTCCATGCTGTCACCTCACGGTTGGTTGGTCCACTTCTCGCCCTCGCGGACTTCGAGGTCCTCCTCGATGGGCATGTCCACGACTTTGTTCCCCTTCCGGTCCCAGCCCTTCACCTTGTTCTCCTTGACGGTGTACGTCTCGATGAGCCGGGTCGTCGCGCCGAACAACTGGAGGACCCCGAGCAGGTGGTGGCTCGGGTTCCGGACGCGCTTCTGGATGATCTTGACCGACTCCTCGTAGGTGCTACCCGGCCAGTCGTTGCGCTTCTGGTCGGTGTTCGGCGTGAACATCTGGGTCAGGAACTCCGGCGGGACGTGGTACGGCGGCATGTAGAACACCTGCGGGCGCGTCCCGAACTGCGGGTAGAGCGGGAGCGCGACCTTCTCGTCGGACTGGGCGAGGTAGTTGACGGGACTCCGGCCCTTCGCCGCCGACTTCTTGCCGTTCGGATGGCCGGAGTTCGGACCCCGGTTGATGTTGCCGTGGAGTCGGGTCTTCCCGATGCAACTGCTCACGCACCGCGGGACGTTGCCCTCCTCGATGCGGGGGAAACAGCCGACCGGCTTCTCCGAAACCCCGGTCTCGGGGTTGTACATCGGCTTGTGGTACGGACACGCCTTCACGCACTTGCGGTAGCCCCGGCACCGCTCCTGGTCGAGCAGGACGATGCCGTCCTCCGAGCGCTTGTAGATGGCCTTCCGGGGACAGGCCGCGAGGCAGGCCGGGTTCTTGCAGTGGTTGCAGAGGCGCGGCAGGTAGAACTGCCAGATGTCGTGATACTTGCCCTTCTCGGGGTCGGACTCGACCACCTCGTCCTCGGGGTACTCGCCGTGAACCGAGTCGTCGCCCAAGGCGGGATACTCCCACTCCTCCTTCTGGGCGACGTACCCCTTGACCTTCTCGCCCTGCTCGGCGGCCTCGAAGATGGTCTCCTCGGGACCCAAGTCGTCGAGCAGGCGCATGTCCCACCCCATCGGGTAACCCCCGTAGGGTTCGGTCTCGACGTTCATCCACCACATGTACTCCTCGCCCTTCCCGCTGGTCCACGTGGACTTGCAGGCGAACGAGCAGGTGTTGCAGTTGATACACCGGTTCGTGTTGATGACCATCCCCCAGTGCCAGTCGCGCTCCTCCTGGCGATGCTCGTAGGGGTAGCTCTGCTTCCGGCCGAGTTGCGGATTGTACACTTCTGGCATCAGTCGTCACCTCGCGTCGTCGTGCTACTGGTCGTCCCACTGCCGCCCGTCGTCGTCCCGCTACCGCCGCCCTTCGACTGGAGCGACCCGCCGATGTAGTCGGAGACGAGTTCGTCCTTCCGAGCGTCGCCGGGCCACCAGTCGGCCTCTTGGTACTTCTCGACGGTCACGAGGTCGTCGCGGTTCACCCCGGTCGGTGCCCAGACGGTCTCCTCGTAGCCGTGTTCGAGTTCCGCGCCGTGCCACGCGATGTCCTCGCCCACCTTCTCGGAGACGTTCGGGTCGCCGAACACCGCCTTGTGGACGAGTTCGTCGGTCTCCTGGCCGGGGTCGAGCCAGATGTTCGTCGTCGTGTTGAACCCCTTCACCTCGTCGTCGCCCTTCTCCTCGTCGTCGGGGAAGTGCTGGGGCCACCAGCCGTGCCAGAGGGTGAGCTGGCCCATGTCGCCCGCCTTGCCGGGGCGCTGGCGCTCGCTCAACATCGCGCGGACGACGGTGCCCCCGCGCTTGCCCTTGATTCGCACGTAGTCGCCGTTCTCCACGCCGATCTGCTCGGCGTCGCTCGGGTGTATCTCGACGAACGCCTCGCCGAGCGGCGGCGCGTCGCTGGTCTCGCCCTCGGCCTCGGGGAACGAGAAGTCGTCAATCAGTCGCTCGGTGCCCTCCGGGTCGGCGCTGGTCGAACCGAAGTCCCGCGACGCCCAGATGAGGTTCCAGTCGGTCATCCCCCACGAGGAGTGAGTCCGGTACTTGCTGTGGGGCGTGTTGTAGTAGAACTGGTAGCCCTCGTCGTGGTAGAGGGGGTTCTCCTCCTCGCCCGCCTCGGGCCACTTCTGGTTTACGCCGTAGGGCGTCCCCTCGACGCTCTCGATGTGGTCCAAGTCGTCGCGCCCGAGGTCGATGAACCGGTCTTCCTCCTTGTGGAACTCCATCCGGCCGGTCTTGGTGTAGAACGGCCGGTCGTCGTGAATCTGGGAGTAGAACGGGATGCGCGGGTACGTCTTGAGGCTCAGGCGCTCGGGACCGTCTTCGAGGTCCTTCACGTCGATGTCCTGAGTCGTGATGCCCGCGTCGAGCGTCTCTTGGATGTACTTGCGCACGTCGCCGTCGTCGTCGAGGAACTCCGAGAAGTACGACCGGTACGAATCGACGTTGCGCTCCTCGGGCGGAATCTTCTCGTCCAACTTCTCGGCGACCATCGCCAGCACCTCGCCGTCCTGCTTCGTGTCGTAGATGGGGTCCATCACCCCGGAGTCCATCGTGATGAAGGGGTTCTCCGGGCCGACCGTGATGTCGGGGTAGTCGCATTCGAGCCACGACGGACAGGGAAGCACGATGTCGGCGTGCTGGGCCGAGTACGTCATGTGCATGTCCGAGACGACGAACAGTTCGTTGCTCGTGTCCGGGTGCTTCGTGAAGTTGTTGACGACGTGCTCCTGATGTTTGGTCTGGTTCAGGAGGTTGCAGTTCATCGTCCACAGAATCGTGGGCTTGGACATCGTGTACGACTTCGCGCCCTTCGGCATCACCGGCTCGTCGGCGTCGCCTTGGGGCACGAGGTCCATCTCCCGGTCGAAGTCGCCCCGAATCTCGTGGGGATCCAACTGCTCGCCGCCGAAGAACGCGAAGGCGTACCCCGGATACATCCCGTGGGCCGAGTTGCCGTCGGGGTTGACGTAGTGGGGGTAGCCGTCGAGCAACTCGATTTTGTACTGGCCCGAGTAGTTGTAGTAGCCCTTCCCGGCGTCGCCGACGTTGCCCAGCATCGACTGGACGAAGAAGATGGAGCGCTGGAGCTCCGAGTTGCCGTGGAACCAGTGGTTGATGCCCTCGCCGGTGAACCACTGACCCTTCTCGGCAGCCGCGAACTCCTTGGCGGTCTTCTCGATGGCGTCGGCCGGAACCGTGGTTATCTCCTCGACCTGCTTGGGCGAGTAGTTCTCCATCACGTTCCGCTTCTGGCGCGCGAAGTCGGTCCGGACCGAGACCGACCCGCCGTCGGCCAGCGAGACTTCGGTGTCGGCCTCCAGCTTGGGCGTGACGGGCATCTCGTCGCCGACCTGCTCGCGGGTGACAGCTTTCGGGTTCCCGTTCCGGTCCAACACCACGAAGTCGCCCCAGTCGTGTTCGTCGCCCTCGGCGGGCGGTTCGCGGTCGGAGAATACCTCGTGGGCGCGGAGGTACTTGTCGTCGTCCGAGCGCACCAGCAGTGGGAGGCTGGTGAACTTCCGCATGAAGTCGGCGTCGTACAGCTCGTCCCGGACGATGACGTGGGCGAACCCGAGCGGAATCGCCGGGTCGGAACCGGGCCGGATGGGGAGCCACCGGTCGCACTTCTGGACGGTCGGCGAGTAGTCGGGGTAGATGCCGACCATCTTGCCCTCGCGCTCGCGGGACTCCTGCAACCAGTGGTTGTCCGCGAGCTTGTTGTGGATGAGGTTCTTGCCCTGGATGATGGTGTAGTCGCCCTTCCGCCACGCGCTGGCGTCCGAGTCGCTGGTCTGGTAGCCCGTCGTGATGACGTGGCCCGGCGGCAGGTCGGCGTACCAGTCGTACTCGGTCCACTCGCAGCCGCCGAAGATGGAGGCGAGGCGTCGGCCCGCGCCGTGGCGGGTGATGAGACCGTCGGCCTTGATGGCGTTGAAGATGTGGAACCGCTTGTTGTCGTCCAGACTCGCCATCTTCTCGGCGATGAGGTCCACCGCCTCGTCCCACGAGACGCGCTCGAACTCGTCTTCCCCTCGACCTTCGGGGTTCGGGTCGTCGGGCGACCAGCCCTTCCGGACCATCGGGTACTTGATGCGACTCGGCTCGAACGTCCGGCGGTGGAGCGTCAGCCCCTTCATGCACCCGCGGGGGTTCCAGTTCTGGCTGACGTTCGCGTCCTCGTAGCCGGAGGGACCGACGCTCGGTTCCTCGTTGTGGTACACCTGTTCGGCCCGAATCGGAATCCCGTTCTTCATGTAGAAGTTCAGGGCGCACGACTGGGTGCAGTTGGGGTGACAGACCGTCCAGTCCACCCCGTCGTAGGCGTAGATGTCGTGATAGACCTGCTCCCAGTCCCGATTCGGATACGACTTCAGCGGGTTCTTCACGTCGGTCACGGGGTCGACGCTCTGGGTCGCGCCCCAACCGCTGGTCAGGAGCGCGCCGACGGCTCCCGTCCCGGCACCGCGGATGAAGTCGCGCCGCGAGAGGCTCACCGCGACCCACCTCCCGCCGTCGTTCGCGCAGTTACTCGTGTCATACAGTTCGGACCTCACCTCTTCGTAACCTTCAACCGACGAGCCGATTCCAACCGCGTGACAACGCCGGCGAACACCTTCGGGACGGGGGTTTTTGAGTGCGATTCCCGCCGACTGAAAACGCCCGACCGCCTTTTTGGGCCGACAGCCGCGACCTCCGAACATGCGACGACGAACGCTGCTGCTCTCGGGGTGCGGGCTCGCCGCCGGCGCTGTCGGCGTTCGAGTCACGGAGTCCCGAAACGAGGGTGGACGCGCCACCGCGCTGGTCGCCGGGAGCCTCCAGACCGTCGCGGGCGAGGTGGACGGCGCGACCGCCGAGGCCCACGGGAGTCTGGCCGCGGCGGAACTCGTCCGGTCGGGCGCGCGAGACCCCGACGCGCTCGCACTCGCCGCGCCCGGTCTCGTCACCGACCTCGCGGGGTGGCACGCCGCCTTCGCCACCAACGCGCTCACCGTGGTCTACGACCCGGAGTCGGAGTACGCCCCGGTCGTCCGCGACGACTGGCGGGCCGCGCTCGCCCGCGAGGCGGTCTCGGTCGGCCGGACCGACCCGGCCCGCGACCCGCTGGGCTACCGGACGCTGCTCGCGCTCGAACTCGCTGGCCGGGAGGGCGCGCCCGCCGAGGCTATTCGGGGGAACGCCGAGGTGTTCCCCGAGACCCAACTCCTCCGGGCGCTGGAGGCGGGCGGACTCGACGCCGCGTTCGCCTACCGGAACATGGCGGTCGCCCACGACCTGCCGCACCTCGACCTGTCCCCGAGGTTCGACCTCTCGGACCCCGCGCTCGCGGACCACTACCGGAGCGCCGCGGTGACGGTCGGCGGCGAGACGATTCGGGGCGAACCCATCGAGTACGGCGCGGCGTACCTGACCGACCGCGGCCGGGCGTTCCACCGGAATCTGGTCGGGGACGCCGAGCGGTTGCGGGAGTACGGGTTCGGCGTTCCCGACGAGTTCCCGGTCGTTCGCGGCCGAGGCGGAGAATCGACCGTCAGCGACGCCCACCTCGCGGAACCGCCCGTCGAACATGGTCGGGACAACCGATAGACCCGAACCGAACGGAGTACGAACCATGAGCCACGATACGACGTCCGGCGCGACCGACGAACAGTCCACGCGCGAACTCGACGCGCGGGAGATAGACGGCGAACCGTTCGGGGCCATCACGTCGGCGCTCGCGGACCTCGGCGACGACGAGACGCTGGTCCTGTACAACAGCTTCGAGCCCGAACCGCTCTACGGGGTGTTGGACCAGCGCGGTTTCGACCACGAGACCGAGCGGGTCGCCCCCGACGAGTGGCGGGTGGAGATAGAGCCGCGATGAGCGTCCCCGCCGGCATCGACGCCGACCGCGGCCCGCCGATGGCCGTGCCCCTCGCGCACTTCCTCGCGGGGTTCGCCTTTCTGCTCGCGGGCGCGGCGCTCGGCCTCCTCGGAGCCGCGGGTCTCGCGCCGGGACTCCACGGACTCGCGCACGTCCACCTCCTGCTGGTGGGGTGGGTCTGTCTCACGATTCTCGGCGCGATGACCCAGTTCGTGCCGGTCTGGTCGGGCGTCGAACTCCACTCGCGGCGACTCGCGCTCGCGCAACTCGCGCTCGTCGCGGGCGGGGTCGCGGGGTTCGCGGGCCTGCTCGTGGCCGGACGACTCGACCTCCTGCCCGCAGCCGGCGCGACGATGCTCGCGGGGTTCTGGCTGTTCGTCTACAACGTCGGCCGGACGCTGTGGCGGGCCGCGGGGCGCGGGTCGGCCGAGGAGGGCGACGGTCTCCCGCTCGACGCGACCGAGCGCCACTTCGCGCTCGCGCTCGGCCACGTCCTGCTCGTGACGACGCTCGGATTTCTCCTCGCGCTCGACTTCGTTCGCCCGACGCTCGCTCCCACGGGGTTGGCCCGCCCGCGAGTCGTCGCCGCGCACGCGACGTTCGCGGTGTTCGGCATCGTCCTCACGACCGTCGTCGGCGCGCTCTACCAGCTCGCCACGATGTTCACCCAGACCGAACTCCGGGGAGTCGATACGACGCTCCAGCGCGCCCAAGAACTCGCGTACACGCCCGGCGTCCTCGCGCTCGCCGCCGGGCGACTCGTCGGCGCGGAGTGGGTCGCGCGCGTCGGCGCGCTCCTCGTCGCGGCGAGCCTGCTCGCGTTCGCGGCGGTCCTCGCGCGGAAGCTCCGGGAGACGAAGGTCGAGCGGACGCCGATGCTGTCGCGATACGCGGTCGTCGCGGTGGCGCTCCCGGCGTGGGCGCTCGCGGCGCTCCCGTCGTGGCTCGCGCGCCCGGCCGACCCCGCGACGACGTTCGGCCACCCCGCGGCGGGCCACCTGCTCGCGGCCGGCGCGGTCGGGTTCGTCCTGCTCGGCACGCTCTACCACGTCGTCCCGTTCGTCGTCTGGGTCCGGCGGTACAGCGACCGCGTGGGACTCGAACCCGTCCCGATGATAGACGACCTGTACGACGGCCGCCTCGCGGCCGTAGACTTCTGGCTGACACTGGCCGGGGTCGGTCTCGTCGTTCTCGGCGAGGTCGGCGACGCCGAGGCCCTACTGCTCGCCGGCGGTGCGCTCGCGCTCGTCGGGTTCACCGCCTTCGCCGCGAATCTGACCGGCGTCGTCGTCCGCCACGGCCCGGAGTCGCTCCGCGTCGGTACGCTCGGCGAATCGAGCGGAGCGGTCGCGTCCGGCGAGTCGGCCGCGTCCGGAGACGCGGCCGACGACGCCGACGACCTGTCGTGAAGTTACCGACGGCCGAACACGTTCGGCGACACCGCCACGGCCGCCTCGCGCTACGTCTCGAACATGGTCACGACCAGTTTCGACGTCGAACGAGAGTACGACGACCAACGGTTCTCGGCGCAGTCCGTCTTCCGGAGCGACCGGATGAAGGTCGTGCTGGGCTACTTCGAACCGGGGCAGTTCATCCCGGTACACGCGCCCGACAGCGACGTGGCGATTACGGTCCGCGAGGGCCGGGGCGTCGTCCGCGACGGCGACGACGAACGCGAGGTGGGACCGGGCGACGTGGTGGTCGTCCCGGCGGGCGACGAGCGCGGCGTGAGAGCCGGCGACGGCGACCGACTGGAGGCGACGCTCGTCACCGCGCCGCCGCCGACCGACGCCGAACACGACCCCGTGCGCGAGGGGTTGAAGCGCGGGGAGTTCGAGCCGCGCGGTCCGGAGCGAACGAAGTGAGCGCGGACCGCGCCCGCGGAGCGCGTCAGTGGCACGAACCACTCCTCCCCCGTAGCCGAACACGTTCGGGACAACCGCGAAGGCTCGCGTCCGTCAACTTCGACGTGTATGCCGAGGTTAGACGTACGCGAGATACCACCGCCGGAACGACATCCCAAGATACACGACGCGTTCGCCGAGATGGACAGCGGCGAGGTCCTCGAAATCGTCAACGACCACGAGCCCAAGCCGCTGTTCTACGAGATGCAGGCCGAAGTCGAGTCGTTCGACGCCGACGGCTACGAGGTCGAGCGACCCGAGAGCCAGAAGTTCGTCGCCAAGTTCCCGAAGCAGTAACTCTCGCCATGACCGAGACAGTCGCACTCGACGACCTGACCGAGCGCCCCCGCGAGGTAGTCTTTCCGGGGGCCGAACCCAAGACGGTTCGACTCGCGCTCGACGCGGGCGAGGAGATTCCCGCCCATCGCCACCCCGAGCGCGAGATCGTGATTCACCTCGTCTCGGGTCGTCTCGACGTGCGCGTGGACGGCGACGCGAACGACCTCGAATCGGGCGACCTACTCAGATTCGACGGCCGACAGGAGGTGTCGCTCACGGCCGAGGCCGACAGCACCGCGGTACTGGTGCTGGCCCCTCGGTCCGACGACGGGTAGGTCGCTCCGTCGCTGGTGTGGCTCCGCGCCTCACGCGCGGACGGTTAACGGTTGGAACGCTCGTCTTCCCGCGCTCTTTTTCGGGTTCCGTTCGGCGTTTCGGGTTTCGGTCGGTCGGAGTCTCGAACTCTTCTCAGACCGCGACGCACCGGATGCAGCACTGCGACTGATGCCGACGCCTATCAGACCGCGCGACACCACCACCGCCGACTGCACGACACCGCCGCCGCACCGCGCCCCGAACCTCCCCGCCTGGGTCTGCGCTCGCGCGGAACCGCGAGCGCGAGCGCAGACGCGGCGCGTCCGGTGGTCTGCGTCGTCGGTCGCGGTCGGTGGTCTGCGTAATTGGTCGCGGTTCGGTCGCCCGCATCGCCGGTCGTCGGCTCACGACAACGACTCGCACGAAATCGCCCGCGGAGAAAGGGGTGTCCCCGTACGTCCGAACACGTTCGCCCGACTTCCCAGCGTTCGGGAAGCGCGTCCCAATTAAAAGCCCCACGACGGGCAAATTCGACCCGTATGAGAGTCGAACGTCGCACACTCGGCAAGATACTCGCGGTCGTCTTCGTCCTCAATCTGGCCGTGATGGGCGCCGGCGCGTGGTACTCCTATCAGGAGGCCCCGCCCATCCCGAAGGAGGTCGAGGGACCGAACGGTCAGACCATCGTGACCGCGGAGCAAGTACGGGACGGAAAGAAAGTGTTCCAGTCGGACGGCCTGATGAACCACGGGTCGATACTGGGCAACGGCGCGTACTACGGCGAGGACTTCACCGCCGACGCGCTCGACCTGAAGGTGAAGTTCATGCGCCAGTACTACGCCCGAGAGCAGTACGGCACCACCGACTACGGCGGCCTCTCGAAGAGCCAGCGGGCCACCGTTGACGTGGCGGTGAAGTCGGACTTGACCGACGGCGACCCCACGGGGACGGTCGAGTACTCCGCCGCGGAGGCCTACGCCCACGAGCAGGTGACGCAGGTCTACGTCGAGCGCTACCACGAGGGGAGCCACGAGCGCGGCGTCCCCGCCGGGATGATAGAGAGCGAGGAGGAGGCCCGGCGCTTCGCCGACTTCGCGCTCTGGACCGCGTGGATCTCCCACACCGACCGGCCCGGTTCGGACCACAGCTACACCAACGAGTGGCCGTACAATCCGGCGGCCGGTAACGACGCCACGGGCGCGTCGATGACGTGGAGCGTCGTCGCCATGGTCCTGCTCGTCGCCGGCGCGGGCGTCGGCGTCTGGCTGTACAAGTCCATCGAGTTGCCCGAACCGGAGACCGAGGGCGTCACGGTGCCCCGACCCGACGACGTTGACCTGTTCCCCGGACAGGCCGCGGCGCTCCGGTTCGCGGTCGTCGGCGCGGGACTGTTCCTCGGGCAGGTCCTGCTCGGGGGCTTGCTGGCGCATTTCTACATCGAGCGCGCGGGCTTCTTCGGACTCGGCGAGATGCTGGGCTTCGACATCCTCCAGGTCCTGCCGTTCTCCATCGCCAAGACGTGGCACCTCGACTTGGGCATCCTCTGGATTGCCACGCTGTGGCTGGGTGCGGGCCTGTTCCTCCCGCCGCTGCTGACCGGCCACGAGCCGCGCGGACAGGGCAAGTGGATAAACCGACTGCTCGGCGTCCTCGTCGTGGTCGTGGTCGGTGCCCTCGCGGGCATCTGGCTCGGCGCGAAGGGGTACATCGACGGCGCGCTCTGGTGGATTCTCGGCAACGAGGGGCTGGAGTACCTCGAAATCGGTCGGCTCTGGCAGGTCGGCATCCTCGTCGGCTTCCTCGCGTGGGCCGCGCTCGTGGCGCGGGGGCTGAAACCCCTGCTGGACCGCGAACCCAAGTGGGGCCTCGCGCACATGATTCTGTACGCGGGCGGCTCCATCGCCCTGCTGTTCTGCGCGGGCTTCCTCTACACGCCCCAGACCAACATCGTCGTCACGGAGTTCTGGCGCTGGTGGGTCGTCCACATGTGGGTCGAGGGGGCCTTCGAGTTCTTCATCGTCTCACTGGTCGGCGTCACGCTGGTCAGCATGAACCTGCTGACCAAGCGGTCGGCGGAGAAGGCGGTGATGGTCCAAGCCCTGCTCGTGATGGGGACGGGCGTCATCGGCGTCTCGCACCACTACTGGTGGGTCGGCCAACCCGACGTGTGGGTGCCCATCGGGAGCGCGTTCTCGACGCTCGAACTCATCCCGCTCGTGTTCATCCTCTACGAGGCCATCGGCCAGTACCGCGCGATGTCGGGCAGCGGGGAGTCGTTCCCCTACACCCTGCCGTTCATGTTCATCGTCGCCAGCGGTGTCTGGAACTTCGTCGGGGCGGGCGTCCTCGGGTTCTTCATCAACCTCCCGTTCATCAACTACTTCGAGCACGGGACCTACCTGACGGTGGCCCACGCCCACGCCGCGATGTTCGGCGCGTTCGGCTTCCTCGCGCTCGGCATGGTGACGTACATGTTCCGCATCGCGGTGCCCGAGGCGAAGTGGGACGGGACCAACCTCCGGCGCGCGTTCTGGGCGTGGAACGTCGGTCTCGCGGTGATGGTCGCCGTTAGCCTGCTCCCGGTCGGCTTCCTCCAGCTGGAAGTCGCGTTCACACAGAGCTACGACGCCGCCCGGAGCCTCTCGTTCTACGAGGGCGACCTCGTCCAACTGCTGTTCTGGCTCCGGATGCCGGGCGACACGCTGGTCATCATCGGCACCGCCATCTTCGGCTACGACGTGGTGAAGAAGCTCCGCCTCCGCGGTGACACGACCGCCAGCGACGAGCCCGCGGATGCGCCCGTCGCCGGCGGACCGGTCGTCGAGAGCGACGACTAGCCGCGGTCGGGTCGCTTCGTCCCTCCTTCCCCGTTTTCGCATTCGTCGTCTCGTTCGAAACCGTCAATTCTCGGCCGGGAACCGCCGACGATTCTCAGACACTGAGAACGCCGCGAACACGTTCGATAGCCTTCCTGCGGCCTGAGAATCAGTTTCCCGATTAAAGGATGGTCGGGCACTATCTGTAACTGTAAGGTGACTTCCAATGCCCGCAACCAATCGTCGCACGGTCCTGCAAGGTATCGGCCTCGGTGGCGCGGCCACCCTCGCCGGGTGTTCCACCCGCTCCGCCCCGAAAGCGACCCAGACCCAGAAAGCCATGAACAAGCAGAAACAGCAGACCGCCAAGCGCGTCGCCGCGGCCCCGACAGATATCCCGGACCCGATTAGCCGCAACGAGTCCAAGGAGGTGGACGTGACCCTCCGACCCGAGGAGGTCACGGCCGAAGTCGAAGACGGCGTGACGTTCAACTACATGACCTACAACGGGCAGGTCCCCGGTCCGATGATTCGGGTCCGGAAGGGCGACACGGTGAACCTCACCTTCGAGAACCCCGCCGAGAACGACATGCCCCACAACGTGGACTTCCACGCGGCGGCGGGACCGGGCGGCGGTGCCGAGGCGACGATGACCGCACCGGGCGAGACCGCCCACCTGAAGTTCGAGGCGACCTACCCCGGCGCGTACATCTACCACTGCGCCGTCCCGAACATGGACATGCACATCTCCGCGGGCATGTTCGGCATCATCCTCGTCGAACCCGAGGAGGGTCTCCCCGAGGTGGACCACGAGTTCTACTTCGGCCAGCACGAGATCTACACCGACAAGCGCCCCGGCGAGAAGGGCCAGCACAACTTCGACATCGAGTCGATGAAGCGCGAGGAACCGACCTACGTCGTGATGAACGGCGAGAAGTACGCCTGCACGCCCGACAAGTACGGCGCGGGCAAGGTCCAGACCGGCGACACCGCGCGGGTGTTCTTCGTCACCGGCGGCCCGAACCTCACCAGTAGCTTCCACCCCATCGGCAACGTCTGGGAGAAGCTCTGGCCCGAGGGGTCGCTGACGACGAAGCCCCAGACCCACATCCAGACTAAGCAGGTCGCGCCCGGTAGCACCACCGTCGCCACGATGGGATTCCCGGTTCCCGGCGCGTTCAAACTCGTGGACCACTCGCTGACTCGGGTCGCCCGGAAGGGCTGTATGGCCATCGTGGCCGCCGAGGGCGAGGAGAACCCCGAGGTCTTCGACCCCGAACCGAAGCAGTGACCGCGAAGTAACGACTTTTCGGCTGTTTTTCGCGGCGTCGGACGGACGCGCTGCTCCGAAGGAGAGTGAATCGCAGAAAGAGCCTAGGCCGGGATTTGAACCCGGGCTCTCGTCCTTACCAAGGACGCGCTTTACCTCTAAGCTACCCAGGCGCACTCCGCCACTTCGGCGCGTTTCATGGTATGCCCGGAAACCTCTTTAGGCGTTTCGATTCACGACAGGGCACGGGAGTACGAGTCACGGGTCGGTCGCCGACGGCTGGGGGTCTTCGGCCGGGCCGAACTGCCGGGGGTTCGGCGCGTCGGCGACGGCCTCCTCGACCGCTTCGGAGACGGACTCGGGGGGTTCCGGGCTGTCGCCGTCGAGCGACTCGGCTAACTCCCCGGCGTAGGCCACCAGCGCGTCGGAGGGAGTCGCGCCGAACGCGGTGGTGCCCGCGACCACGGCGAGTTCGAAGACGTCGGTCTCCAGCGCGCGCGTCGAGACCGCCCGGCCCTGTTGCTCGTCGGTCTCGTCGCGGCCGAACGACTGGACCGTCTCGACCGCCTTGTCCGCGGCCTCGGTCCGGGCCAGCAGCGAGAACCCGCGGGCGACCATCACGTCGGCCGCGAGGATGTCGATGTTGCTGTCGGTGTGTGGCAGGTCGCGTTCCCACGGCGGGTCGTCGGCGAGCGCCCGCGTGAGTCGCAGTCCCTCGTAGATGAGTTGGACGCCGGCGGCGCGCTCTTCGACGCCGACCGGCCCGGTGTCGCTTCCCGTTCGACCGGCGTCGCCCCCGACGGACTCGGTCGTCGCTCCCGCCGGCGTCGCCCCGTTCGTCCGCTCGTCGTCGGACGCCTCCGGAGCGACGCTCGTTGGGCCTGCACCCTCGACTGCGTGTGCTGACGCGAGCGCCAGAACCCCCGGTACCATAGCCGACTCGCCGAGGAGAGCGTCGATGCGTTCGCGGAGAGGGTCGGGCGACACGTCTCGCACCGCCTGTCGTCCTGCTTTTCGTGCCCGGACGGCCGCTTCCATTAACCGGGTCTTACGACGGAGTCGCCAAAGACCTTTGGAAAGCGACTCCGAGGTGCGAACGTGACCAGCCGTGCCAGCTAACAGGTCAGCGATTCGAATCCGAGACGCCGAGTCGGTCCGCGTCGTGACCCTCGACCGGCCGGAGCGACGCAACGCGCTCACCCCCGCGGCCCTCGACGCGCTCGAAGCCGCCGTCAGCGGGACCGACCGACCGGTCGTCTACCTCCGGGGCGCGGGCCCGGCGTTCTGCGCGGGCGCGGACCTCGACGTGGTGGCCGACCTCGACGGCCCCGCCGCGGAGGAGTTCGCCGAGCGAGGCCAACGCGTCGCCAACGCCATCGAAGACGCCGAGAGCGCGGTCGTCGCGGGCATCGACGGCCCGGCGCGCGGCGGCGGCGTCGAACTGGCGCTCGCCGCGGACCTCCGGGTCGCCACGCCCGAGGCGACCTTCGCGGAACCGGGCGTGAAACTCGGTCTCTTCGGCGCGTGGGGCGGGACGGTCCGCCTGCCCCGCGTCGTCGGCGAGGGCGAGGCGCTGGACCTCGCGCTCTCGGGTCGGACCGTGGACGCCGACTCCGCGCTCCGGATGGGTCTCGTCTCGCGGGTGACCGAGGACCCGCGAGCGGTCGCCGACGAACTCGCCGACAACGACGCCGAGACGCTGCGAGCGGTCAAGGCCCGGATGCGCGACGACGCCCCGGCCGAGGTGCAGGAGCGCCGGGAGACCGAGGTCTTCGGCCGCCTCGTGGAGCGCCACGCCGACGCCATCGCCGACCGGCGCGACTCGTGAACCGGTCGCGTCCGGATTCTCCAGCGTATTGCTGGCGCGGCGCACGAGCGCCGCGCCAGCAACGCACGAGGTTTCGCTGAACCGGTAGCCAAAGCACTTTATTCCTCTCCGACGTACACTTCTCGCATGGCAGACAAGCCCAGCACTGGCGAACTCTTCGGCGTGCCGTACAACTTCGAGCGACCGAGCATCGGACGGATGCTCTCGTCGTACTGGAAACCCGACGAGGGGATGCTGGTCGAGAAGCCCTTCGGCATCGGCTACACGCTCAACCTCGCCAACTGGCGGTCGTGGATCGTGCTGGCCGTCGCCGGCGCGCTCCTCTGGCACGAGCGCAAGGGCCAAGAGCAGACGATGGCCGCCGAGGACGCTCCCGTCGAAGTCGTCGTGGACGACGACTGAGACGTCTCTTCTCCTCGTCGTTTAAACTGTTGCCGAGCGCTCGGCGGTGACGCATAGCGAAACCGGAGCGTAGCGACTCGATGGCGTCGAAGAAAGCGAAGAGAAACGTCGTAGCCCGAACCCCGACCTCAGTAGGCGTAGCTCGGCAGCGACCCCTTGGTGACGATGCCGGTCTCCTCGTCGTTCTCGTCCATCTTCTCCAAGGCGTCCTCGAAGTCCGACTGGCGGACCTCCGTGCGCTCGTCGCGGATGGCGAACATGCCCGCCTCGGTGGTCAGGCTCTCGATGTCCGCGCCGCTCTTGCCCTCGGTCTCCGCGGCGAGTTTGTCGAAGTCCACGTCGTCGGCGACGCCCATGTTGCGGGTGTGGATGTCCAGAATCTTGTGCCGGGCCTCCTCGTCGGGTTCGGGCACTTCGATGAGGCGGTCGAAGCGGCCGGGCCGGAGGATGGCGCGGTCGAGCATGTCGAAGCGGTTGGTCGCGGCCATGATGCGAATATCGCCGCGGTCTTCGAAGCCGTCCATCTCCGAGAGCAGTTGCATCATCGTCCGCTGGACCTCGGCGTCGCCCGAGGTCTTCGAGTCGGTCCGCTTCGAAGCCACGGCGTCTATCTCGTCGATGAAGACGATGGCCGGCTCTCGCTGGCTGGCCAACTCGAAGAGGTCACGGACCAGCTTCGCGCCCTCGCCGATGAACTTCTGGACGAGTTCCGAGCCGGCCATCTTGATGAAGGTCGCGTCGGTCTGGTTGGCGACCGCTTTCGCCAGCATCGTCTTCCCGGTTCCGGGCGGACCGTGCAGGAGGACGCCGCTCGGCGGTTCGATACCGACTTGCTCGAACTGCTCGGGGTTTTCGAGAGGTTGCTCGACCGCCTCGCGGACCTCCTGCATCTGGTCTTCGAGGCCCCCGATTTCGTCGTAGGTGACGTCCGGCGACTCGTCCACTTCCATCGCCTGTGCGCGAGCGTCCTTCTCGGCTTCCAGCACGGTCTGGACCGTGAAGGAGTCGTTGACCGCCACGCGGTCGCCCGACTCGATCTTCTCGCGGAGCTTGGGCGAGACCTCGGTCAGCACCTCCTGATTGTTGCCGTGCTGTTTGATGACGATGCCGTCGTCGGTCAGCTCCTCGGCGGTGGCGACGTACAGCGAGGTCGTCTTCAGCGTCTCGTTCTCGCGTTCGAGTTTGTCCACTTCCTCGCGGAGGTCCTCGCGGCGCTCGCGGGCGTCGTCGAGTCGCTCTTCGAGCGTGGCGTTCACGTCCACGATATCGGCGAAGTGCTCACGGAGCGCCGCCAGCCGCTCCCTGTCTGTCATTTCGGGGTCGAGTTCGAGTGTCGGTTGGTCGGGGAGAGGTGGGCTACGCGACATCGTTGCTACCCGTCCGTAGGTTGCGGGCTTAAAAGTGCCTTTGGGTCTCGGCCGCTTCACCGCAAAAAAATCTTTCGCAGTCGTCGGTCCGCATCGGCGGACCGCCTCGCCGTTCGACGCTCCGCGTTCTCCGTCCCCGCCTCCGCTCCCGCCGGACGAGCGGACTCGGGAAGCCGAAATTCGCCCACCAGCGCGTCGAGTCCGCCGTCCGCGATGGCGTCGGCCACCCGCTCGATGGCCTCGATGGGTTTCGTGATGTCGCGGACGCGCCGAACCGGACGGTTCGGCGCGGGGACGGTTCGGCGCGGGGACGGTTCGGCGCGGGGACGGTTCGGCGCGGGGACGGTTCGGCGCGGAACCGGGTCGGTACTCGCGACAGGTCGGCGCTCGGGACGCCTCAGATGAGCGATTCCATCTCGTCGAGGTGGTCGTCGTACACGTCGAGCGCGCGCTGGATGGGTTCGGGCGAGGACATGTCCACGCCCGCGGTTTCGAGCAGTTCGAGGGGGTACTCCCGCGACCCGCCCTGGAGGAACTGGAGGTAGCGGTCGGCGGCCTCGTCGCCGTCGTTCAGAATGCCGTCGGCGAGCGCGACCGCGGCGCTGATGCCGGTGCTGTACTGGTAGACGTAGTAGGCTCGGTAGAAGTGCGGGATGCGCGCCCACTCACGGGCGATGCGGTCGTCCACGACCGCCGGCTCGTAGAATTCCGCTTTCAGGTCGCCGTAGATTTCGTCGGCCTTGCCGGGCGTGAGCGCCTCGTCGTCCTCGACCAACTGGTGGACCTCGTGTTCGAAGGCCGCGAACATCGTCTGGCGGTAGAGCGTCGAGCGGAACCGCTCCAGATACTCGTTGAGGACGTGCCGCCGGAAGGTCGGGTCCTCCACGGTGTCGAGCAGGTGGTTGGTCAGCAGCGCCTCGTTGACGGTGCTGGCGACCTCCGCGACGAAGATTTCGTAGTCGCCGTAGACGTAGGGCTGGTTCTCGCTGGTGAGTTGGCTGTGGAGCGAGTGGCCGAGTTCGTGGGCCAGCGTGAACATCGAGGAGATGTCGTCCTGATAGTTCATCAGGATGAACGGCTGGGTGTCGTAGGTGCCGCCGCTGTACGCGCCCGAGCGCTTGTTCTCGGTCTCGTAGACGTCCACCCAGCGCGACTCGAAGCCCTCCTCGATGCGGCGCTGGTAGTCGTCGCCGAGCGCGCCCAGCGCCTCCACGACGTACTCGCGGGCCTGCTCGTACTCCACGTCGGGGGTCTCGGTCTCGGTCATGGGCATGTAGAGGTCCCACATCCGGAGTTCGTCCACGCCCAGACTCTCGCGCTTGAGTTCGGCGTGGCGGTGGAGTTTGTCGAGGTTGTCCCGCACCGTGTCCACGAGGTTGTCGTACACCTCGACCGGGACGTTCGGCCCGTCCATCGCGTCCTCGCGGGCGGTGTCGTAGTCGCGGATTCGCGCGAGTTGCACGTCGGTCTTCACGCTGTTCTTGAACGTGGTGCCGATGGTGTTGTGGTACTCGCCGATTTCGTCGAAGAAGCTCTCGTAGACGGTCTGGCGGAACTCGCGGTCGGGGTTCTTCAGGAGTCGTGTGAGGTTGCTCTGGGTAATCTCGACCGACTCGCCGTCGGGTTTCTCGACGGTCGGGAACTCCATGTCCGAGTCCATCAGCATGTTGTAGACCTCGCCCGAGGCGCTCGTGACCTCGCCGAGTTCGGCCAGCACGTTCTCGACCTCGGCCGACCGGGTGTGTTCGGCGGTCCGAAGCACGTCGTGGAGGTAGTGGTCGTAGAGCTCCAGTCCGTCGGTCTCCTCTATCATCCGGTCGAGTTCGTCGCGGTCCAGGTCCTGAATTTCGGGTTCGAGAAAGCTGCTCGCGCTGTCGGTCTGGGAGGCCAGCGACATCCCGCGGGACGAGAGCGCCTGATAGTGCTGGTCGGCGGTGTTCTCGTCCTTCCGCATCCGGGCGTAGCTGACGACCTGCTCGACGGTCCGATACACGTCGTCGCGGAGTTCGAGGACCGAGAGCAGGGTCTCGCCGTCCTCGGTGGCCCGGCCCTCGTAGGCCGACAGCTCGTCGAGGCGCTCCTCGACCTCCTCGTAGGCCGCCTCCCACTCGTCGTCGGTCGCGTAGATGCTCTCCAAGTCCCACTTGTACTTCGACTCTATCTCCGACCGCTCGGGAACCGAACTCATACCCTCTGATTAGGAAACCGCGGTTGTAAGCCTTTGTCATTCCGAATGCGTGTTCCGATTGTCCGGGCGGTGTTGTGCGGTCTAGCGGTATCGAACCCCGCAACCGAGATTGCGTAGCCCGAGACTTTTCACGGTCCGGAGCGCACTTCCCGACCATGAACCCGGAGACCGCCGCCGCGCTGGGGGAGGCGTGGCGCGACGACTATCCGTGGGAGTTCATCACGCGACTGACCGAAATCGGCGACCGGATGGGCGGGTCACCCGGCGAGCGTCGCGCGGCCGACCTCGTGGCCGAGGGGTTCGAGCGAGCGGGCGCACGCGAGGTCGAAGTCGAGTCGTTCGAGATGACTCGCTGGACGCGCGGCGACGCCGAACTCGCCGTCACCGACCCCGTGGAGCGGTCGTTCGAGACCATCGCGCTTCCCTACTCCCCGGCGGGGGAGGTCAGCGGCGAACTCGTGGACGCGGGCCACGGCACGCCCGACGAGTTGGACGCGGTGGACGTGGAGGGCAACATCGTGGTCGCGTCCACGACGACGCCGAAGGGCTCCAGATTCGTCCACCGGATGGAGAAGTTCGGCCACGCCGCGGCGGCCGGGGCCGAGGCGTTCGTCTTCCGGAACCACAAGGCGGGCCAACTGCCGCCCACCGGGTCGCTCCGGTTCGACCGCGAGGCCGCGATTCCCGGCGTCGGCGTCAGTCTCGAAACCGGCGACTGGCTGACCGACTACGCCGACCGGGGCGCGCAGGCCCACCTCCGCGTGGACGCCGAGACGACGCCCGGAAGGAGTCACAACGCGCACGCTCAACTCGGCCCGGAAACGGAAGACGAAATCCTCGTCGTCGGCCACCACGACGCCCACGACATCGCGGAGGGTGCGCTCGACAACGGCTGTGGCATCACCGTCGTCGTCGCGGCGGCCCACCTGCTGGCGGAGATGGACCTCGACACCAGAGTCCGGGTCGCGGGCGTCGGGTGCGAGGAGACCGGCCTGCTCGGGGCGGACGCGCTCGCCGAGCGACTCGACCTCGATTCGGTCCGCGCGGTCGTGAACGTGGACGGCGCGGGCCGGTTCCGCGACCTGCGCGCGCACACCCACGGCTCCGAGACGATGGCGGAACTCGTCGCGTCGGTCGCCGACGAGGCGAACCAGCCCATCGCGGTCCGCCAGCAGGTCCACCCGTTCAGCGACCACTGGCCGTTCCTCAAGCGCGGCGTGCCCGCGCTCCAACTCCACAGCGAGAGCGGCGAGCGCGGTCGGGGATGGGGCCACACTCACGCCGACACGCGCGACAAGGTGGACGACCGGAACCTGCGCGAACACGCGATGCTGACCGCGTTGCTGGTTCGAGAGGTCGCGGCGCGCGACGAGATTCCGCGGCCGAGCGCGGCGTCGGTCGCCGGAAACCTGCGCTCGGGCGACTACGAGGAGGGCATGAAGGCGGCGGGTATCTGGCCCGAGGGGTGGGACTGACGGCTCTCGTATCGAGCGTCACTCGAAAACGAGGATAGGAGTGCGGTATCCGAAACAGTGGTGCCGTGGGATAGCATCACCATCGTCGTTTGCTGCTCGCGCACGCGAGGAAACCTTCGCGGAAATCCGTCGTTTCCGACGCGGTCGGCCCCGATTTCGAAGCCCGACGCGCTCACGGCTCCGGAACTCGCGTCTGCTCTACGACCTCGGCGGCCACGCGGGTTCGCGTGGCGCGCTCGTCGCGCAAAGCCGCGAAGAGTTCGCGGGTGCTGGCGGCGGCGTCGTCGTCCACCGAGAACGTCAACATCGGATACGCCGCGTCCACCAGCACGAGGGGGTAGGCCGGCGCGGGCGCGACGCCCTCGGGACCGTCGATTTTCTCGGGCCCGAGGACGCGCTCGACCTTCGCCAGTGAGGCGTCGCCGGTCGCCACCGCCCGGACGAGCGAGACGACGCGCCGGACCATCTCGCGGACGAACCCGCCCGCTCGGAGGTCGAAGACGAGGTAGTCGTCGTCGCGCTCGGCGTCGGCCTGCAACTCCCGGACCGTGTTCTCGTCGTCGGGCGTCAGGTTGTGGAAGTCGTTCTCGCCGCGGAGTCGGCCGAGGGCTTGCTCCGCCCGCGCGAGGTCGGCCTCGGGCGCGTGGCAGTGGTAGCGGTACGCCCGCGACGCGGCGTCGTGGGTCGCGTGGAAGTCGTCGGGCGCGTCGGCGCTCGCCCACGCCCGGACGCTCGCGGGGAGTTCGCTGTTCAGCGCGGCCGGAGTCAGCCAGTCGGGGCACTCGAACGCGACGGTCTGGGCCACCGCCGAGACGCCGGCGTCGGTCCGGCCCGCCGCGGCGTACCCCGCGGGTTTCCCGTCGGCGACGCCCAGCGCGTTCGCCGCGTCGAAGACGGCCTCCTCGACTGTCGGCACGTCCGGCTGGCGCTGGAAGCCGTGGAACGGCCGCCCGTCGTAGGCGATTCGGAACGCTCGCATCGGTTCGTCGTCGGTGCCGGAGGGAGTTAAATCGGCGGAACGGTCGCCGTCGCACGCGACGGCGGCCTGAACAATGTCTTCAATCGCTAGAAGCACCAGAATATTTCGTAAAGAAATGTTTTCCTTTCTTTCTGGCGAGTGAACGCTGGCGCGGCGCGCGTGAGCGCCGCGCCAGCGTCGGCACGAGGGTTTAACTCCGAAGCCGGGACGAACCCCGTCCGTGACCTAAGCGTCGCCGCGAGGAGTGAAGCGGGAGTACGGCACGTCTCCTCGCGGGCCGCCCGTGCCGTCTGTTCGCCACGCCGCCAGCTATCGCTACCGAATCTGCGACTCGATCCCTCGTCAGCGACCGCTCACTCCCGGTCGAACACCGGCTCGCGGCTCCGCCCTACCTCGGCGTCTTCGGTCTCCAGCAGTCGTTCGAGCCGTCGCTCGAACTCCTCGTCGGTGAGTTCGCCCGCGGCGTAGCGCGACCGGAGTTCGTCTATCGGGCCGTAGCACATCGAATCTCGCCCGACCTCGACGCCCTCGGTTTCGCCCTCGACCATCGGGAGCGCGTCGCCCAGCAGCGCGACCAGCGGGACGACGACGAAGAACCCGAGGACGAAGGTCGTCGGGACGAGAAACTCCAGTCCAACGACCGCGAAGAAGGCCGTGAACCCGAAGGTCAGCACCGACAGCACCGCGAGGAGCGTCTGCTTCTCGAACCGGACCGAACGCTCGCGCATGTCCGATGGTATGCGAGACGGTACCAAAAAGGTTCGACCGCGGGGCTACTCGAAGTCGTCGTAGGTCGGCCGCGACACGTCCTCTGGCGGGAACTCCTCGACCGGGACTTGGGTCTGGTCGCCCGAGTTCATGTCCTTGACCGTCACGTTCCCGTCCGCGAGGTCCTGCTCGCCGACGATGACGACCGTCTCCGCGCCGATGGAGTCGGCGTAGTCCAACTGCGCGCCGAAGCTCCGGCCGGACACGTCGGTCTCGACCACGTGGCCCTCGCCCCGGAGTTCGCGCGTGACGTCGGCCGCCACGTCGCGGGTGTCGCCGACTTGCAAGACGTAGTAGTCGGTCGAAAGCTCCTCGTCGGGCCAGACGCCGGCGCGTTGCAGGAGGAGCGTCAGCGTCGCGTCGCCGACCGCGAACCCGACCGCGGGCGTGGACTGACCGCCGAAGCCTTCGATGAGGTCGTCGTAGCGTCCGCCGCCGAAGATGGAGCGGTTCACGTCGCCGGTCGAGTCGAAGCACTCGAAGACGACGCCGGTGTAGTAGTCGAGGCCGCGCGCGGTGTCGAGCGAGAGCGTGCAGTACTCGCGCGCCCCGAAGTCCGCCGCGGCGTCCAGCACGTCCGAGAGGTTCCCGACCGCCGACTCGACGCGGTCGGTCCCGGCGAACGACACGAGGTCGTCCAACTCGTCCTCGGGCGTGTCGAGCAGGTCGTCGAACTCGCGGGCCTGCTCGTAGGAGAGTCCGGCGTCGGAGAGCAGGCCGTAGAACTCGTCGTCGCCGACCTTCTCGTTCTTGTCCACCGCGCGAATCGCGGCCTCGGTGTCCACGTCGGCGTCGAAGGCTTCGAGCAGGCCGCCGAGGATGTCGCGGTGGCTGACCCGGAACTCGAAGTCCTCGCCGGTGAGTCCGAGGCTCGTGAGCGCGTCGGCCGCGCACGCCAGCAGTTCGGCGTCCGACTCGGGTTCCGACGAGCCGAAGATGTCCACGTTGGTCTGGTAGAACTCGCGCTTGCGACCGCTCTGAGGTTCCTCGTAGCGCCAGAACGGGCGGGTCGAGAACCACTTGATGGGCTTCGATAGCTCCTGCTGTTTCGCCACGACCATCCGGGCGACCGTCGGCGTGAGTTCCGGCGTCAGCGCCACGTCCCGGCCGCCTTGGTCCTCGAAGCTGTAGAGTTCCTCGACTATCTCTTCGCCGCTCTTATCGACGTACATCTGGGTGTGCTCCAGTGCGGGCGTCCCGATCTCTCGGAAACCGTACCGTCGCGCGGTCGCTTCGAGTGTGTCGAACGTCTCACGGCGCGCGCCCATTTCGCCGGGGTAGAAGTCCCGAAAGCCCTTGATGCGGTCGTACATGGGGAAGCGTTGGGCGAGCGCGCGCTTGAAACTTTTACTTCGCGTCTCTCTTGCCGGACGACCGACCGAGACGACGCTCGCGGCCGGTCGAACCTTCGAGCGTCCGGAACCGGCCGTCGAACGTCACCGCGAGGAACGTCAGCGGCTCAGACTCGTCACGTACGTCTGGGTGTGGTCCGGGAACACCTCGGCGACGGCCTCCTCGCCGTGTTCGTCGGCCAGTAGGTCGCGGAGTTCGGCCTCGTAGTCGGCCTTCGGAATCTCCTCGCTCGGGCCGGTCGTCACGTCGAGCGTCTCGTCTACGAGCGAATCGACCGCTCCGCGACCGAATCCCGCCAGCGGGACGATGTAGTCGATGCCGTGGCGGTCTTCGAGGCTCTGGGCCTGCGCCCGCGAGACGGAGGGCACCCGGTCGTCGCGGCGGCTGCCGTCGGCCACCGCGTCGAACCCCATCCCGGCGGCCGTCTCCAGCGCGTGGAGGTGGACCTGCTGGATGCCGTTGCGGGGGTAGCCGTCCTCGACCATCTGTTCGACGGCTTCCGCGGCCACGTCGTCGTTCAGTTCGACCGTCTCGAACTCGAAGCCCAACTCCTCGGCGGTCCGGCGCGCGTGGTCCCACGCGTCGGCGACGCCGAACGTGGCCGTGACCAGCGTCACGTCGTAGAAGTCTTCGAGCAGGAGCGCGGCGAGCGTCGAGTCTTTCCCGCCGCTGTAGAGTAACCCGAGGTCCATCTCACCGACGCCGGATGTTGAAGCTCTTCGAGTCGGGCTTGAGTTCCCGGAGGAGTTCCTTCATCTTGTCCTCGTCTATCTTGCCGCTGACCCGGCCGCTCTGGGCCAGCGCGAGTACCTGTCGCTCCACCTGTTCGGCGAAGTCGGGCTTGCTCATCCGGACGGAGTTGAGTCGCTTGCGCGCGCCGTCGGTGAGGTGCTTGCGGAGCAGCGCCTGCTTCTGGGCGTCGGCCTGCTGCTGGGCCTGCTCTTGGGCCTCGTTCTGGTCGCCCTGCTCTTGCATCTCCTGCATCTTCTGCTTGCGGAGTTCTTCGAGTCGCTCGTCGTCGGGCTGTTCGCTCATGTGTTGTCTCGTAGTAAACGCCCGCGGCCAAAAATGATTACGGAGCGGCGACGCTGGTCGGGCGTGGTCGGCGGGTGGAAGAAGTCGGTCCGTCTCGGTCGATTAGGCGTAGCGTTCGAGTTCCGGTCGGTCGAGGTCCTCCATGACCTCGCCCGCGGTGTCGTCGAGCAGGCTGCGACCGTCGCCGGTCACGATGCGGCCCGCGCTGCCCTCGGTGTCCACGAGGTCCTCGTCTTCGAGCTGTTGCAGGATGGTCCGGATGATGTTGCGGCTCCCGTCCGAGCGGTGTTCGGGCGCGACCTGATAGCGGTTCGAGCCGCCCTTCTTGTCGCCGTACTGCGTCGAGAGGCGCTCGACGCCGATGGGACCGTCGGTGGCGACCTTCCGGAGCAGGCTGGCGGCCCGCCGGTACCAGAAGTCGTCCTGTTCGGGGGGCAGTTCCTTGCTCTCGCCGGTCGTGGCGTACTGCGCCCAGTCGGGTTCGTCGATTCGGTCCTCCAGTTTCGCGGCGACCGCGTCGATGAGGTCGTCCGCTGGAACGTCGTAGAGCGTCGTCATACCCACGAATTCCCGTCCGCGGCGTTTAAAAGCATCGTTGTAACGTCGCGGGTCGGGCGCGGTGTCAGCCGCGGCGGGCACGGCGTCGGCCGACCGCCGACGCGGCGCTCGCTCAGTCGCTGGCCGATTTGTGGACGTTGTCGGCTTCCAGCATCGCGGTCGCGCTCCCGCCGATCAGAACCGGAAGTACGTAGGTCGCCCCGCGGTGGAGGACCGCCGCGGCCGCCGCGGTCCCCGCATCGACGCCGGTGATAGGGACGATGAGCAGGACGAGCGCGGCCTCGACGCCGCCGAGACCGCCCGGAAGCGGCGTCACGCTGGCGACGCTCCCGAGCGGGACGATGAACAGCGCGGCCGCGAACGGGACCCAGTAACCGAGCGCGCCCAGCGAGAGCCACAGCGACACCGACAGCAGGAGCCACCCGAGCGCCGAGAACGACAGCGCGAGCCCGAGCTGGTGGTGGTCGCCCCCGACGCGCTCCAGCGCGGCGAAGAAGCCGCCGATGCGCTCGCGGACCTGCGACTCGCCCGCCGGCTCGAGCGTGGGAACGACCCGGCCGACGAGTCTGATCGCGGGCACCGCGAGCCGAACCACGAGGTCCGAGACGCGCTCGCGGTTGCGCCAGCCGAGATAGGCGAGCGTCGGGACCGCCAGCGCCAACGCGAGGAGCGCGACGGCGGCGAGTTCCACCCTGCCGCCGACGGTAAAGCGGGTGGCGTAGTAGCCCACGCCCAGCAGAGCGAACGAGATGGAGGGAACGAAGTTGAGCGTGTCCACGCTGGCGACGACCGCGAGGCCGTTCTCGTACTCGGTCCCGGTCGAGCGCGAGACGAGCAGGGCGCTGAACGGCTCGCCGCCGGCCTGTCCGAACGGCGTGACGTTGTTGGCGAACGTCGCGCCCGCCAGCAGGAGGAACGCCCGCCAGACCGACACCTTCACTGCGACGACCGCGAGGACCGTCCGGAGCGCCAGCCCCCACGCGAACAGCCAGCCGACGGACACGACGCAGACCGCCGCGAAGATGGTCGGGTCGGCCTGCGAGAGCGCCGCCAGCACGTCCTCCAGCCCGACGAGAGAGTACAGCGCCAGCAGAACGACGACGCCCGCGCCGAACGCGACGAGTATCGAACGCGCGTCCCCGAAGTCTACGTCCATCGACTTCGACAGACGACCGGACGCGGCTTGAAGCCACCGGAGACGGACGCCAGCGTTAGTGAGCGCTTGCCACGGTGTGGCGCTCGGATTCGACTTCGGACCAGACCCGAATCGGATTCTTCGTTCAGCGTAGCGTCTGAAACAGCGGTTCGAGGTAGCTTGCGTGTCTGCCCGGCCCACAATTCATGTGGACCGGAAGAGAAGTCTCGTCAGATGCAGGAGTCTCCGATTCGCTATCGACGGAAACAGGACTCTCTGGATGTAACCGAGGGACTTCGGCAGTGGATACGTCGCGAGTCTCAGAAGGACGAGTATCCCGATGCTAATCCGTCCGGGTGGGACGAAGAGCGACTCGTCTCCGAACTCGAAACGACCTACGATGAGCCAGTCCAGTACGCGACGTTCGGAGCGCCGGAGTGGACGACGCTCGTAGTGAGCGGTTCCGAACTCGGGAAGTTCGACCCGTACCCCAGCATCGGTTGTAATTGGTTGACTGGTGGGGAGACGCTCGCTGGCGCAATCGACAGACTCCAAGCCGGGGAGCTTGACGACGAGTGTCCCGAATTTGTCGAGGAGATTTCGACGTTCCGTGGTCAGTATCCCGACCACGAGTTCGGTGCGGTCGTCGTTCGACAGTGCGAGGAGTACTGGCCACCGGTAACGCTCGACGGGAACCACCGGGGTTGGGCGGCGATTTTGGCCGCAAGAGACGGCGTGGGCGCAGAACTGGACGTTCACGTCGCTCACGAGACGCCGCTGGACGACCTCCCGTTCGAGAAGGCTACCACGGCGTGATACGTTCGTCGCAATCCTTCCGACCGAATAAATCCCTCACCGAAACGGAACTACACGGACCGTCCGAACCGGAGTCCGAGACCACAGCCCTTTCACCTCCGCCCGACAAGTCAACTGCATGGACGAGCGGGCCGCACTGTCGTTTCTCGGTGATAGACTCCCTCACGCGGGCGACGACGCGGCGGTCGTGGACGGACAGGTTCTGACCACTGACATGCTCCACGAGACGACCGACTTCCCGGACGGGACCACTCGGTACACCGCCGGCTGGCGGTCGGTCGGCGCGTCGCTGTCGGACGTGGCCGCGATGGGAGCCGAGGCCACCGCCGCCGTCGCGGTCTACGCCGCCCCCGAGTTCGACGACTCCGACCTCGGGGAGTTCGTCGCGGGCGCGAGCGACGTCTGCGAGGCGGTCGGCGCGGAGTACGTCGGCGGCGACTTGGACGAGAGCCGGGAGTTCACCGCCGCGACGACCGCGCTCGGTCGGACCGACGCCCCCGTGGCTCGCTCTGGCGCGAGTCCGGGCGAGGTCGTCTGCGTGACGGGCACGCTCGGGCGCACCGGCGCGGCGCTCCGACTGTTCGAGTCCGGAGAAACGGAGCGCGCCAACGACCTGTTCCGGTTCGAGCCGCGAGTCGCCGCGGGCCGCGAACTCGCCCCCTACGCCACCGCGATGATGGATTCGAGCGACGGCCTCGCGCGCTCGCTCCACCAACTCGCGGAGGCGAGCGACTGCGGGTTCTCGGTCGAGCGGAGCGCGCTCCCGGTGGACGAGTCGGTCCGCGAGGTGGCCGACGGCGAGGCCGAGGTTCGGGAGCTAGCGGTCTTCTTCGGCGAGGACTTCGAGTTGGCGTTCACGGTGCCCGAACGCGAGCTGTCGGCGATTCGTTCCGAATCGCCGACGCCCGTATCGGTGGTCGGCGAAGTCACCGAGTCTGGCGTCGAGATGGACGGCGAGGAACTGCCGGACCGCGGGTACACGCACGGCGGCGAATAGAACCGATAAGGGACGCTACCTCACGTAATTATCTCGATCGGAACCGGCGTGAAGCACATGATTCCCAGCACGAACGTCAGGATGCCGACCGCCTTCCGCTTGGGGTCCAACCCCTCGTCGTCGATGGGGTTGGCCGGGCCGACGTAGGCGACGTACGTCGCCAGCAGGCCCCAGACGACCCACAGCACCGAGGCGTTGCTGACCTCCTTGACGTAGAAGACGTAGGCCGCGAGACCGAAGAGCGCGACCGGGACCAGCGCCGCGATGCGCTCCTGTTGCTCGCCGAGGATGGCGCGGACGATGTGGCCGCCGTCGAGTTGTCCCGCCGGGATGAGGTTGAGGAAGGTGATGAACATCCCGACCCAGCCGCCGATGACGACCGGGTTGACCGACTGGCCCGGCGGATACGTCGTCGGCTCGCCGAGGACCGCGGCGATGAACTGCAACAGCGGCGGGTAGCCGAACTCGATCTGGATGACGTTCGGGCCGGTCATCATCTCCGCCGGGACCGTCTCGGGCGGGAGCGAGAGACCGATTGCCGTCACGACGATAGTCGCCGCCAGCCCCGCGAGCGGTCCGGCGACGCCGATGTCGAACAGCGCCTCGCGGTCGGGCATCTGGCCTTTCATCCGAATCACCGCGCCCATCGTCCCGATGAGCGAGGGCATCGGGATGAAGTACGGCAGGGTCGCGTCCACGCCGTGGTAGCGCGTCATGACGTAGTGGCCGAGTTCGTGGGTGAGTAAGACGCCGACGACCGCGGCGGTGAACGGCCACGCTCGCAGAATCGCCAGCGGATTCTGGCCCAGCGTCGCCGGGTCGATGTGGTACCACGCCCGACCGGCGTACAGCGTCGAGAGGACCGTCAGCAGGAAAAGGACGACGTTCGTCCACGGAATCCCGTCGATGCTGTTGTCGGTCGGTTCGGCGACGAGGACGTACTCGCCGGTCTCGGTGGTCAGTTGCACTTCGTAGCCGTGTTCGCGGAAGAGGGGCCACGCAGCTTCGAGCAGTCGTTCGCGGGAGACCAGCGGTTCGCCGTAGTACACCAGCCGGTCACCGTCGCGGCGGGCTTCGTAGACGCGAAATACGGCACTGAGTCGCTCCAGCGATGGACCGTCGGCGGGCGGGTCGGTCGAACCCATTCGGGTTTCGCTACGGTTCGGACAGTGATAAACCCCGTGACGGGACGCGGTAATCGAACCTTGCTCGAAGCGAAATCGGCCGGGCGGCCACAAACCGCTCCGGCCACGAACCCACCGCCCGGTCACAAACTCCCTCGGGTGTGACGTCCGCTCTGCGCCGACGGTCCGACCCCGTGCGGCGCAAAGACTGAATGGTTCTGGCCCGTACTCGGACGGCATGGGGGAGGAGTCAGACGCGGGGGACCAGACGACGGAAAGCGAGCGGTGCGACCACTGCGGGGCGACTTTCGACGACGAGGAGGGCTATTTGCGCCACCTGAGTACCGAACACGGCGACGACCTCGGACCGATAGAACAGCGCCGCGTCGATAGCCTCCGATTCGACGACGACGGGCCGACGATAGCGATGTACGGCGGCGCGGTCGGCGCGCTCGCCATCGGCGTCCTGCTGGCGTACCTGCTCTTCTTCTCCGGCGGCGAGGCGGGCGGCGCTGGCGGGCCGGACGACGCGGGCGGCACGCCGGACGCGAGCGGCCTCACCCGACCGCAGGCGGTGGGGTCGGTCCACTACCACGGGACCATCGAGGCTACCATCGGCGGCCAGCAACTCGACTTCGGCCGCCAGCGGTTCCAGTTGCAGGCCGACGCCTTCCACTTCGAGAACGGCGAGGGTCGGCGCTGGCACGTCCACGCCGAGGAGGTGACGCTCGCGTGGGCGATGCAGACGCTCGGCATCGACGTGACGAACGGGACCGTCAGCTACCGGGGAACGACGTACGGCGACGACCCCGGCGAGACGGCACGCGTGCTGGTGAACGGCGAATCCGTGACCCCCACCGAGTACGTCCTTCAGAAGGGCGACCGGGTCCGCATCGTGGCGAACGCCTCCGCAGGAAACTCGTCGTCGGCAAACGCATCGGCGGCGAACGGGTCTGGGTCGGCATAACGGCCCACCGACGATTCGCCGCTCACTCGAGCGGGTCGGGGGAGGGCGGCACGCGGCGCTTGTGCTGGCTTCGCTCGACCATCCCTCTGATAGTCCGGACCTGCTCCTCGGTCACGTCGTCGAGTTCGCGCGCCGTGGCGGCGACCGACAGGGGACCGTCCACGTGGAGCGCGAGGATGGCATCGAGCGCGTCGTATCCGATGCCCAACTCCTCCTCGTCGGTCTGTCCCGCCCAGAGACCGGCAGTCGCGGGCTTCTCGACCAACTCCTCTGGCACGCCGACGTGCGCCGCAAGCTGGCGGACCTGCTGTTTGTAGAGGTTCCCGAGCGGGTGGCAGTCCACCGCGCCGTCGCCGTACTTCGTGAAGTAACCGACCAGCGCCTCGCTCCGGTTCCCGGTGCCCAACACCAGCGAGCCCTCGTGGTTGGCCACGAGGTAGTTCAGCACGGCACGGGTCCGGGCGCGGGCGTTGCCGACCGCCAAGCGGTCGTCCTCGGCCTCCGAGTAGGTGTCGAGGAACTCGTTCACGATGGGGTTTATCTCGAACACGTCGTAGGGAATGCCCAACTCCTGTGCGACCCACTCGGCGTCGCTCATGTTGTCCTCGCGGCTGACCTCGCCCGGCATCACCAACCCGCGGAGGTTCGCCTCGCCCAGCGCCTCGACGGCGAGGTAGGCCGTGAGCGTGCTGTCGATGCCGCCCGAGAGACCGAGGACCGCCTGGTCGGTACCGGCCGCTTCGGCCGTCTCGCGGATGAACCCGACGAGGTGGTCCCGGCGCGCTTCGAGTTCCGACTCGGAGAGTCGCAGGTCTATCATGGCGTTCGCTAGGGGTGGCGACGACTAAAAGACGTGTGTCAAGTCGAGATTTCTGGACGAATGGGCACGTCTTTCCGGCGCGAAGGGCCGGGCTGAAGCGCTACGTTGAAGTACTGGGGAGCGATACGGTGAAACGCGAACGCAGTGCGCCGGTGGTGAGCAAATTCGCAGGATTTGCGAGCCTCGGCGTACGAGTGAGCGAAGCAAAACGCAGTGCGCCGGTGGTCTAGTGGTAGGACATGAGCTTCCCAAGCTCATAGCCCGGGTTCAATTCCCGGCCGGCGCATCCGGGTTTCTCTTGGTCGAACTCAGGTGTTTGAGAGCTACTCATCTCCCATCGATGGGTGCGTAGCTCATTACCCTGGGTCAATCCGATTATGGTCAACTTACCGTAGCGAATACCACTACCAATGCCAGAGAAATACCGAGACGTTCCACTGACGACGCAGAACTCCGAAGCGCGACTCAACCAACGGCAACTCACGTCGTACCGAGCACACCGACGGCGACTCATCGACTGGATGCTCGACGAGGGAAAAGACCCGGCTCGCGGAGACGGATACGCTCACTCGACCGCCACGATGCGCGCCTATCGACTGGACAAATTCTATCGCGCCGTCTGGACTGCTGAACGCCGCTACACGGAGGGCATCACGACTGCCCACGCCGATGCGTGGCTCGAACACATCGACGAGCAGGCGTACACCGAGAGCTACAAAGCCGCCTGCTCGAAGGCACTGGTGACGCTCTTCGAGTGGAAAGCCGCCGAGAGCAATACGCCGATGACCTGGGAACCAACCAAGCGCTTTTCGTCCACGCGGGCACGACAGCCGCGGGACTTCTTCACCAAGGACGAACGGAATCGACTCCGCGAGGCCGCACTCGAAGTCGGGTCGGTACCGAACTACTACGACGTCCCCGCGAGCGACCGAAGCGCGTGGACGGCCTATCTCGCCCAGCGCTTCGGGAAGCCGAAGAGCGAAGTCACGCCCGACGACTGGCAACGAGCGAACAGTTGGAAGATTCCTTCTCTGCTGTGGGTCACACTCGACGCTGGCTTGCGGCCAATCGAAGTCGAGCGCGCCCGCGTGTCGTGGGTCGATACGGAGAACGCGGTGTTACGGATTCCGAAAGAGAAGTCGGCGAAGAACCACGAGAACTGGCAGACGAGCCTCCAACGACGGACGGTACTAGCGGTGGAAAAGTGGCTTCACGAGCGGACCCTTCGGTCGATGTACGAGGAGACGGACGCGCTCTGGCTGACCAAGCACGGGAATCCGTACGGGAGTCAAGCGTTGAACCCACTTCTCCGGAAGGTCTGCGACGTCGCCGGAATCGATCTCACGAACCGCGATCTCACATGGTATTCGATCCGCCACTCGGTCGGTACGTACATGACCGAGGAGCGCGGTCTCAAGGCCGCAGCGACTCAACTCCGGCACAAGACGATCCAATCGACCATCAAGTACGATCAGGCACCACTCGAAGCCAGACACGAGGCCTTGGAACGGATGGAGTGAATGGAATCTACTCCTTACAGCTCTCCTCGAAGGTTATCCAATGCCCTCTCGTACTCCGGTTGGAAGTAGTCCGTCCCCGACGTTGCACGTTCGGACAGGAACTCCACCTGATCTTGTAATTCGCCTGAACCGAGGTCGGCGTTCTTGACGCAGTCGACGTACGCGTCGAGCGCGGTCGAAAACGTTCGCGCGTAGTGGTCGTACGCACCATCCACGAGGTGCATGTGTTCGTCGATACTCGTCACGAGCGCCCGGAAGATGGTGGTGGCGGATCGGTAGTCACCACGCTTTCGATACTGCTCGGCGAGGTCGGTGAACCGAGAGAAGTCGATACCGAACACGATAGTCGGAGAGTCCCGCGTGTGTTGCTCGAAGAGCTGATCGATTTCCGTGCGGTAGTCGTCGACCGACTCGGCCGGGGATTCGCCGAAGCGAGCGAAAAAGCGTTCACGCAGACTCGGATTTCGAACGAGTTCGTCTCGAACGAAGTCCCGGAGTTGGTCGTGGGGAATCGCTTCTAACAGCGCATCCGATTGCTTCCCGACGTCGGCGGGGAGGTCGTCGGTGAGCGCGAGCAGTACTGCGACGACGTGTTTGCACACACCGGGACCGGCGTACGGACAACTGCACGTGGGGCCGAAGTCCGGGGCGCTCAAGTCCACGGTCACGTTGTACCGCCGCGTTCCCTGAACGAGTGCGGTGACCGTCTCTCCAGTCCGCGTAAGCTGATGGATTCGCCCTTCCTCGCGGTAGGTCACGCCGCGCTCGAAGACGGCCTCCGTACAGAGGTCCCGGATGTCGCGTTCGGCAACCGTCACAGTTTCGCCCCGTCTGGCAACACGACGACCGCAGTGACATTGAATCCACCGCCCGGACCGAGAGTGGGTCCGCATACGTCTCGCGTCCCGGTCCGTGGAGCGTCTGTATCGGTGGACGGAAGGAACCGCAATACGGATTCTCGACGCGCTCCATCGAGAGCCACCGACCGTGAGTCGTCGTTCGACCAGTCGGCTGGTCGTCTTCCGTTTGGGTCGAACCCCGACTGTCGTGACGTAGCTGACGGGGGAACGGTTATGACACTGAAGACAGTACTGACATACATGCCGATCGATATCGAGACCTTCAGTGACGCCAGCGACGAGGAGCTCACGGAGGTGACGAACGCCGAGAAGGTCGTCCGGTTCCTCCACCGGAACGACGACAAGGCGTTCACGCCCTCCGAGATCGCGGAGAGAGCAGGCGTAAAGAAGAGTTCGATAAGCACCGTCCTCCGTCGGCTCAGGGAGCGGAATCTCGTCGAACACAAGGGGGACTACTGGGCGATCGGAGACGAGGAGACGGTCCGAGAGGCGTTTCGATTCCACCGGACTATGGCGGACCTAGACGACCGGTTCGGCGCAGAAGACATCGACGAGTGGCGGGATCACGCCGCGGCGAGCCGAGACGAATGAGTTGGGAACGCGGGGACGTCGTGGTCGCAATCGACCCGTTCAAGGACGACGAGACGGCTGGCCGTCCGTTTCTCGTGATCAGTGACAGCGAGACGCCGTTTCACGGCGACCAGTACATCGCGCTTTCGCTGACGACCCGGACGTGGCACGACGAACGGATTCCACTCGAAGACGAGCACTGGACGGATGGCGGCGCTCCAAAGTCCAGTTCTATTATGCCGTGGTCGGTGAACGCCATCAAAAACGAGTGGATTGATTACCGACAGGGAGCACTCCGTGAGGATGTCGTCGAACGGGCGGTCGCCCACGTGGTAGAGTACATCGATTAACTAGTCGATACGAGTATCTATCTCTATCTTTCTTCGAGGAGAGACTCCCGTCGTTCACGACGGGGAGGATGTCCCTCCATCGAGTGTATCGACTCGATCGAAATCGGAGGAGTGGATGAAGTTCCCCTACATATATAAATAACAGTCACTAAGAGTGACGTGTGTCTCTATGAGTGACGAGATGAGCGGAGTTTTCCTCGAAGTCCCACTCCCCGACGAACAAGTCTTCCGCTACAAGGCGGCAGACGACATCCTCGAACTACTATACCGAAACCCACACCGAAAGTTCACAGTAACGGAACTCCGGAAGACCACTGACCACGGCGGAAAATCTGTAGATAACGCCATTCAGATACTCGACAGCCTGGATCTCATACAGAAAGAGCGGGACGGCCGGCGCTCGCTCATCAGAATCAATCAGGAAAAAATTCGAAAACCCGATGACCCACTTCTCGAAATCCCGCAAGAAGAGTTCAGGAAACCAGTGCGAGCGTTTGTCGAAGCTGCCATGGAAACACAGGGGGACAACCTCGTCGGCATACTCGTATTCGGAAGCGTCGCGAGAGGAGAAGCCGATCGCGCTAGCGACATCGACGTACAAACCATCGTAAAAGACGATCTCGTGGCGGCACGGAGAGAACTCCAAGACGTTCGCCAACAGATTGAGAACCAGACGTTCGACGGCAACCGGTACGAGATACAACTTCTCGTCGAATCGGTCGAATCCAGCAAAAACTACGGCGGGAAGCTTCAAGAAATCTTCTCCCAGGGAATTTCCATCTTCGCTACCGACGAACTCCAAGCGGTGCAGGAGACGGTTTTCCATGGAGAATAGTGAAATTGAAGATCTTCTCGACCAAGCAACGTCACTGTTTGAACGCCCAGGCGAGAACTTCGAAGCAGGGTTAGACGTCGACGACCCGGACTTACTCCAACTCCGGAAAGCCTGTCGCCTGATAGACGCGGCCAAGTTCCTCCAAGATCGAAACGGCTACTACACCGTAATCGTCGAGACGAGCTTCGCAGCAATCGAGAGAACCATCCAATTCTACTTACTCGATACCGGTCTCCTCCACGAAGACGAGTACGTCAACCACGCCGAGGTCTACGAACGCGGAACCGAGGCAGGACTCTATAGCCAAGAATTCGCCGGAAAACTCGACAACCTCTGGCGGAACAACCGCTCCGACACGTACTATCGCGAAGGAGTCGCCACGGAGGAGAGAGCCGAGAAGATGCTGGAACTCGCCGATGCAATCCACGGTCACATCCTCCACCTCGCCGGAGAACAACACGAATGCGTCTGTGACCACCAATAAGCTGCGAGTTCACGGCGATCCGAAATCACATCTGATTCCACCCCCGTGGATAAGTTCGGAACTTATCCAGCCGGTATTTCATCAGAAGGCTTTCGAACGTAATTTCTACGAATTGTGGATTTCAGCTGGTGTCGTAGCCATCTCCCAGTTCTTATACGCTTCGATTGTTTCGAGGGAAAACTACCGTCTGACAGAACGATACAACTAGCGGACAGGAAAATCCGGGTTTTGGCTACTATCATGGTTTCAAATCAGCGATTGAGGGTTGGAAATGGACTCGGCTGAGACGAATAAGCTGGGAGTTCACGGTGCGGGTCTTTATAAAATACCGGATAGTACTACGAGCCGAGGAACTCGGAACCGCCAACGAGCGAGAATGCCAGACGGAGCGTCGATCTTGGGTTGGTCGCGTGTGAAAACGTGCTGGAAGAACGAGGGTTTTCGGGGTAGGTGACAGAAGATTTCGCACGTGTGACACGTCATGCTTCCCAAGCTCATAGCCCGGGTTCAATTCCCGGCCGGCGCACTTCTCAAGGGTTCTTCCGCTGGCTTCCGAATTTCCAGTGCAACCCACGTGACCCGAACCGAGGCTCACAGACCCGACAACAGACACTTAGCAGGACGCTCCGGGTCGGTGTAGACACCAGTCCTTTTCCGTCGGTAGCGTCTCGTTTTGGTATGTCGTTCTCCGCAGCGTCGCTGGCTCTCCAAGGCCCAGCCTCGACCTCGGTGACGGGCGATATGCTCGTGGTTTTCGCCCTCATTCTCCTCGCCCTCGTGCTATTCGCGACCGAGCGGCTCCCCATCGACGTTACCGCCATTCTGATAATGGTGCTGTTGATGGTGCTCGAGCCGTGGACGCAGATCTCCCCCCGAGAGGGCATCTCGGGCTTCGCTAACCCCGCGACCATCACCGTACTGGCCATGCTCATTCTGAGTACCGGAATCAATCGAACCGGTATCGTCCAGCTTCTCGGCCGGAAGATGGCCACGTTCGCCGGGACCGACCGGCGCAAGCAACTCGCCGCGACCATCGGCGTCACCGGCCCGGTCTCGGGAGTCATCAACAACACGCCGGTCGTCGCCATTCTGGTTCCGGTCATCGCCGACCTCGCGCACGAGGGCGAGACCTCACCGTCGAAGTTGCTCATGCCGTTATCGTTCGCCTCGATGCTCGGGGGGACGCTGACGCTCATCGGCACCTCGACGAACATCCTCGCGAGCGATATCGCGGCCCAACTCGGGGCGGAGTCACCCGGTCTCGACTTGTTCGCGTTCGGGATGTTCGAGTTCACCAAACTCGGGGTCGTCGTCTTCGCAGTCGGCGCCCTCTATCTCATGACGGTCGGCGTCTGGCTGCTCCCCGAACGGATTCCGGCCGACGAGGACCTCGTCGAAGAGTACGCCCTTCAGGAGTACCTCGCAGACGTCGTCGTTCCTGCGAACTCGTCGTTGGTCGGGGAGACCATCGACGAGGCGTTGGGAGACGACGACCTCGACATCGACGTGTTACAGTTGCTCCGAGACGGGGACCGCTTTGGCGACTCGCTGGCGAGCAAGGAGATTCGCGAAACGGACACGCTCCGACTCAGAACGAACCGGGAGACGCTCGAACGCATCATCGACGCGGAGGGACTCGTCCTCTCGGGCGGTCCGCAGGCCGAAGACGACCTCCACCCCGACGAGGAGGAACCCGTCCTCGTCGAGGTCGTCATTCCGTCGGGGTCGGTCCTCGTCGGCGAAACCCTGGCGAGTTCGACCTTCCGACAGCGCTACGACGCGAACGTCCTCGCGTTTCGGACCCGCGGTGACGTCGTCCGCGACCGGTTCGAGGACATCCGCATTCGCGTCGGTGATACCCTCTTGGTGCAGGCCCCACCCGACAGCCTCACGCGACTCGTTCAGAACGAGGACTTCATCGTGGCCCACGAGTTCGACGAGGTGACCTATCGGAGCGACAAGATTCCGTTCGCGGTCGCCATCATCGCCGGCGTCGTCGCCCTGCCAGCGCTGAACGTCCTCCCGATAGTCGTCTCGGCGTTGGCAGGCGTCGTGGCGATGATCTTCACCGGCGTCCTCGAACCGACCGAACTCTACTCGTCGGTCGAGTGGAACGTGATCTTCCTCCTCGCCGGTGTGATTCCGCTCGGCATCGCCCTCCAGCAGACGGGGGCCGCCGCACTTCTCGGGGAGACCGTCGCCTCGACGGCGACGTTCCTGCCACCGATCGGCGTCCTGTGGGTGTTCTATCTCGCGACCGGCCTGTTGACGAGCGTCATCAGCAACAACGCGAGCGTCGTGTTGATGATTCCGGTGGCCGCCAACGCCGCGCAGGCGATCGGGGCGAACGCGTTCGCGTTCGTGTTGGCCGTGACGTTCGCGGCGTCGACGGCGTTCATGACGCCGGTGGGCTACCAGACGAACCTCTTCGTCTACGGTCCCGGCGGCTACAGGTTCTCGGACTTCCTCCGGGTCGGGGCACCGTTGCAGTTCCTGCTCTCGATAGTCACCGTCCTCGGAATCGCGTTCTTCTGGGGCGTCCGTGCGTGATTCGCGCGGTCTCGCTCGGCGTCGCACGCCGCGGTCACACGTCCGGTTCGTCGGCGTCGTCCGAACGTTGATTGACTTGGCTGGCATCCTAGAGGCATGGTCGAACTTCCAGACGAACGGCAACTCGTCGTGCGGGCGCGTTCCCAGTTGGAGGACTGGACGAGAAGCGCCCGGAGAGAGGCGTACACCGAACTGTTCGAAGGTGACGATTCGGTCCTCTCCCCCGAGGAAGTGCGACTCCTCGACGCACTCGACTCCGAACTGGAGCGGCGGGGTGGCGACGGTGTCTGGGGGACCGACCAGTACGGCATCCACACTGCCGGGACCACGGGTGCAGACACGTCACTCGGAGTCGTCTGCGTCTATCACCCACAGATTACCGAGGACTCCGTGCTTCGAGGAGTCGACGATTTGGACGACGAGACCGAGGAGCGACTCAACGCGGCGCTCTGGCGATACAGCGAGCGAGTCGCGACACTCGTCGAAGCGAAACTCGACGAGTTCGCCCGCCGGACGCAGGGCTAGCCGCGCGTTCTCGCGGTTCGTCAACGTCGTGGACTCGACCGGGGAATCGGCGGCGAAGTCGCCGAACCCTCGGTTTCGACGGCCGCCCGTTGCGTTCGGAACGCCCGTCCTCGACCACAGGACTATCCGGATGGAGGACCAATATTACGAGATGGCAGACAACAAATCGGGGCGAGACGAGCAAGCGGACGACGCCGACAGACGCCAGCGGGAGCGTAGCATCGCCGAGGAACTGGAGCGGGGGGACGAAACGGAACCGCCAGTCGAAACGGGAGTACTCGCAGACCTCGAGTCGGTAGCGTTCCCGGCGACGGGAGCCGAGGTCGTCGATGCGGTCGGCGACCGCGAGGTCGAATCGGCCGACGGGACGTACACCGTCGAGGAACTGATTCCGGACACGGACGCAGAGACGTTCGATTCTCCTGCCACCGTCCGAATGCGGGTCCAGCGGCCGACGGTCGCCGCCGCCATGAAACGGGTCGCGGAAGCCAGCCGGACGCTTCCGAACGCCGATTTCCGGGGGTCACAGCGCGAGGCCTACGAGAAGACGTTCCAAGAGCTCGAAGCGATAGACGCCGATGACGACGACGAAGGAGTGCAGGCGGTCGGCGACTGGGTCGTCGAGCAGGTCCGTGCCAAAGAGAAGCTTCCGGGGTCTCGGGCGGTCCGCAGGCGAGCGGCGAAGTTCTGTCGGTCGAACGGGTACCAAGTCCGGAACGACGAGTGGCTCGGTATATAGTCCACCGACCAGTCGGCGAGCGCGAAACGGACTGGGGACGAGGACAGTCCGGCGCGAGCGATTGTCGCTCTCCCTGACACATGAAGACCGTTATTCCAGTGGAGAACTAACTACGGGCATGTCGCGATACGAGGCTTCCTTCGAAATAGATTCGAAAACCGACGCGTACGCCGTGCGACGCATCCTATCGCAGGTGTACGACGCGGTCAGAGAAGAGATTCGCAGCGTCCGAGAGGGTTCGGACGACGCCAGCGAACTCCTGCGCGAGTTCGAAGCGCTCCGAGAGGAAGCGAAGCGTCCCGCACCGGGGAGACTGACGATTACCTACGAACGATACGACGACGAGTTCGACGATTGAGATCACGCCCGGTTTTGACAGTTCCGCTACCCGTGTCCGAATCCGTACCGCTGACGGGCACAAGAAGTAGGTACGTGTCCCGCCGTTATCGAACTGATGCTCGATCGGTTTCGTCACCCACTTGTCGCTGTCGCCGTCGCGCTGGTACTGACAGTCCCATGGATCGGAACGTTCGTCTCGTCCGGCGGATACGGAACCGTGCATCCGGGCGAAAACATCGCGCCAGCCACGTCCGTCATCGTCGCTGGCCTCGCAATCGTGGGTGCGGCATTCCTGCTCGCGTGGGCGACCGAGACCGCCGAAAAGGACGTTCCGCAAGCGTTCGCCATCGCGGTGCTGGCAGTGCTCGCCGTGGCCCCCGAGTACGCCGTCGACGCCCTCTACGCGTGGCAGGCCGGTGCTGGCTCTAGCGAGGCCGCCAACCTCGCAGTGGCCAACATGACCGGTGCGAACCGTATTCTCATCGGTCTCGGATGGTCCGGGATTGCGCTGTTCACCATCTACCGCGCGAAGCGCACCGCCGACGCGGCGGTCGAGTACCGCTCGGGATTCCTCGCAAACGCGGTCACTCTCGACCGAGACGTCGCCACCGAGATTACGTTCCTGTTCGCCGCGACTGCGTACGCGTTTTTCGTCCCCCTGAGTGGCGGTATCGGACCGCTCGATACCCTCGTCCTCGTCGGACTGTATCTGCTCTATCTCCTCGTCGTCATCCGCGGTGACGTTGACGCGTCCGAGGAACACGTTGGCGTTCCCGCGTACTTCCAGCAGTATCCGAAAGCACGACGGATTGCAGTCGTCCTCTTCGGTTTCGCGTTTTCGGGCGCGATAATATTCACCGCGGTACATCCGTTCGCCGAGGGACTGGAGCAGTTGGGGCTACAGTACGGCATCCCCGAGTTCTTCATGATTCAGTGGCTCGCACCGCTGGCCTCGGAGAGCCCCGAACTCATCGTCGTCGCCTATCTGGTGAACAAAGCGCGCTCGACCGCCGGGTTCAATACGCTCATCTCCTCGAAACTCAACCAGTGGACGTTACTCATCGGGACGCTCGCCGTCGTCTATTCCATCTCCGCTGGCGCTATCGGAACGCTCCCGTTCGATTCGAAACAGGCGGCAGAGATCTGGATCACCGCCGCTCAGAGCCTCTTCGCGATCGCCATACTGACGAACTTCGAAATCAGCACTCGCGAGGCGGTCACACTGCTCGTCCTGTTCGCTACGCAGGTTCTCGCGGAATTCTACGTGATTCGGACCTACGCCGAACCGGCCGCGACGCGGATCAGTATGTCCATCCTCTACGCCTACACCGCGGTATACGTCGTCCTCGGTGTCGGACTGCTCATCGCTCGGCGCGAAGGTGTCCGCGAACTCCTCAAGCGAAGTACCTCGAACGCTCGGACCGCGTTAGGAGTCGGGACGGGTCAGACCGAGTACACGGATTGACAGCGATACGGTGACGGAGATAGATAGCCCGGTGGCGAGTGAACCGGACGACTGTCTGAATCGAGGGTGACGAATCACCGGGAGACGTGAAGTCCGGCGTGAAAGTCGTAGAGGGTAGTATCGGCCGACGGTTCAGTCGGTCGAGACGGGTCGTTCGGCAATCACCAGCGCCTGTAATGCCGACCGGATGTGATACTCTTTCTCCGAGCGCACGTCCGCGGCTAGCGCTTCTTCGAGATGACCGCTTGCCAGCCTCCGAATTCGACTGTCGGTCGGTAGCGTGTGGTTCTCCTCGTCGGCCTGCGGTGTGGTGCCCACAGATGCCCGCTGTTCCATGGGGTAACGTAACGCACTCCGACCGCATGTTTCCACGCCATGGTGAACGAGGGTGTACTTGTTTCCACCGCTCACCGAGCGACGAGAGCCTCACCCGCCGAGCCACCAGCCGTAAAGTTGTTCCTGCTCGTCAGTGTCCAGACGTCTTCGATTTGCCGTAGGGCTTCCCCTTGAGGGGCCGGCCTTCTCGTCGCACTTATTTCGCGAAGGTGGCCCAGAACGTGGAAGGACTCCGATGGCGAGTAGACCGGTACAACCGGGTGAGGACGTTCACGCTGATTCCTCGTCTTTCTCCACTTCGGTGACGATCACGTCCCAGTCCGGATGTTCGGTATCGTTTCGGCACTCCCACCCGCCTTCGACATCGATTCCGCTGGCGTGCGCCCGCCGGAGGAGCGCTTTCAGTTTCGCGTTCAACGCGTCGGCGGACGTGAGCGGGGTCTCTTCGGTGGTCACTCGTGAACCACGTCCTCGCTCGAGTCGTCGGACCGGTCGTGCGGTAGCGGAGCGACCGAGACGGTACCGTAGCTGTGGACGGTGATCACGTATTCCGCTCTGGTTACCGTGACCGAGACATCTCCGTCCGTCGCACCCCGAACGCGGACGAGTTCGTCGAGCGCGTCGGCATCGAGGTAATCGTGGAGCGGTTTCAGGTCCGTCGGGTCTCGGTCCACCACCTCCGATAGCGCCGCCACGACGGCCATGCTGGGGGGAATCGTCGCTTGGTCGTACTCGAACCGATGCGTCCCCGAGCCCCGATGATACGTTTCCGAGTCCAACGCGACACCGATCGGCGTAGTAATCATTACGCGTGTCCTAGCGGCCTCGGCCGGGTTATCTTGACTTCTGATTATACAGGGGGTATATAAGTGCCTGCGCGCTGCGGCCGGACCTACTGCCGGACGAGCGTCGCGGCGATGAGCCGTCGATGCCCGCGTCGCAGTCGGGAGGAGAGCGACTGCTGAGTGATGCCGAGTTCCTCGGCGATGTCTTCGAGCGACGCCTCGCGCGGTGAATCGAAGTACCCGCGCTCGTAGGCCAACACTAACGCCTCTCGCTGGGTGTCCGTCAACTCGTATCCCTCTCCCTGTATCGGGAGCAACGCGTGTACGGCGGTGATGTCGATCGGGATGTCGTGTTCCTGGCAGTACGTCCGAAACTCACTCACGTCCTCCTGACTCTCGCCGCGCACCTCGAACTTCCACCCGTCGTTCGTCCCGACTCCCGAAAGCGTAACGAGGTGCGTTTCGGCGAGGGCGCTCAGGACGCCGACGTACTCTCGGTCCCACTCGGCCCGCATGAGATACTCGTTCTCGACGCTGTCGATGAGTTTGATGCTGGTCACGCCAGCGTGGGCGTTGAACGCGGCTTCGATGTCCTCGGCGTCCGCGCCACGAACCCAGAAGTACGGGATAATCCGGGTCTCGTGCGGGATGAGTCGCTCCAGTTCGACCGTCACCGCCGGCAGAGTTTCGAAGATCGTTCCTAGCGGAAACTCGTCTGCTGGACTCGTGAACTCCATTACGGTCGCCATACCGAACGGTTCGTGTCGAAGGCCGATAACCCGCGTGGGTGGTGTACCAAGCCGCGACCGCGCTGGCCGCACACGCGACGGTGACGACTTCGTGAGCGAAACCGGAGGGCGGTTCGCGACCGGATTCGAGAGGGCTTGGTGCATCATGCCGTCTCGTTTTGTACGGGCATGACCAACCAAGGTACCAAGAGCGAGTAATGAGTGTCATTGCCGAATTTCGGGTCCCATCTGCCGACTTCGAACTCGGACGGATTCTCCGCGTCGAGGGCGTCACGTCCATCGAACTCGAGACCCTCGTCCCGATCGGGGAGGCCGCCGTTCCGCTGTTCTGGATCCACAACTCGACACGCCAGTCGTTTCTCGAAACCGTCCAACGCCATCCGGCAGTCAACGACGCGACGGAGGTGGACGTGTTCGAGGACCGGACGCTCTTCACGCTCGACTGGGACGCCAACCACGACCACCTCTTCCGGGGAATCAACGAGAGTAACGGACAGCTCTTGAGCGCCACCGGAACTCCCGACGCGTGGGACTTCGAGCTTCGGTTTCCCGACCACGACGCCCTCAGCGGGTTCACGGCACACTGCGAGGACGCGCAGGTCTCCGTAGAGGCGATTCGGGTGTACAACCCGACGAAACCCGACGCGGGTCAGTGGTACGGCTTGACCGACCCCCAGCGCGAAGCGATTACGCTCGCCGTGGAGATGGGATACTACGACATCCCGCGGGGGTGTACCACGAAGGAACTCGCGGACGAGCTCGGAATCTCCGACCAGGCCGTGACGGAACGACTCCGTCGCGCCATCGTCGCGCTGGTCACGTACACGCTCGCTCCGTCCGAATCGGCGGAGTGAACCGCCGATATCCCTCGTGTACCATGGCGAAGACCCACGGAGCTTGCAGGTCATTTAACGCGTATGCACCGCTCGCTGAACGCAGCGCGCTTCCCGTTCGGAGTGACGAAATGACGAACAGTTCCGCGGAGACGAGAGACACGATTTCCCCCGACGCGGTTCTCTCGGCCGTCGCCGACGACCACCGACGGGCCGTCCTTCAGATTCTGAACCGGACCGACGGGGGCGTAATGGAGATGAGTGCGCTCACGGATGCGGTTGCCGAACACGTGCGAGACGGAGAACCGCCGGACGACGACCAGCGACGACGCGTCCGCACTGCACTCCATCACACCCACCTCCCGAAACTGGAAGCGTGCGAGATGGTCGTCTACGATGCCGAAACCGAGCAGGTCCGAAACGTCGCTGACGAACTGGGCCAAGAACTACTGGCGCTGATTGCCCCGTACGAAACTCGCCGGTGACTCCGCCCGTCACGTAGAGGCGCTTCGCGCGCGTCAGAGCGTGTCGTTCCGTGAGGTCGCGCGCCGCAGGTGCGGCGTGCCAGCATTCGAAGCGGTCGGCACGAACGTCCCGCTCGCGTCTCAGATAGCCACGAACCCGAGATACACCTCGCCGTCCTCGGAGACGTGGACCGAGAGCGCGTCCTCGGGGTCCCGCGAGGCGACCGCCCACTCCTCGGTCGCGCTCGCGTCGCCGACTTCGACCGACACCTCGTAGGTGCCCGCCGACGGGAAGTCGAGGTCGCGCTCGACCGACTCGTTGGCCGCGAGGTCCACCGACACCTCGACGGTCACGGTCGAGTCGTTCGCGTCCACGACGCGGACCGTGACGGTTCGCTCGGTCGGTCCCGCGTTCGAGACCCGGAGTTCGTAACCCACGTTCTTGTCGTACGTCGCCATCGTCGTCTGGGCCGTTCCGTTCGTCGCGTTGCTCGTAGAGGCGTTCGTCGTAGCGGCGTTCGCCGCGGTTGCTCCGGTTCCGCCCGTCGCAGCTCCAGTCGTCGAACCGGTCTCCGGGGCGGTCGTCGTCCCCGGCGGCGGAGCGAGGACGCGCTCTGCGCTCGTCGTCTGCGTCGTCTCGCCGGTTCCACCATCGGTGGACGGGCCCCCACATCCTGCGAGAAGGACGCACACGACGACCGCCAGAATCCATCGGCTCGCCATCGACCGTACCTTCCCGTCCGCGAGCAAATGTCTTGTGGGGCCGTCGCGGGAGTCGGTCTCGGGTCGGTCCGGGCCGAAACGAGACCCCGGCTACTCGTCGCCGTCCGCGACCAGTTCCAGCAGTTCGGCGGTCTCGGGTTCGCCGAACTTCATCGGTCGTCGCCACCACGGTCCCTTGCCCGAGTCGCTGGAGAGGTCGGTGACGAGGCGGTTGGCCGTCGCGCCCTGCTCGGGCGAACTCAGCGGAACCGCGGTCTCGTAGAGGCCCGACTCCTCGTCGTCGCCCGCCAGCAGGACCGCGGCGTCGAACTCCTCGCGCTTGACGTGGGCGTTGTTCCGGAACCGTCGGCGCTCGTCGGCGGGCAGGTCGGGGTACGCGTCGCCGGCCACGGGGTCGCGCGCGAGGCGGAACTGACCGACGAGGTACGCGCCCCACTCGGGGGAAATCCAGTCGCGCTCGGGGGTGCCGCGAGTGGTCAACGTCGCGTAGAACAGCGCGTAGTCGCCCTCGCGCAGGTCGAGCAGCGGCCGGGCCTTCACGCCGTGCGGGTCGCCGTAGGTGTACGCCTCGCACTCGGGGTACTCCGCGAACTCTGGGTCGAGGTGGACCGGCGCGTCCGCGGCCCCTTCGGGTAGTTGGGTGTCGAGGTCGAGGTCGGCGTAGGTCGGGACGGTCTCGCCGGTCGGCGACTCCTCGGGGATGGGGACGAACTCGAAGCGTCCGTCGGGGTAGATCGGGCCGCGGACGCCCGGCGCGTTCGTGTTGGCTCCGACGTTGATGGCGACTGCGCGGGGCATTCGAGCGTTCCGAGGAGTGCTACCGGGAAGTGATTGTCGCTCTCCGGGTTTCGACGCCGGAAGCCCGTTCACCGCGCCGACATCGGACTCACGCAGTTCCGGCAGTAGGTGTACCCCGTGTCGTTCTCGGCACCGCACCGCGGACAGACCACGACCGAGGGGTCGTCGCTCTGGCGTCGGTCCTCGAACTCCCGGACTTCCTCGATAGGAGCCTCCTCGACGGGGGTCGTCTCCCGGTTCGGCGGCGTCGAGCGGAACAGCGGCGCGTCCTCGTCGCTCCTGAGATAGCGATAGATTAGCAACTGGAGGAGCGCGAAGAGGAGCACGTAGAGGACGATCCAGCCCCAAACGCCCATACCGTGCCATACGGTATCATGGTACTTTGCTCTTCTGTCGGTTCCGAGGGCGGGTCGGCGACCGAACCCAGACCGGCAACCCTTAACCCGGCCAGTCGAGAGGAAAATGCATGGAGCGACGACGGCGGATGCGGCATCTCGCGTGGGCGGTGCTGCTGTTGGGACTGGCGCTCGGCGTGCAAGGGTTGGCGGCCAACCAGAGCGTGTCGGCGAGTTCGGCCGCCGACGGTCCCTACGAGGGCCACACGCTCGTCAGCGTCCAGAGCTACGGTCTCGACGGAAAACTCCTCGAACTGAACGAGGAGAGCGAGGTCGTCTGGAAGTACGACCCGCCGAACTCGCGGGTGTTCGACGCCGAGCAGTTGGACAACGGTAACTTCCTCGTGGCGGTGACGACCAAACTGCCGCCAAGCGAGTGCCCGGAGAACCAGCTCGTCCTCGTGCCGGGCCACTGTATCGAAGCGAAGGTCCTCGAACTCGACTACGAGACCAAGGAGGTCGTCTGGAACTACTCGTGGTACGACGAGAAGATAACCCACCACGAGGTCCACGACGTGGACCGCCTCGAAAACGGGAACACTGCGATCGTGGATATGGGTAACGACCGGGCGCTCGTCGTGAACGAGTCGGGCGAAATCGTCTGGGAGTGGCACGCCGAGAACCACCTCGGAGAGGGCACCGCGTTCCGCGAGAAGTACGGCGGCCCCCCGAACCCCGGCGGCGAGGCCGACTGGACCCACGTCAACGACATCGACAAGCTCGAAAATGGTAACTTCCAGCTCTCGATTCGCAACTTCGACGTGGTGATCGAGGTGGCCCCCGAGACGAAGAACATCACGAACGTCGTCGGCGCACCCGGCAAGACCGAGGTCCTCGACCACCAGCACAACCCCTACAAACTCCGCGGCGGGACCCTGTTGGTCGCCGACAGCGAGAACGACCGCGTGGTCGAGTTGAACGCGACGACCGACGAAATCGTCTGGCAGTACGGCGGCCGTGGTCTGCTCCACTGGCCGCGGGACGCCGACCGCCTGCCGAACGGCAACACGCTCATCGTGGACACCTTCAACAACCGCGTCGTGGAGATAAACCAGCGCGGCGAGGTGGTCTGGAAGTACGAGGGCGTCATGATGCCCTACACCGCCGACCGCCTCTCGGTCCCCGAGGAGGACCACGAGACGGTCCCCGGAACCGAACTCCGGAGTCGCTACAGCGGCGTCAGCTCGCTCGAAGGCACGCTGAAGCAGGCCGAGGCCTACGCCGCGTTCGTCTTCCCGACGTGGGTGAAACTGCCCGAACTCCTCACGCTCGCGGGGATGGTCGTCTGCGGTCTCGTCTTCCTGCTGGACCTGAGCCTCGCCGTCTTCCGCCGCGAGTAGGAGCGCGGCCGTCGGTCTCTCGGACGCCTCTCACTCTCGTTCTGCCGCTCAGCTCCCTACTGCTGCTCGAACGGCTGAATCCGAAGCACGCGGTCGTCTTGGGGCGCGGGCGTTCCGCGGCCGTCCCGGTTGCTGGTCGTCACGTAGAGGTGGTCGTCCGGCCCGGTGAACGTCGTCCGGAGGCGGCCGTACTTCCCGTCCAGCACGCGCTCTTGCTCGACCACTCGATTCCGGTCGTCGATGCGGACGCGATGAAGGTGGGTTCCGGCGAGCGTCCCGAAGAAGAAGTCGCCCTGCCAGTCGCCGACGGGACCGTCGTAGAAGGTCGCGCTTCCGGGGGCGATGGTCGGCGTGTAGGCCGCGATGGGGTCGGCGAACCGGTCGCCGTCGCTCGGTCCCGTGACCTCGGGCCAGCCGTAGTTCTCGCCGGCGCGTAGGACGTTTATCTCGTCGCCGGTCGAGGGACCGTGTTCCGTTGCGAACAGCGTCCCTTCGCGCCACGCCAACCCCTGCGGGTTCCGGTGGCCGTAGGTGTACGCGGCGTTGCCGAAGGGGTTGTCCGGGTGAGGTTCGCCCTCGGGCGTCAGTCTGAGTACCTTCCCGGCCAGCGAGTCGCGGTCCTGCGCGAGACTCCCCTGACCGGCGTCGCCGGTCGTCACGAAGAGGTTCCCGTCGGGACCGAACGCGATACGGCCGCCGTCGTGGATGGACGCGCCGGGAATCCCGTCGAAGACGACCGACTCGCGGGCGAACCCCTCGGAGACGCGATGACGGACCACGCGGTTGGTCAGGCCCGACTCGCCCTCGTAGGTCTGGTAGGTGTACGCCAAGTCCGGGTCGTCGGGATGGAGCGCGAACCCCAGCAGGCCGCCTTCGCCGTGGGCCGCCACCTCGTCGGTGAGGTCCGCGACCTGCTCACTGCGGTTGCTCTCGCGGGCGACGCGCTGGATGCGGCCGGGACGCTCGGTGACGAAGAGGTCCCCGTCGGGCGCGACGTCGAGACCCCACGGCACCTCCAGTTCCATCGTGACCGTCTCGATGCGGAATCGCGGCTCGTCGGTCGTGGTCGGCTGTTCGCTCCCGGCGGTCCGCAGACAGCCGCCGATACCGACCGTGCCCGCTACCGCGGCCAGCGACCGCAGGTACGAACGCCGCTTCATGGGCAGACCAACGATACCGCGGGAGAAAAACGGCGTGGTTCGTGGGTCGGCGTGACGGGGACGGTACGGTCGGCGTGACGGGAGGGTCGCGGAGCGACTCGGAGATGCACGGCTGTTCGGGACCGTCTGAAGCAGGAACTCGTGCGGGCGAACCCGCACGGAAGAAGGGAAGTCGCGTCCGAATAGGGACCAATCGGACGGCGCACGCAACGATTCGACTCGGTTCGAGACGACGCGACTCGACCGCGCGAGCGGTCACGCGGTTCGACCGTCTACGCCGAGCAGACGCGCCACGTCGTCGCGCTCGTGTACGACCACTTCTCGATTTCGAGATCGGTCGCCGAGTCCTTGAGCTTGACCATCAGTGCGCCGATCTCCTTCGCGGAGAGACCGACTTCGTCCGCGATGAACTTGCTCTTGAAGTACATCTCCCCGTCGTCTGCTTTGGACCGGAGGAACTGCTTGAGGCGCTGTTCCTTGGACTGCGGTTCCGGGGCGTCGGAGGGCTGGGTAGTTGCGCTCATCGTCGTTTCCACGTAAGCAGGGAGGGATGATATAAAGGGGAGACGGTTAGTGTCGTTTTCCGACGATTTCGGTCATAAAATCTACACGAGGCCGGAAAATGGGGTGAAACTGACTTTTTACGACGTTTTCTACGACCTTTTTATCGTTCAAAAGTAATTCTAAGTCTTTGTTTCGGGGACACCGCGCCTAGCCGAGAACGCCGTGCGAGAGACTGACATTGACCCCGTGAGGAGCGAGGGAATCGGCGAGACCGAGAGAGTCGAGCGTCGGGTCGGTCGAGACTACGCGGCCGAGTGGCGTGAGAAAAACGTCCGGAAGCGTCTCAGGACTGCTCGTGGACCCAGAACTGCTCGTCGGTCGTGACCTCCTTCTTGAAGATGGGCACCTCGTCCTTGAGCCGGTCGATGCCGTCCTCGACCGTGCGGAACGCATCTTCGCGGTGGCCCGCCAGCACCACGACGAACACGATGTCCTCGCCGTACTCGATGACGCCCGTGCGGTGGTGCATCACCACGTCGAAGACGCCCTCGCGCTCCTCCAACTCCGTACTGATGGCGTCCATCCGCTCCTCGGCGACGCCCTCGTACTTCTCGAATTCGAGGAACTGGGTCGGCTCGTCGTCTTCGTCCTCCTTCGCGCGCACCCGGCCGGTGAAGGTGGCGATAGCTCCCGAGTAGGGCGCGTCGTCGGACCGCTTCACGTCGGCGACCAGCGATTCGAGCGTCTCGTACGGTTCGGTGTCGGCGAGTCGGTCGCGGACCTCGTCGGGGTCCACGTCGGCCGGCGTGTCGGCCACTACGAGGGTCTCGCCCGGCTCCTCGGATTCGGCGTCGTCGGCCGTCCAGTCGTCTGCGTCACCGACGACCACTCGGGGCGCGTCGGCCTCCGGAAAGCCGACGAGGAGCGCGTAGTCGTAGTCCGGCGCGAGGTCCGCCAGCAGGTCGTCCAGCGACCGGTCGCGCCCGGTGGCCGTCCACCCCTCGGGGTCGAGTTCGTACGCGGCGTCCGCGGGCTCGTCGTGGGGTTCGACGTTGGTCTCGGTCCGGTGGACCTCCGCGACCCGACCCGTCTCGCAGAGGCGGGTCGCCAACCGGTCGGCGACGCCTCGGGCCGCCGAATCGCGGCCGACGACGCTCAGTACGTGCATACTCCGGTTTTGGACCGGCGCGCGCTTGTAGCCTTCGGTGGACTCGAAGCGGTCGAGAGTCAGTGATGTGACCGCGACGCGACGGCACAGCGGGCTGTCGCCGACGGGAAGGAGTCTACCGCCATCGCGTGCGTGACGTGAACGGGACTCACTTCGAAGTGCCTTCGCGGTGACGAAAATCGGGGCGTCGCTCCCGCCAGTTGGCAATCCTTAAGGCCGCGTCCGGGCAATAGCGCGACAGAATGAAAGTAGTCGTCTCCATCGGCGGGAGCGTCCTCGCGCCGGACCTCGGGTCCGAGCGGGTGCGCGCCCACGCCGACGTAATCGAGGACCTCGCCGCCGAAGGCTGTACCGTCGGGACCGTCGTCGGCGGCGGCGGCGTCGCCCGCGAGTACATCGCCAGTGCGCGCGACCTGGGAGCCAACGAGATAGAACTCGACGACATCGGCATCGACGTGACGCGACTGAACGCGCGCCTGCTCATCGCGGCGCTCTCCGAGCAGGCCGCGCCGAGTCCGCCCGAGGACTACGAGTCGGCGGGCGCGGCGATGCACCGCGGCGACATCGCGGTCATGGGCGGCGTGACGCCGGGCCAGACCACCGACGCCGTGAGCGCGGCCTTGGCGGAGTACACCAACGCCGACCTGCTGGTCTACGCGACCAGCGTCCCCGGCGTGTTCAGCGACGACCCCAACGAGACCGACGACGCCCAGAAGTACGACGAACTCACCGCGAACGAACTCGTAGACGTCATCGCGGGACTGGAGATGAACGCCGGGAGTTCCGCCCCGGTGGACCTGCTCGCGGCGAAGCTCATCGAGCGGTCGGGCGTGCGGACCATCGTCCTCGACGGCACGGACCCCGAGCGCATCGCCGACGCAGTGCGCTACGGCGAACACGAGGGGACCGACGTACTGCCCGAGGGTGCCGACGACCAGATGACCTACTGGGTCCAAGACGAGTCATGAGCGACGAGTCCGCCGACGAGTCCGCGGGAGTCGGCTCCGACGCCGCCCGCGAGATGCACCCCGACGACGACCCCTACGTCCTGCAAGGCCCGCAGCCCCACGCCTTCTGGGCCGAATCGGTCGCCGAGAAGATTCTGGACCGGAATCCCGACGAGCCGATAGTCGTCAAGGGCGGCATCTCGCCCTCCGGCGTCCCGCACCTCGGAAACATGAACGAGATCGTCCGGGGCTACTTCGTCGCCGAAGCCCTCCGGGACCGGGGCTACGAGGTCCGGCAGGTGTTCACCGCCGACGACCGCGACCCGCTCCGGAAGCTCCCCCGGAAGCTCGCGGACTTGGACGGCAACATCGTGGAACTGGGCGACGTGAACGCCGGCGCGCTGGGCCGGAACCTCGGTAAGCCCTACACCGAGATTCCGGACCCCTTCGGGTGCTGTGACTCCTACGGCGAACACTTCTCGAACCTCATCGAGCGAAGCGCCGAACTGCTGGGCATCCCGGTCGAGATGGTCTCGAACACCGAACTCTACGAGGACGGCGAGTTCGAGGACCTGACCCGTTACCTGCTGGAGAACCGGGAGACGGCACGCGAAGTCCTCTCGCACTATCAGGACAAGGTGGACGAGAACTACGTCCCGTTCAACCCCATCTGCGAGGACTGCGGCAAGATAACCGAGACCGTCACGGCGGTCCACCCCGACGAGGGCACCGTCGAGTACGTCTGCACCGACATGGAGGCGGGCGACCAGACCATCGAGGGGTGTGGCCACGAGGGGACCGCGACGTTCCGCGAGGGCAAACTCCCGTGGCGCTTCGAGTGGCCCGGCCAGTGGCAGGTGCTGGGCGTGGACCACGAACCGTTCGGCAAGGACCACGCCGAAGGCTCGTGGCCCAGCGGGAGCGACGTGGCGCGCAACGTCCTCGACGTCGAACCGCCGGTCCCGATGGCCTACGAGTGGTTCACGCTCGACGGCGAGGCGTTCTCCTCGTCGTCGGGCCACGTCGTCATGGTCCAGGACGTGCTGGAGATGATCGAACCCGAGGTCCTCCGGTACTTCTTCACCAAGGACCCGAGCAAGGCGCGGGACTTCAGCGTCGAACACTTCGACCACCTCGTGGACGACTTCGACGCCTTCGAGCGCACCTACTACGCGGACGACCGCGACGGAGACGCCCACGAGAGCGACGCCGGAGAGTCCGACGCCGACGCGACCGACGCCGACGAGAAGGCCTCGGAAATCGCGGCGGCCGCCTACCCGCCGACGATTCGGCCGACGCTCGCGGCCCGCTTCGACGCCGACGGCGAACCGGTTCCGGCCTCCGACGAGAAGAGCGTGCCCGTCACCGACGACGACCGGCGCGCGCAACTGGACGCGCTCGCCGACGAGACGTTCGGCGAGCGCGTCCGCCTGCCGTACACGTTCGCGGCGGTCCTCGGGATGACCGACGACCCGGCCCTCCGCGAGGAGATCGCGCGCCGCGAGGGTCACGTTCCCGACGATGCGCCCGAGTGGGTGACGGAGTTCGCGCTCTCGCGGGTCGTCCGCGCCCGTGAATGGGCGCGGCGAACCGGCAACGAGTTCGACTACGAACTCAAGCGCACCGAGATGCCCGCCGTCGAACTGGACGACGAGACCGAGGCCGCGCTGGACGAACTCGCCGACTTCGTGGCGGGTCACGACGACCCCGACGAGATTCAGGGCGAAATCTACGAGACCGCCAAGCGCCACGACATCGACATCGGCGAGTTCTTCTCGGTCGGCTACCGCCTCTTCTTCGACGAGGAGCAGGGACCGAAACTCGGTCCGTTCCTCGCCAAACTCGACGAGGAGTTCGTGCTGGCGCGACTCCGCAGAGAGGCGTAGGAACCGCCTAGCCCCTCTTCAGGGCCACCATAACAAAGTGGTTACCACCCCTTTCTTCGGACAGAGAGTCGGGCGGCACGGTTAAGCCCGCACCGACCCAAGGAGATTACTATGGCAATAATCGAACTCAACCTCGAGAAACCCGCGCTGAAGCGCGTCGAATCGGTCGAGGACGAACAGGTCGAAGAGAAGAACGTCACGGCCGAAATCGATACCGACGAGACCGCCGAGATGGTGGACGCCGAGACCGAAATCGACCAGGAGAGTCAGTCGGGCGGCAAGAGTCGCGTCCGGAAGTACGGCCGACGACTCGTCGTCCTCGGCGGGACCGCGGCGGGCGTCGCCGCGGCCCGGAAACTCCGCCAGCGCCGGAAGTCGGGGTCCGAACAGCAGGACCTCGAAGAGGACTGGCAGACCGCCGAGTAGTCGGGGTCTCGACTCCCGAGAGACCGCCCGTATCGAGCGGTCGGTCCCGGTATCGCGGCCGAGTCGGCGCGTTCCCAAACGCCTTTGACCGCCGCGTCCTTTCTTTCGCGTGATGAACGACACGCTGTTGTGGATCGCCGTCGGTCTCGCGGTCTACTGGTTCGGGATGCTGTATCTCGACTCTCAGGGGTGGTTGCCGTCGTACGTCGGTCTCCAAGGGCCGATCGTGACCATCCACACCAAGCGAGGCCGCCGGCTCCTGAACCGCCTCGCCAAGCCGAAACGGTTCTGGCGGGCGTGGGGTAACTTCGGACTCGGCATCACCTTGGTCGTGATGCTCGGGTCGTTTCTGCTGTTCGCGCTACAGGCGGTGCTGGTCGTCCAGAACCCGCCGGAACCGACCGCGGTCTCCCAACCCCAGAACGTCCTCGTCATCCCCGGCGTCAACGACTTCCTGCCGCTGTCGGTCGCGCCGGAGATTCTCTTCGGTCTCCTCGTCGGTCTCGTCGTCCACGAGGGCGGCCACGGCCTGATGTGCCGCGTCGAGGACATCGACATCGAGTCGATGGGCATCGCCCTGCTGGCGGTGATTCCGATGGGGGCGTTCGTCGAACCCGACGAGGAGAACCGCCGCGAGGCCGACCGGGGGAGCCAGAGCCGGATGTTCGCCGCGGGCGTGACGAACAACTTCGCCATCACGCTCGTCGCGTTCGCGCTCCTGTTCGGACCGGTGATGGGGTCCATCGGGGTCGCTCCCGGCGCGGCGGTCGCCGACACGTTCCCCAACTCGGCGGCGGCCGACGACGGCATCGAACGCGGCGACCGCATCGTCGCGATCAACGGGACGGAAGTCGAGGGCAACGCCGACCTGGGTCCTGCACTCGACAGCGTCTCGACGCCCGACGTCTCCGTCACGGTCGTCCGGGACGGCTCTCGGACGACGACGACGGTCGGACGCGAGCTCCTCGTCACGCGGATAGCGAAGACGTCGCCGTTCAACGAGGAGATCGGGACCGGGTGGACGGTGACGTCGGTGAACGGGACGGACGTGGCGACCGACTCGTCGCTGGCGCGCGAACTCGCCGACCGGCCGATAGCGACGTTCACCGCCGAAAACGGGAGCTCCGAAACGACGTTCGCCGCCCCGGTCGGCGCGCTCGCCACGGTCCAACCGAACGGGCCGGCTCCGAACGTCTCCGGTCTCTCGACGGGCGACTCGCTCGTCGTCACCGCCATCGACGGGCGGCGGGTCGCCAACGGGAGCCAACTCTCGACGGTCCTCTCGAACTTCGATGCCGGACAGACCGTCACCGTGAGCGCCTTCTCCAAGCAGGGCACCGAGTACGAACGCCGCACCTTCGAGTTGACGCTCGCCGGTTCGGAGGACGGCGTCGACTCCGGTCTCATCGCAGCGCCGGGCGTCTCGGGCGTCAACATGATCGATTTCGGTACTCGACTCTACCCGGCCGAGGGGTTCCACAACATCCTCTCGGGCGGACTGCAGTCGCTCGGCGGCACCGACGCCGGCCCCATCGTCTCCTTCTTCACGAGCATCGGTAGCGCGCTCGTCTTGCCCCTCGCCACCCAGTCGTTCAACGCCGCGTACAACTTCGCCGGCTTCGTCGGCATGAACACCAGCTTCTACGTCGTGGAGGGACCGTTGGCGGTGTTCGGCGGCGGCGTCTTCATGCTGGCGAACGTCCTGTTCTGGGTCGGGTGGATAAACGTCAACCTCGGCTTCTTCAACTGCATCCCGGCGTTCCCGCTCGACGGCGGCCACATCCTCCGGACGAGCGCGGAGGCGGTCGTCTCTCGACTCCCGGTCGAGGGGAGCTATCGGCTCACGAAAGTCGTCACCGTCACCATCGGACTGACGATGGCCTCGGCGCTCTTCATCTCCATCTTCGGACCGCGGTTCCTCGCGTGAGTGTCGAGGGAGAAAGATACACCTCGGGGCGGACGCGACCCCAATTCACTCCTCGTCGAGTCCCATCCGCTCTGCGAACTCCTCGGGCGTGTCGGGGATGCGCTCGAAGTCGCCGAAGTCCCGCTCGTAGTGGCGGATGAGCTGTTCGACTATCCACGCGTTGAAGTCCTCGTCGAAGCGCCACTCGTCGGCGCGGTCCTCGACCTCGAAGCGGTCGTCGGTGGCGAACGCCGCGAAGACGTGGTAGAAGCCCAAGATGACGTCCGCGAAATCCCGGGCCTTGCCGCCGGTCTCCTCGCGCTTCTCGGTCAACTCGTCGCGGCCCGCGTCGGTCAACTCGAAGTACTTGCGGTCGGGTTCGTCCTCGCGCTCGATGCGCTCCGCCCAGCCCTTCTCCTCGAACTTGTAGAGGATGGGGTAGACCGACCCGTAGGAGGGTTCCCAGTGGCCGCCACTGATAGACCGAATCTCTTTGAGAATCTCGTACCCGTAACGAGGCTTCTCGTCCAGCAGTTCGAGCACGAGATACGCGATTAGGCCTTTCGGCGGGCCGCTTTTCCGCATTGGCGATAGTTCAGACCGTATTTTTGAAAGGCTTTCGGTCGGGGAAATCCCCGTTAGAAGGAAGGCCCGACTGCGACTCAAAAACCTATTACCGTCCCGGTACCGAGGTGGAGACATGACCAGAGAACCCCCGGCGACGAACGAAGGGTGGTACGCGCTACACGACTTCCGAACCATCGACTGGGACGCGTGGCGCGACGCCCCGGAGCGCGACCGCGAGGCCGCGCTCGACTCGGGCGTCTCGTTCCTGCGCGACCGCGTGGACGTGACCGACGCCGAGGACGGTTCTTCGGCGGTGTTCTCGATGCTCGGTCACAAGGCCGACCTGCTCGTCCTCCACTTCCGGCCGACGATGGCCGACCTCGACACGGCCGAACGCGCCTTCGAGGACACCGAATTCGCCGAGTACACCGACCAGACCAACTCCTACGTCTCGGTGACCGAGGTCGGCGGCTACACCAACGAGGAGATGACCAAGGAGCCGTCGGAAATCGAGGACACCGGTCTCGCCCGGTACGCCGAGAGCAAACTCTACCCCGAGATTCCCGACAGCGAGTTCGTCTGTTTCTACCCGATGGACAAGCGCCGCGCGCCCGGCGAGAACTGGTACGACCTCCCCTTCGACGAGCGCGCCGACATGATGGACACCCACGGCGAAATCGGCAAGACCTACGCCGGGAAGGTCTCGCAGGTCATCACCGGTTCCATCGGCTTCGACGACTACGAGTGGGGCGTGGACCTGTTCAGCAACGACGCGACGAACATCAAGGACCTGCTCTACGAACTCCGGTTCGACGAGAGCAGTTCGAAGTACGCCGAGTTCGGCCCGTTCTACTTCGGCCGCCAGTTCCCGCCCGAGGACCTGCCCGCGTTCATGGCCGGGGAAGCGGTCCCCGCCGAGGAGGGCGAGGGCGACTCCGGCCATCCCCACGGCGAGTCGGGAGGCCACGGCGAGGGCGGCCACCACGGCGAGTCAGAGAGCCACCACGGCCACGGCGACGGCGAGGGCCACCATCACGGCGAGGGTGGTCACCACGGCGGAAGCGACCACCACGGCGGCGACGAGTCGTCGTCCGCGGACGACGACTCGGGGAGCATCCGCGGCGAACTCGAAGACCTCGACATCTACGCGGGTCAGCCCCACGGCGAGGACGTGTACGCGATGGTCCTCTACTCGGAGGCCGACCCCGAGGAACTCTTCGAGGAGGTAGACGGTCTGCGAAAGAACTTCGACCACTACGACACCCACGTCAAGACCGCGGTGTATCAGGCCAACGAAGCGTCCGACCGCGACCGCTCGGCGGTCGTGAGCATCTGGGAGACCCAGAGCGCGGCCGACACCGCGGGCGGGTTCCTCGCCGACCTGCCGGGCATCGTCGCCCGCGCCGGAGAGGAGAGCGGTTTCGGCACGATGGGGATGTTCTACACCGTCAAGCCCGAACACCGCGAGGACTTCGTGGAGAAGTTCGAGACCGTGGGCGGCCTGCTCGGGGACATGGACGGCCACCTCGAAACCGACCTGCTGGCCAACCGCGAGGACGAGAACGACATGTTCATCGCCAGCCAGTGGGAGTCCAAGGAAGACGCCATGTCGTTCTTCCGGAGCGACGACTTCGCCGACACCGTCGATTGGGGCCGGGACGTGCTGGCCGACCGGCCGCGCCACGTCTTCTTGGCCTGACCGCGCCGTCCGTCTCACTCGTTGCTCTCGGGGTTCCGACTTCCGTCTCCCCCGACGCTGGCTCTTCCGAGCCGAAATGATTTCTGCCGTAATTCTCTTGATTCCTCCAGAGAAACTCCGGTTTCAACCGGGTCGAAGACGGCCGTTCGTACCTTCTGAGTCGTGAGCGGGCGACGAGCGTCGATTTCTGCACTCCCCGCCGCAACCAAAACCCCCATCAGGTTACGATGACAAGTAGCAGTAAGTGACCACGGAGGACCCTGTATGACCAAACGACACGTGACCCTCCCGGACGAGATGGAGGACTCCCTCGAAGCGTTTCTCGCGGACGTGGACCGACGGCTCTCGAAGGCCGGTCCCGAGGCACCCGAGCGGACCTGCGAGGTAGTCGAGGAGGTGCTGGTGGACCTCCACGGCGACCGTGACGCCTACGACCGCTGGCAGGACGGCGAGTCCGTCTCGCCCGCCGAGCGGGTGCGCCTCCAGAGCTACGACCCGTGTAACGCGACCCTCGAAAGTGAGTACTACGCCGAGAAGGACGAGGAGAAGTTCAAGCGCTCGAAGCACCTCCAGTGGCTCTGGCGGCAGTTCGACGCCACGCCGATGGCCGACAACGTGGAGTTCGCGCTCCGGTTCCGCGCGATGCTCGCCGACCACCTCTTCGCCGAGTGCGGCGACGACTGCCGGTTCTTCAAGGGCATCACGTTCACCTACGGCCACAACATCACGATGGGCGACAACGTGGTGGTCCACGACGACGTGCATCTGGACGACCGCGGCGAGTTGACCGTCGGCGACCGCGTCTCCATCTCCGACTCGGCGCACGTCTACACCCACGACCACGACGTGGTTGACCAGACCGAAGTCGAGAACTACCGAACCATCATCGCCGACGACGCCCGCGTGACCTACGACTCGATGGTCCGAGCGGGCGTCCGGGTCGGCGAGAACTCCATCGTCGGCGCGAAGTCGGTCGTCCAGCGCGACGTGCCCGACCACCACGTCGCGGTGGGCCAGCCGGCCAAGAGCGTCAAAATCAAGCCCGGATGGGAGGAGGTGGCCGAGCCGGTGGACGCGGAGGTCGCGTCAGAGAAGGAGGCCCGCCACATCGAGGACGAGATTCCGGACGACCTGGAGATCTTCGACGAGTTCCAGCGCGACCTGACCCCGCCGGGCGAGGAGTGAGGATTTTCGGAACGCCGAACACGTAACTCGCCGTTCCTGCCGTCCGTCCGGGTGAGCCTCTATCGGGACACCTACAGAGCTAACCGCCTTCGATACCTTTGTACCTCCGAACCGCCACCCACCAGACGTGTCACTCGTCTCTGCGCTCGGGACGGCCATCCTGCCGGTCCTGTCGGTCGCGGCGGTCGGCTTCCTGCTCGGGAAGGTGCGAGAGATAGACGTGGACGCGCTCGGGACCGTCACCATCTACGTCCTGACGCCCGCGCTCATCTTCCACAGCCTCGCCACCTCCGAGATTTCGGGAGGGTTGGCCGCGAAGCTGATTCTGGCCGTCGCGGTCTTCACGATGGCGATGGTCGTCCTCGCGGAACTCGTCGGCCGCACGCTCGGCGAGTCCGAACCCGCGCTGGGCGCGCTCGTCCTCTCGTCGTCGTTCCCGAACGCGGGCAACTACGGCATCCCCCTGTCGGCGTTCGCGTTCGGCGCGGTCGGGCGTTCGACGGCCGTCCTGTTCATCGCGGGCCAGTCGATTCTGATGTACACCGTCGGCGTCTATCTGGCCTCGCGGGGGCAGGGGACCGACCTCCGCGGGGCGGCCCGCGAGGTCTTTCGCCTGCCGCTGGTCTACGCCGTCGCGGCGGCGTGGCTGGCGCGCTGGCTCGGCGTCGTTCCGGCCGGCGACACCGCGGCGATGGAGACGCTACGACTGGTCGGCGACGCGTCGATTCCGGTGATGTTGCTGATGCTCGGCATCCAACTCGCCAACACAAAGCACGGCGCGGCCATCTCGCGGGTCGGCGTCTCGAACGGTCTCAAACTCGTCGTCGCGCCCGTCGTCGGGGTCGGGGTCGCGCTGTTGCTCGGTCTCGGGACGAACCCCCAAGTCGCGCGCGTCTTCGTCTTGGAGTGTGCGATGCCCGCCGCGGTCACGCCGCTCATCCTGACGATCGAGTACGACTCCGGCGGCGAGGGACTGACCGGCCCGGAGTACGTGAGTACCGCCATCTTCGCCAGCACCGTCGCCAGCGTGGTGACGCTGACGGGACTCATCGCGCTCCTACAGGCCGGAGCGGTGATTTGACCCGACTCGCGCTCGGTTTCCGAGCGCGGGCTACTGGTACCGACCGCGGCCTTCGACCTCTCGGAGTCGGTCGAGGACCGCCCCGTCGCCGACCCCCGCGTAGGTCTCCTCGAAGGTTTCGCGGAGCGCGTCGGCGTCGTCGGCGGTGCCGGCGAGGCTCTGGCCGAAGACGTGGCAGTCCATCGCGTAGTCCTCGGCGTCGTCGGTGTTGTAGCCCAGTCCGAAGTCGATGAGGTAGGTGCGATCGGGTCCGACCCTGACGTTCCGCGTGGTGGGGTCGCCGTGGACGAACCCCGCGCCGTGAATCGCCGCGAGGTGGCGGGCCACCTCACGCACGCGCTCGGCCGTGAGGCCCTCGCGCAGGTCTGCCTCGCCCACGCGCTCGAAGACGAGGAGGCCCGATTCGGGGTCCACGTCGTAGACCACGGGGGTCGGCACCCCAGCCCTGCGCGCCTCGCTGGTCAGGCGCGCTTCGAGGACGGTCCGGTCGCGCCGGAGTCGCGCGTCGAGTTCGGGATGCCGGTAGCTCTTGGGTAGGCGGCGCTTCGTCACCCGCTCGTCGCCGATTTCGACCGTGGCCTCTGCGCCTTTCACTTCGTTCTCCTCGTCGCGCCAGACCGCGACCGACTCGCTATCGCTCCGCCAACTGACCGGCACTTCGTCCGGCCGGAAGTTCGGATTCACCGCCGACTCCTCGACGGCGAGGGTGTCGCTCGCCCGGACCATCTCCGCGCCGAGGACCGCGATCATCCCGGCGTTGTCCCGGAGGAAGCGCGGGTCGGGCGCGTAGAAGTCCGCGCCGCGCTGGTCGCACATCTCCCGCAACATTTCCCGGAGGCGGTCGTTCTGCCCGACGCCGCCCCCGAGGACGAGTTCGTCGTTCCCGGTCAGCGACAGCGCGCGCTCGGCGACCTCCGTCAGCATGGCGAAGACGTTCTCTTGCAGCGCGTAACAGACGTCTTCGACCGCCGCTCCGTCGTCGTAGGCGTCCTTCGCGGCGCTCATGATGCCCGAAAACGAGAAGTCCATCCCCTTGACGACGTAGGGCAACTCGGTGTACTCGCCGTCCTCGGCGGCCGCCTCGACCTTCGGGCCGCCGGGGTGGGACCACCCGAGGTGGCGAGTGAACTTGTCGATGGCGTTGCCGACGCCGGTGTCCATCGTCTCGCCGAGGACGCGATACCGTCCGTTCCGGTAGCCGAGTACGTGGGCGTTCGCGCCCGAGGCGTTCAGGCAGACCGGCGAGTCGAATCCCGACTGCTGGCGACCGATTTCGAGGTGCGCGACCATGTGGTTGACGCCGACCAACGGCACGTCCAGCGTCTGAGCCAGCGCGCGCGCCGCGGTGCCGACCGTCCGCAGGCAGGGACCGAGACCGGGACCGCGCGAGAAGGCGACGGCGTCGATGGGGCCGTCGGCCGCGTCCAGGGCCGTCTCCACGACCTTCGGAATCGCGTCGCTCATGTGTTCGGCGGCCTCTCGCGGGTGAATCCCGCCGCTGTCCGGTTGGTAGGCGTCGGTCTCGATAAAAATCGAATCGGTCGCGTCGGCCGCGTCAGCCGCGTCGTCGTACACGGCCGCGCTGGCCGCCCACGCGGTGCCCTCGATTCCGAGGACGCGCATTCGCTACTTCCACTCGGTATACCCACAGCGACCGCAGTGGAGGCGGTCGTCGTGGTCGGCGAGGAACGCGTCGCCACACCGGGTACACTGTTCTTTGTCGGTCGTGCCGTCGTCGTTGTAGTACTCGTTTCGTGCCATTATTCGGCCTCCTCCGCCTCGGCCTCTGCCTCGGCGTCAGTGTCTGCGGAGATCTTGTTGCGTTCGAGCATGTAGTCCTGCTCGACGTCGCGGGCGTGTTCGGGGCTGTCGTAGACCTTCGCGTAGCCGACGGTCTTGCGCATGCCGAACTTGGTGTTCATCTCGTGGACGACGACCTCGCTCGAATCCTTATCGAGCTTCGCCGCGAGGCTGTCGCGGACCGACAGCCGCGAGGGGGTCGCTTCGTCGTGGACGATCTGGAACCGCACTTCGGACCGGTGGAGCATCGGATTCTGCTCCTCGGAGAGGATTTCGACTTCCATGTGTATCGCTCAGTTACTCACTACTTGGCCACGTAGCCTGTAAAAGGATTACGAACAACCTTTTCCAGCGGCCGGTCGCGCCCGAGTCGCAGACTCGGGCGCTCGCTCCCTTACAAACGGTTGATAAAAGTCGTCCAACCCCTCACGAGCGCGAGGGCGCTCGTTCGAAAGTTCCGTGGTTCGCTCGCTCCCCGGTTCGCGGTTTCACACCCTCACCAATCGCGGCGCTTTGCGCCGCGCTATCGGTCGTTTACTCGCGGTAGAATATCCGTATTCGACGGCGGTCCGACGCTACGCCGCGTCCAGAATCTCGAACAGCGCGTCCGAATCGCCCTCCATCCTGCTCAGTAGGTCACGCATCTCGGCCTTCGACTCGTCGGTCACGTCGGCCAGCACCATCCCCTCGTCGGGTTGGCCGTAGACGACGCTCGCGCCGAGCGGCGCGGCAACGATTGCGGGGAGCGTCACGAGGTCCTCCTCGCCTTCGACCACGAGCAGCGTCGGCTCCGGGTCCGAGATGGCGTCTCGGAGGGCCTCGACCAACCCCCGGGAGACGGTTCCCGCGGGATTCTCGACGCGGACCTCGCGGGTCTCGCCGCCGAGTCGGGCGACGCCCTCGGCAACGTCGTCGGCGACCTCCTCGCGCTTGGTCAGGCCGTCCACGACCGCGACGTCCGGGAGGACCCCGGCGCGTTCGAGGTGGTAGGTCACGACGTCGCCGACGGCGACGAGCGGGTCGCCAGCCGCGTCCAGCAGGCGCTCGGCGTCGGTGAAAATCGGCCCCATCGGCTCCTTGAGTTCCCCGCGCATCTCGGCGGGCAACGTGACGAGAACGTCGCTCACGGCCCTATCGGACCTTCAGCGCGTACTTGCCCGGCTTGGTTACTTCCATCTCCTCGGCGATCTGGCTCTCGTCGGGGTGGGCGATGATGACGTAGCCGGCCCAGTCCTCGGTGAGACTGGTCGAGCCACAGATGGGACAGGTGTCCTCGTCGGGTTCGACCACGGCGTGACATTCGCGGCAGGCGAGGCGGTCACTGGCCATCGTTACTCACTCTCAGTGGTCGCTTGTCGTTTCTCGCGCTCTTCTTTCAGCCAGCCGTGCTTGCCGAGTCCGACCTGCTTCGCCGTCAGCCCGATCTTGCTCTCGCGGGGGTTGCGCTCGTCGATGCTCTTGGTGACGATGCGCGCCCGCACCGAGTCGCCGACGCCGAGCGTGCGGTTCGACTCGCGGGAGGCGAGCATCTGGCCCTCCTCGTCGTAGGCGAGGTACTCGTCGGAGATCTGGGAGACGTGGAGCAGGCCGTCTACCGGCCCGATGCCGACGAAGGCACCGAAGTTGACCACTTCCACTATCTCTCCGTCCACCACTTCCTGCATCTGGGGGTCGTACGTGACCGCGTCGAAATCGGCCTCGTAGTAGACGCCCGGTCGGTTCGGCAGGACCGCACCGTCGCCGATGTCGTTGACGTTCACGACGCTGACGACGCTTCCAACGTCCTCGTCCATCCGCCCCTCCAGCTTGTCCTGCAGGAGCTTCTTCACTAAGTTCGGCGTCACGTCCGCGAGGTGTTCTGGGGGAACCTCGACCGTATCCTTGAGTCTGACCCGTTTGTACATGCTAAGGTTTGCTGATTGCGAGTTTGTTCCGGCCCCTTATATGAATTACCGGTGCGCCCGCGTCGAGCAGACGCTCCTTGAGGGGTCCGTCGTTCGTGACGACGTAGTCGAACTCGGGGGCGAGTTCGACCAGCACGTCGTCGGCGTACGATGCTTCGTGTTCGACGACTCGACACCGCTCGGTCGCCAAGTCCGCGCCGACGCTGGCCGCGACGGCCTCCTCGCTCGCGCCGTCCGAGAGCTTCGAAAGCTCCTCGCAGACCGCGCGCGGCACGACGCACTCGATTCCTCGCGGCGTATCGCCGCTCGGGTCCGAGGTGCAACGCACCTCGCTACCGCCGACGAGACGCTCTAGCTCCTCGAAGAGCCGAACGTCGCTCTCGACGGGCATCATGAGCGCGCTGGTGTCCAAGGCGACCGTGACGACCATCTATCCGGTGAGGGTGCCGACCCCGATGAGCCGCCAGCGAGCGCCGATGCGGCGGTTGATGGCGATTTGGGCACCTTCGGGCGCACAGACGGGGCGCTTCAGCGCGACCTCGCACTCGCCCTCGCGGGCGCTGGTCACGGAACCGACCGTCGTGGCGGTGCCGATGGTGAGCATCAGCGGTTCGCCGGTCGAGATGTCGTCGATGTCCTGGTCGTCGAGTCCGACGAGGCGTTCGAGCAGGTCCACCTCCATCGTGAACTGCTCCCACGTCGGCGGGAGCGTGCCGGGCGTCCCGGCGACCTGTCCCGCCAGCGCGTCGCCTTTCGTCAGGCTCGGGTCGAGTCCCGTGCCGACGCCGAGGAGTCCGCCGGGGGTCACTTCCTCGACCGTCTCGCCGCCCGCCTGTAGCGAGCGCACGTCGGTCTCGATGGACTCCCAGCGGGTCTCGCCGCCCTCTTCGACCTCGCGGCCGGGGCGAAGCTCTATCTCGTCGCCGCTGGTCAGCTTCCCTTCGACCAGACTGCCGCCGAGGACGCCGCCGACGAGACCGTCCCACTCGGTGCCGGGACGGTTGATGTCGAAGCTCCGGGCGACGTGCATCCGCGGGTCCGCGTCCGGGTCGCGCTCGGGCGTCGGAATCTCCTCTTCGACCGCCTGAATCAGCAGGTCGATGTTGACCTCCTGTTGGGCCGAGATGGGGACGACCGGCGCGTCTTCGGCGACGGTGCCCTCCACGAACTCCTGGATCTCCTCGTAGTTTCGCTCGGCCTGCTCGCGGTCTACGAGGTCGATTTTGTTCTGGGCGACGACGATGTTGTCGATGCCGATGATGTCCAGCGCCATCAGGTGCTCTTCGGTCTGGGCCTGCGGGACGGGGTCGGTCGCGGAGACGACCAGCACGGCACCGTCCATGATGGCCGCGCCCGAGAGCATCGTCGCCATCAGCGTTTCGTGGCCCGGCGCGTCCACGAACGAGACGGTCCGGAGCGGCTCGCTCTCGCTGCCGTCGGGACACGTCTCGTCTACCGTGTAGCGCTCTGGCTCGTCGAGACCGGGACACTGCCGGAACGTGGCGTCTGCGTACCCGAGCCGGATGGAGATGCCACGCTTCATCTCCTCGGAGTGTTGGTCGGTCCATTCGCCGGAAAGCGCCTGCACGAGCGTCGTCTTTCCGTGGTCTACGTGACCGACCAGTCCGATGTTCACCTCCGGTTGGGCGTAATTTCCTGTCAAAGTTGACCTCCTGAAGTAATTCTACTGGAAGATTCGCCCCGAGCGAGTGATAAACCTACTGTTCTCGGTCCGCCCCGAGCGCGATGCTGAGACCCGTGGCGTCCGTTCGCACGCGTTCTCGCTGTCGATTTTTCGCCCGGCGTCGAGTCGGAACCTCTTGAAGGTTCGATAATTCAGCACTCTTTGTCTTGCGATTCTCCGGTACAACGCATCTACCCCTGAGACTACTGGTTGATCGTTATCTGCTCCGACGCACGGAGTGTAGCATCGCCAACCATCGTTCCAGTCCGTGTTTCGGTCCCTATCTCTATCGTTCCCGAACTAGCCGACTTGGGAATGTAGACTTGGAGATATCGGTAGCTTATCGCGTACGTCCCTTCGGGTGACGAGTCGGTAGTCCATCGTATCTCCTCGGAGTGGGGTTTGTCTTCGCCATTGAAATCGAGACCGAGGGCGATATTAGCTGCGGAATAGGCCGTCCCAGCAACTGGGTAGCCTCTACTCAGCGCTAAGCCGACCAAATCGACGAATGTGGAAAGATATGCAGGCGGATCATCTTTCCCCTCTAGCTCGCTGGAGCCATCTTTGTAAGCGGGACCACCTTGAATGAACGGATTGCTCTCGGGATTTCCTCCCCACCATTGAAATTGGACAGCACTATCGACCTTGTCGATTGTGAGGCCGTATCCCGTGGCACAGGGCACCTTGCCGCGTTCGTAACTACAACCGTAGCCGCCACAAGTGTCCTTCCGGACATCTTTTACGGCAGAATTGAGGGTTGCAATTTCCAAGTCGTGGACTTTGTAATCTCCGTCCTCGTTCTCCCCAGTTTTTTGACTCTGAGCTGGGCAGAAGAGTATTTTTCTTTGGGGTTATCCGACATCGGGTCTTTATAAACATAGAGTTCTCATTGGATGCCTTCCACGTTGACCCTGTACTAGTCGCCACTGTCGTACCTGTAATCGAACTGAGGGTGCCCAGCGTTCCGAGTGCGACGCCGCTTGATTTGACGAACCGTCTTCGCGAAGTGAGACTATCACCTGACATGCATGCATAACTCATCTCTTTAACCCTTAATATCTTCTAATAGATAATGTAATATAGTGGGCGCTTGCTCTGTGCCGTTTCAAAAGGCTCGATGCCCCACCAATAGGACCCGTCGAGCCTGCCAGTAGCGGCGCTTCATTACGTGAAACTTACGTCTGTCGTCGGTACACGTCGTAGAGGGCGTCCACTGTGATGAAAAAGCCCGCGACGACGATGAGGACGTCCCCCCGGTCGCCGAACGGGCCGGCCGGCTCCGGAACCGGGGTCTTCGCTCGCCGACGCGTCCGGTCTTCGAGGACCACGTCTTTCTCCGGGAGACGACGACGCGCGCCACCATACCGAACGTCCGGCCACGGGGAATTATTGGAAGAGTTACAAAAATCCAATTACGGCAACACTTTAGCGGGTTGCCAACACAACTCTCCCACATGAGCGGAACAACCGGGCCGAACGCGGACCTCGACGACGAGTCCGTGATTCAGGACTGCGAGGACTGCGTGGCCCCGGCCGAGGCCTTCTCGGTCATCGCAAACGAGACGCGACTGTCGATTCTGGAGGCGCTCTGGCAGGCTCCCGACCGGCCGGTCAGCTTCTCGGAACTCCGACGCGACGTCGGGATGGCCGACAGCGCACAGTTCAACTACCACCTCAAGAAACTCACCGACCACTTCGTCGTCCAGACCGACGACGGCTACGACTTCCGGCAGGCCGGCAAGAAGGTCGTCCGTGCGATTCTGGCCGGGTCGTTCAACGAACACCCGGAGATGGGTCCGTTCGACGTGGAGGGCACCTGCGCGACCTGCGACGGAGGTCTTCAGGCGTACTACGACGACGAGATGCTGGTCATCGAGTGCGAGGAGTGCCAGAAGAACCACGGCTGTTACCCCTTCCCGCCGGGCGGACTGAACGACCGCACCCGCGAGGAGATAATGGACGCGTTCAACCAGCGCGTGCGCCACCTCCACTGCCTCGCCGCGGACGGCGTTTGCCCGGAGTGCAACGGCCGGATGACGACGACGATCACCCGCGACACGGAGGACTTCCTCGGACTGGAGGTCCGCGTGGACCACGAGTGCGAGCAGTGTCGCCACCAACTTTACTCGGCGGTGGGTCTCTCGCTGCTCGACCAGTCGGACGTGGTGACGTTCCACCGCGAACACGGCGTGGACCTCTGTACGACGCCGTACTGGGACCTCGCGTGGTGCGTCAGCGACGAGCAGACGACCGTCCTCTCGGACGACCCGTGGCAGATTCTGGTCGAGATTCCGCTCGACGACGAGGTGCTGTCGGTGACTCTCGACGGCGACCTGAACGTCCTTGAAATGGAGCGAACGTGCGGCGCGTCGGCCGACGGCACGCGGGCGACTTCGGACTGAGCGAGCGCACGGCGACCCCGACGAGCAGGGCTTTCTACCGCTTTTTCACCTCGTCTCGGCGGTCTCCGTCGTCGGTCCCGGAGTCCTCCGGCCGACGAATCACCTCGAACCAACGACCGCCTCGTCCAGTACGAACTCGAAGAGGCCGAAGAGAACGAGCAATCCGGCCAGCACGCCGCTCTCTACGACCCCGTACTGGAAGGGAAACACCGACAGCGCGAGCCAAGCGACGACACCGACCAGAAGAACCCCGACCGAGCGCCAGCGTTTCGCGTCGGCGCTCATACTCGTCCGTCTACACGTCGTCGGAAAAACATCTTTCGCTCAGTTCTCGGCGAGCCAGTCCGCGAACTTCGCCAGCGCCCGGCCGCGGTGGGAGACGGCGTTCTTGCGCTCGGTACTCATCTCGGCCATCGTCGCGCCCTCGTGTTCGAAGATGGGGTCGTAGCCGAACCCGCCGTCGCCTCGCGGCGCGACGATGCGCCCCGGCACGGCTCCCTCGAATGTCCGGGCCTCGTCGCCGTCGTAGTAGGCGACGACGCACCGGAACTTCGCCCGGCGGTTCTCCTCCTGCTCCACCAGGTTCCAGACGCGCTCGACGCCCACGGTGTCCTCGGCGTACGAGGAGTACGGGCCGGGGAACCCGCCGAGCGCGTCCACGAACAGGCCCGCGTCGTCCACGAGAACCGGGTCGTCGCGGCCCGTCTCCTCGAAGGCCTCCTTCGCTCCGGCGACGGCGATCTCCGCGAGGTCGTCGCTCTGGATTTCGGTGTAGTCGTAGTCGATCTGCTCTACGTCGTCGGTGAGGTACTCGCGGGCCTCCCGGACCTTTCCCTCGTTGCTCGTCACGAATCTGATGGTCATGTGCGTAGCTGCGCTCCGGTTAGTTCCCGGTCGGTCGGCGGCGAGGTTATGCGTGTTGATTCGGGCTCCGAGCGTGCCACTCCGTGCCGTTCGGGCCGACGACGGGTCGGAAATCGCAACCCCTTACCGCTCCCGGCGATTCACTCCAGCCATGAGCACGATTCGGGTCGCGTGGGGCACCGGGACCGGTCCCACCGAGATGTCCTCGTACGACGCCGCCCTCGCGGACGCCAACCTCCACAACTACAACCTCGTGGCGGTCTCGTCGGTGATTCCGGCCGACACCGAGATCGAGGCGGTCGGCACGGCCCCGGACCTCGGTCCCGCGGGCGAACGCCTGACGGTCGTACAGGCGCGCGCGACCTGCGTCGGTCCCGGCCGCGTCTCGGCCGCTCTCGGATGGAGTACGAGCGACGGCGAATCGGGCGGGGAGGAAGCCGAGTCGAGGGGCGACGAATCCGAGGACGAGTCCGGCCCCGGACTCTTCTACGAGGCCGCCGACGAGACCGACCCCGAGGACGTCGCCGAGCGCGTCCGGACCGGTCTGGCGGCGGGCCGCGAGCTACGCGACTGGGCGTTCACCGACGAGCGGATTCGGACCGCCGACGTTCACGCCGAACCCGGCACGTTCGCCACGGCGGTCGTCGTGGCGGCCTACGGCGAGAGCGAACCCATCTGTTGACCCGCTCGCCGGCAACCGTGTCACGGTCTGCCGAAGCCGAGAGCTTTTAAGCCATTGGGACCTAAGGTCTGTTCGTCAGACCGATGAACGGAAATACCCCCTACGCGGGCGTCCCCGGAAAGACGCAGGCAGGCCACCGCGCGGAGACCGACGTTCCGGACCTCTCCCCCGAGCAGAAGGAGTCGCTCCGCGACAGTATCACCGCTATCGCCAGCCAGACCCGCGAGTTCCTCCCCGACGAGTACGTCGTCGGGTCGAAGGTCGCCGACGACGGGAGCGGACCGCAGGCGCAAGTCTCGGTCCAACCGCCGGTCGGCCACCCCGTGAGCGCCGGCTTCCAGCCCGACCTCGAAGACTTCGACGGCGACGACCTCGTGACCCACGAGGAGACCGAGGTCGCCCGCGGTCTCGCGGCGAGCGCGGCCATGCAGGTCAAGCAGATGATGGGCGACAACATCACGCCGACCGCACGATAAGCGGGTCTCACTCGACTCTCGGTTCACCGTTTTTCGCTTCAGTCCCAACAGAGGCATTCAGGGCGACGATTTGCCGACGTTTCCGCCGACGCCCTTGCTCCCGAGGCCTTCGCTCTCGACGTCGCTGTTATCTCGCGGCCCGCGCCGCGTCGGCGGGTCCCGGAACAGCAGGTGACCGAGCGCCAGCGCCGACACCAGCGCGCCCGCCGCCACGCCGGTCTGGACCGGGAGCGCCAGCACCTCGCCAGCCAGCAGACCGACCAACAGCGGGAGCGGGAGGACGGCGAGCGCGAGGTCGTAGTAAGAGACGTTCGGTACTCCGGCGTTACCACTGCGTAGTAGGTTCTGCCCGAGCATGGAATCACCCTCCGGTAAGGCACTACGTTCGGGGAGAACTAAAAATTATTGCCCGGTGGTAAGACCGCGATTCGCGGCGGTCGAGGCGCGGAGTCGAATGCGGGAGGCGGAGCCGAAGGGCGGAAGTCGGGGGTGAAGGGCTGAAGCCGAGGCCGGAAACCGGGTCGAAACGGCTGCCGGACCGGGCCGGACCGTCCCGTCTACTTCTCGACGACGGTCCCGCCCGCGCCGAAGGCGACGTCCACGTCGCCGCGGACGACCGCCTTCAGGTTCTGGCCGGTCGGCGTGGCGTCCTGTGCCCACTTCAGGCCGGTCTTGTCGAAGACCTTACCGCCGCCGCCGACGGTGAGGCCTTCCGAGTCGTCGGTCGTGACTTCGATGTCCTTCAGACCGGCGTCGCCGAGGTCGGTCGGCGTCCAGTTCGCGCCGTCCCAGTGGAAGACCGTGCCGCCGCCGCCCGAGACCCTCACGTCGTCGGTGGCGTCGCTGTCCACGCCGTAGAAGTTGACGTTGGCGTCGGTGATGCCGATATCGGTGTAAGAGACGCCGTCGGTGGTCTGAAACACCTTCTGGTTCGTGTCCACGACGTGGCCCGACTTCGCGTCGTGGAAGTCGATGGCCGAGAGACTGGCCCCGCTACCGGGCGTGACGTAGTCCCACGTCTGGGACGCGCCGTTCTCGAAACTGTAGTATATCTTGCCCGAGTCGCCGGCGACGTAGACGTTGGCCTCGCCGGCCTGCCCCATCACGGACACGTCGTTGAAGTTGTTCGTACTTCCGACGGGCTTGGAGTGGTTGTAGAGGGTGCCCGTCTCGACGTCGTACGCGCCGACCGCGCCGGACGAACCGACGAACCAGAGGCGCTTGCCGTCGTCGGTCACGTCCGCGCCGTACAGCGAGTTGCCGTTCCCGGTGACGCCGCCGTCGAAAATCTTCGTCCATCCCTTCGCGGTCCGCTTCAGGGCGACGCCGCCGGCACCGACGGCGTACGCACCGTCCGCGGCGTACTCCACGTCGTAGAGGGTGTTGCCGGTGGGGGTCTCGGCGACCGTCCACTGCGATTCGGCGGCGGTCGCAGTCGCGGGGACTGCGGCGGTCGCGACCGTCGCGGCCGATGCCTTCAGGAACCGTCGTCGCGTCGTATTGCGTTCGGTCATCGTTCCACTCGGCGCTGAGCGACGGTTACCACTTCACTGGTCGTTGCCGTTTGCGGCGTTTAGACGGGCCAAAACCACCGGAGAAGCGCTGGAACTAGCAAAATACATCTATTGAATAGTTAATTTAATATTCTTAATGTATGGATGGTAGTGCCGAATAAACAATGATAATTCGGACTTCTTCTTAAAAAGAATCTGCTTTAGTAATAATGAATCTGATGTGTACTGTGAGGAATTCGAACTCGGCGACCGCAGTGCGCGGTCGCTCCCGGCCGGAGCGCAACGGAAAATACCGGTTCCTCGTCGGCGCGAGCGGTTACTTGCCCCAGAAGGGGTCGCGCTTGCGCTGTTTGTCGAGGTACATCTTGAGCGCTTCGAGTTCGTCCGCCGGGATGTCGTCGCTCAGTTCCTGCTCTAAAATCTTGGCGTGCTTCTCGGGAATCTCGATCCAGAGTTCGTCGCCCTCCTCTATCTGGCGGCCGACCGTCGGCCCGTCGATGGCGACGCTGACGCGGTTGCCGCTCCGGGCTTCGTCCACGTCCTCGCCCTGCTCCTGAATCCCCTTCAACTGGCCGACCCGCGTCGGGTCGTTACCCTCGAACTTCACGACGTTGCTGTTCTTCTTGACGGTGCCCGCCAGAATCTCGACGCCGACCACCGCAGGGTCGTTCTGCCGGAAGGTGTGGTCCTGTAGAATCTGGAACCGCGAGGGTCGGGTGATGTTGTCGAGGACGGTCTCCTGCTGGGCGCGCTCCAGTTCCTCGACGTACTCCTCGTACTCCTCGATGAGTCGGTAGATGACGCCGCTCTCGAAGAGTTTCACGTCGCTCTCCTCGGCCCGCTGTTCGGCGTCGGCCAGCAGGTCCACGTTGAACGCGAGGATGGTCTTGTGCTTGTCCTCGTTGGCGGTCGAAGCGACGCTGATGTCCCGAGGAGCGACGTCGCCGACCTCGGCGCGCATGACGGGAATCTCGGCCTCGTCCATCGCGTTGGCGATGGCCTCCAGACTCCCGAGGGTGTCGGCCTTCACGACGACGCCCTGCTCTTGGGTCTCGACCTCGATTTCGGAGAGTTCGGCCCGGACTTCCGCGATGACTTCCTCGATGTCGCGGTCCCGGACGACTCGGACGGGCGCGCCCGCCATCGCTCTGTCGAGTTCCGGCGCGGCGATCTTCACCCCGGAGGCGGCCGCTATCTCCTCGACCTTCTCGAAGCGGTCCTCGGTCCGAATCTCGGCGAGCGGTCGGGGTTTCAGGATGGCGCGCACGTCGGTCACGATGGGGTCGTCCATCCCGCCGACGACGATGGTCTCGTCCTCCCGGATGGTGCCGTCGTACAGCACCACGTCGAGGGTCGTCCCGAAGCCCTTCTCCTCTTTGACTTCGAGGACGGTGCCCGCGCCCGGCCCGGTCACGTCGATGGCCATGTCCTCTTTCATGTACCGCTGGGCCAGTCCCATCAGGACGGTCAGCAGGTCGGGAATCCCCTCCCCGGTCTCGGCGCTGACCGGCACGACGCCGATGTTCCCCCGGAAGTCCTGGACGCGCCAGTACATGTCCGCCGTGAACCCCTCGTCGCTCAACTCCCCGATGACTTCGTAGAGCTTCTCGTCCAGCATCGAACTCGCCCGGTCGCTCTGGGCCTCCTTGGTCTGCTGAATGGGCGCGTCCTCGTTTGGTTTCCACCCCGGCACGGTGTCTATCTTGTTCGCGGCGACGACGAACGGCGTCTGGGACTGCTTGAGAATGTTGATAGCTTCGAGGGTCTGGGGCTGGAAGCCGTCGTTGACGTCCACGACGAGGATAGCGATGTCGGCCAGCGCGCCCCCGCGAGACCGCAGGGTGGTGAACGAGTGGTGGCCCGGCGTGTCGATGAAGAGCAGGCCGGGCAGGTCGAAGTCGCTCGGGTCGATGAGGCTTCCGGCGACCTTCGACACCACATCGAGCGGAATCGCGGTGGCCCCGATGTGCTGGGTGATCGCGCCCGCCTCGCCCTCGATGACGGTCGAGCCGCGAATCTTGTCCAGTAGACTGGTCTTGCCGTGGTCTACGTGTCCCAGTACTGCCACGATTGGGGTTCGCAAACCGTGTTCGCCGTCGCGTGTATCAGTGTCAGACATAACTACCACCGGGGAAAGAAGGTTTCTTACTCGTGAAGTACTTCGCACGGCATTTAACTTTTGCGAGCGCGGCTCCTTGCCGTCACGGACTCCGCGCGAGTCTCCGCCCGGCGATTCGGCGCGCGGACCCCCGCGAGTCGCGGGTCCCCCTACCCTTTATGTAGGAGCGTTCAGTAACCCCCCGTATGTCGGAAATCCTCGCCGAAAACCTCTCGGGGAAAGCCGTCATGGGGTCAGACGGGACAGAACTCGGTATGTTGTACAACATCACCATGGACCTCAAGACGGGCGAACTCGCCGACCTGCTCATCGAACCGGACGAACAGTTGGACAACGCCACGGTGGCGTTCGACTCGGACGAAGAGGGTCGATTCCAAGTCCCCGTGAAACGAGTGCAGGCAGTAAAAGACTACATCGTCGTTCAGCGGTAAATGTACGTTCTAGACGCCTCAGCCTTCATCAACGAGTATCACACGACAGAAGACATCGCGACCATCCCGATGGTCCGGGAGGAACTCGAAGACGAGAGCGCCTATCGCTTCGACGCGATGGAGGGGTCGGGGATGCACATCCACATCCCGCAGGACGGCGCGGTAGAGCGGGTCCGCCGGGCCGCCGAGGAGACGGGGGACTTCGAGGAGCTTTCGACCACCGACGTTCGCCTCATCGCGGCCGCCTTCGAACTCGACGCCAGACTCGTAACCGACGACTACGCGATGCAGAATGTCGCCGAACACATGGACGTGAGCGTCGAAGTCATCGCGCAGGACGGCATCTCCGAACAGCGCAACTGGAAGTTCCAGTGTCAGGGCTGCGGTCGGGAGTTCGACGAGAACAAAGACCGGTGTCCCATCTGCGGGAGCAAACTCACGCGCAAGAACCCCTCGAACGCCTGACCGCGCCTTCCCAACGCCGAACGCGCTCCTTCGAATCGAACGCGTTCTCGCGCGACCGTCGCGATTCGACGCGACTGCGACCGCCGCTCGTCCAGTTACTCGTCGGTCTCTATCTCTTCGAGACCGACCTCGACGAGTTGCTGGAGAACTTCTTGGGTCGTCAGGTCGTACTCGCGGGCCAGCGTCTCGATGCGTCTGGCCCGCTCCCGTTCGATGCTCACCGAGTACCGACGCTCCATGAACTTTTCAAAAGTATTTGGAGCTGTTAAATCTACGTCAGACGGAGGGCGGACGCGAAGCGGACGCCCGGCAGACTCCCCGGTTTCCCCGGAGTCCAACTCGCTCCGCCCTCGGTCACGCGCCTCCGGTCAGTTGGAGGTACATCGCGCCGAAGACGACGGCGTCGAACGTCCCGTGAATCAGTGCCGGGACGGTCAGGTTCTCCGTGGCCAGATACGTCGCGCCGAGTATCAGCGAGAGGCCGAAGATGACCGCGAGCGTGCTGGCGAGCGCCGCGAGGCCCGACGCTCCGGCCGCGTACGCCGGGATGTGAGCCAGCGAGAACACCGCGCTTCCGACCAGCACCGCGCCCCAGTCGCCGAACGTGTCGTAGAGGTCCTTCTGGATGATGTTGCGGTAGAGCAACTCCTCGCCGGGACCGATGATGAGCCACGACGCCGGAATCATCAACAGCAGGATGTCGGCGTTGCCCTTCGCGGTCTGCTCGATGTTGTGGCTCGCGGTACTCACGCCGACGGCCGAGAAGACGACGGTGACGAGCATCTGGAGCGCGAACAGGGCGACGACGCCGCCGACCACGTAGCCCGCGTCGCGCAGGGAGGGCCACCGGAAGTCGAGGTACGAGAGGGTCGCGTCGGTCCACTGGAAGTAGAGTAGCGCGACCGTCGCGGTCCCGAACCCGAGCGCGACCGCACCGAGCGCGAGTTCCATCGCGGTGCCGAGTTCGCCGGGGACCAGTCCCGACCCGATACTCACGAGCAGACTGCCCCAGACCGCGATAGCGAACAGTCCGGCGTAGCCGACCGCGAGACTCCACCCGACCGCTTTGGCGGCCCGCCCGAGCGAGACCGAGGAGTCTCGGTCGTCACCCAAGCTCGCGGCAGAACGGTCTTCCATGCCTCGAAGCACGGGCGGCCGCGCTAAAGGCCCTGTGCTTGGACGCGAGAAGCGGTGATTGGATGCGGGAAACCGCGCCGAGTCGCCGGTCAGGCGCGCCGCGCGTGCGCGACGCCGGCGACCAACGCGAGGAGCGCTACCGGGACGCCGAATCCGGGGATGCCGGACTCGTTGTCGCCCTGCGTGGTCGTTTCGATTTCGTCGGTGGTCGTTGCTGTATCGTCGGTGGTCGTCTCGGTCGGCGCGTCCGTCGTCGTCTCGGTCGCCATCGCCGACTCGTTCAGGATTACACCTTCGGTCACCTTCGAACTGGATTGGAGGGTGAGGTTGACTTCGGTCCCGGACGGCACGTCGCTCAGGTCGAACGTTGCGTTGGCAGTTCCGTCCGCCGCGACGACCTCCGGAGTCATTATGCCGAACGATTCGCCCTCTATCTTGACTACTACCTTCTCGCCCGGTTCGGCGTCGGTCCGTAGTTTGACGGTCTGGTTTGCAGTGTTTTCGAGCACGAGGCGCTCGCCGTCGTGAACGAACTCGACGGAGGTCTCTTTCACGACCCCGGTCGTCTCGGCGAGAGTCCGGCCGTCGTAGCGAACGACGAGCGATATCTCGGAGTGCGGTCTCAGGCGGAGATTTTGAGAGTAGATGGAGACTGTCGCGGTACCGTTCTTCGAGACTGTTGCCTCACGCTGGTCGACGAAGCTACCGTTCTTTCGCAATACGAGATTAAGCGTCGTCCCGGCGGCCGCGTTCGTTCGAGTGGTGACGTTCTGTTCGCTGATAGGGCTTATGTCGAGTTTCTCGCCGTCGTGGACGAACGACGCCGTGACGTTCTCGCTCTGATTGGTTTCGTCGGTCTGTGCGACTGACGAGTCGAGTTGCTGTACCGAGTGCGCCGATACGTCGTCTGCCGCCGCGGATGCGCCCGCGGCCGCGCCAGCGACGCCCGCGAGGGCGACCAGCGCGGCGAGGACTACCTGCCGGTGGAGGGCTGTGTCGAACACGATACGTTCTCCCGACTGTAGTTAGATGGTTGTCAAAAACTTCTGTTCTTTTCCCGCTGCGTTCCGTGATAGAAGCCGACCTACTCGACGGTCAGCGTCGTCTTCTCGGCCACGGCGTCGGCCTCCTCGAAGTCGCCGCCGCCCAGCAGTCCGCGGGCGGCCTTTTTACCCCACTCGACGGCGGGTTGCGTGAACGTCGAGACCTCGGCGAGTTCGCCGTAGACGACGCAGGCGGCCTCCATGCCGTAGAGGAGTTCGCCGAGGCTCTCCTCGTCCACGCGGTCGATTTCGACCCGAACGTTCGGCTGGCCCGCGGCCGCGAGGCTGGCCTCGGTCGCCTCGAACTCGGCGTCGAGCAGGTCGCCGAGCGACGAGCCGCCGAGGTACGAGAGGCCGTCTAAGTCGGTCGTGGGAATCGCGCGGTCGGCGCGCGTCTCCGGGCGAACGAGCGTGACGAGTTTGTCGCGGGGGCCCGCGCGGTAGAGTTGGAGTTGGGAGTGCTGGTCGGTCGCGCCGAGCGCGCGGGCGGGGGTCTGGCCCCGGCCGTCCTTGCCGAGGCTCTCGGCCCACAACTGGGCGAACCACTCGGCGAAGGTTTCGAGGGATTCGGCGTAGGGCATCATCGCGTTGACCGCCGCGCCGCGCTCTTCGAGGGCGTAGGCCACCGCGCCGTAGGCGTAGGCCGGCGAGTCGTACAGCGACCCCGCGAGGCGGTCGGCCTCGTCGCTCGCTCCTCGGAGAATCGCGTCGAGGTCGTGGCCCTGAATCGCGGCGCAGGCGAGACCGACCGTCGAGAGGACCGAGAAGCGACCGGGCACGCCGTCGGGCACGTCGAGCGCGGGCAGATCCTCCTTCTCCGCGAGGCGGCGGAGGTTGCCCTCGTCGCCGGTCGTGACGAAGGTCCGGTCGGTCCAATCGACGCCCGCCCGCTCCATCTCCTCGCGCACGACGAGGAAGTTGGCCAGCGTCTCGGCGGTCGTGCCCGAGCGCGAGACGACGTTGACCGCGGTCGAATCGAGGGGCAGGGAGTCGAGCAGGCGCGAGACGTGTTCGGGGTCCACGTTGTCGAGGAAGTAGGCGTCCGTCTCTGAGGGCAGACCGCGAGCGAGCGTGGCCGCACCGAGGGCCGACCCGCCGATGCCGACGGTCAGGACCGCCTCGGCGTCGGCGAAGGGTTCGACCGCGGCCCGAATCTCGTCGGGGTTCGCGGTCTCGGGGAGGTTCAACGCGGCGTAGCCGTGGTCGGCGTTCGCCCTGCCGCGCTCGATGCGCTCGTGGGCGTCGGCGACTCGCTCGTCCAACTCGTCGAGTCCCGTGCGGGAGAGTCCGGGGTCGGCGACTTCCGACAGTGCGTTACCGAGGTCTACGCGCATGCCGTAGACGGCGACGGCGCGGACCAAAAATGGGCCGGTCCGGTCTGGTCCGGTCCGCCGGGAGCGAACTACCTCGCTCCGCCTCGACTTGTCACCGCAGATTAATTTCCCGGCTGAGGGGAACGGAAGTAACGACCGGATAACAAAATTCACCCTTCCCGTGGCCGAACGAGAGATGGACGAGAACACCAGCGTGACGACGACTCGGCGGTCGCTGTTGGCCGCCGTCGGCGGCGGACTCGGAGTCGGGTCGTCCGCGGCGCGCGGCGCGGGGGCGACGCAGGACGACTCTCAGTGCGTCCTCGTGCAGGGCGAGCGGTGCGTCCCGATTCGGCCGCTCCGTAGCCAGTTGCCGGTCGAGACGTTCTACGAGTACCACCTGCCCGCCGAGCGAGTGATGGACGAAAACGGCGCGGTCGGCGACGGGAGCGTGACCTACGCCTCCGCGGGGACGCGAAACCTCCAGCGCGAACACACCAGCATCGCGTTCCTCTATCAGGGACCCAAGGGGACGAGTCTGGTCTTCGTTCACGGGAGCGTCGGCAACCCGGACGCCGGCGCGGTGACGTTCCAGTTGTACGACATGCCGACCGACGGCGAGTGGGTGGTCAAAGACGACCTCTACCCGGACCCCGAGACCGGCGACATCGCCGAGACGAACTACGACCAGTGGGCGACCGAGGGCGACGACCACCGCATCGACTGGACGTGGGGCACCTCCGGCACCGACGGCGGCGCGTTCCGCGGTCTCGGCGAGGAGTTCTCCGTGACCGTCCAACCAGCGTTCAACGAGGCGGCCGCGCTCTACGGCGACCACTACGAGGGGAGGATAACCGATTGGCAGTTTCTCTCGGGGTCCGCGAGCCTCTCCGAGCGCATCTCGCTCGAACTAGACGAACCAATCCAAATCCGGACCGGCGGCTGTGGCGACGACGACAATTGACGCGAACGGCGATGCCGGGGGCAACTGACTCGAACGCCGACGACGGCATCGCACGGCTTATTGGCGGCCGTTGCTAAGGGGCGAACGATGTCGGATTCGACCGCCGACGGGTCCCGGAGCGTCGTCGTCGGCGCGTTCCGGAGCGCGTTCGCCCACACCGAGTCGCGGCTCCTCAAGTCGTACGTCCTCGTCAGCGCGCTGTTAGGCGGGTTACTCGCGGTCCTGCTCCTGCTCGCCTTCCCGGTCTGGGTGTTCCAGACCGCCGGCCAGTCGGAACTCGCCACCTTCTCGCGGGCGTTCCTCGTCGTCGGCGGCGTCCTGCTGTTGGTCGCGTTGGTCGCGCCCGTGGTCTCGGCCGGGCGGCGACACGACCGCGGGACGGCGAGCGCCCGCGCTGACGTGTCGCTCGCACTCGCTGGCTACCTGTTCGTCCTGTCGCTGTACGCCTCGCTGCTGGTCTCCGCGCCGCCCGACCAGCGCGAGACGCCGCCCGCGCTCCTCGCGCCAGTCGTGGAGTTCCTCTACTCGCTTCCCGCCGCGTACGCCGTCGCACCGCCGTTAGTCGCGGCGGCGCTCATCCTCGCCGTGCATCGGTTCGCGCGGTAATGCGAACGAGACGTGTGCGGCAACGAATACCTGCTCCTGTTAGCTTCGAACCGTAAGCGGCGGAGATTCACTATCCGGGTCCGAAACTCGCGATATCGGCTCCCACGGTCGCCAGTGCGTCGGCGGGGTTCGGGTCGCTGTCGGCCAGATGCGTGTACCGGTGGTCCGGGATGCTCGACAGTGTCTCCGTGACGGCCTCGCTGTACGTCTCGACGCCCGGTTCCGTCGGGTCGTCGCCACCCCAGACGTCTCGGATGACCGTCATCGAATCGATGCGCACTTCCAGCCTGCGCGGCTCGTAGCGCGCCACCAGTTCGGAGAGTCCGAGCTGGAGGGCGACGTACTCGGCGGTGTTGTTCCCCGTCCGCGAGCCGACGGGTCGGCCCAGACGGGCGAGTTCCTCCTCCGCAGCGTCCATGACGACGGCGCCCGCACCTGCGGGGCCGGGGTTGCCGCGCGAACTGCCGTCTACGTAGAGCACGAACGCGTCGCTCGTCGGTTCGGGGACGGGTGGCCGGGTGAGTCCCGACGCCAGCAGGCGTTCGAGCGCGGGACGCAACTCGTCGGGGGTGGTCGCGGGGTCGAAGAGACCGCCGTGGCCGGGGACGGCGTCGTCGATGGCGTCGGTGGCGGCCGCCACTTCGTAGCCGACGCCCGCGAGTACCTCGTCGACGAGCGTGGCGAGCGGCGAGAGGTGTTCGGTCGGGAGGCGGTCGTCGGTCACACCGCTTCCTCCTTCGAGCGTCTGTTCCGAGCCTTCGTACCCTCGCTCTCGAACGGTCCCGTTGGCTGGTCGCACCACTCCATACGGGTTCTCGGTGGTCGAGCGGGATAATCCCTTCAGGTGGCATCGGTGTCTCTCCGCCGACGCGGAACGTCCGTTTCATCTCACTCTATACCGCTTCAGACCGAAGCCAACACCTCCGCCTATCAGCACGAGACCCATCAACGCGGTCCCGGAGACGAGAGGGAACGTATCACCGATAGGGTTTCGACAGAGCCGTCCAGACCAAACACCCCGTATTGCAAACGCAACGGAGAAAAGCCGGGGCTCCCTAACTCGACTCATGAGCGACTCCGACGAGAAGACGAGTACCTTCCTCGTCACGCACGCCGAGGGCGACTCGGCCGTGCTGAAGGACGTACACGACGGACAGGTCCACACCCTCTCCTCGAATCCCGGCGTCGAGGAGACCGACGCCGTCGAAGCCACCGTCGCGCCCGACCCGCCGATGAACCTCACGTGGTCGGTCGTGGAGGTCGAGGAGCGCCGGGGCCTCTCGACCGAGCGGAGCGAAGAGCCGCCGACCACCCAAGAGCAGGACCTCGCGGCCGAGCAGGACGTGGGCGAAATCGCCCGGACCGAGCGCGCCGGCGACGGCGAGATTCACGTCCTCACGGTGCCGCCCGAGGATACGGAGGAGGCCGCGACAGACGTGCTGGACGACGAGGGCACGCTCTCGCGGGCGGCCCGACTCGGCGTCTCCCGCGTCGAGGTCCGCGCCGAGGACGGCGTCGTCAGCGTCCGGTACATGCCGTAAGCGTCCTCCTCGTCGCGTGAGTTGCCAGTTTCCATCGAACGCAGCTCGTTCTAGGCCCCAAGTCTTGTTGTCGTGAGGCCACTCCGACTAGTTGGGGGAGAGACAGGATGAGTACGGAACGCGACGACGACTACGACACCGACGAGTACAACGACGAAGCGACCTACGACGACGAGACGACGTACGACGACGAGACGACGTACGACGACGAGACGACGTACGACAGCGACGACTCCGATGGGGGTGCAAAGTGGGCGTCGGCGGTGACCGCGCTCCTCGGTCTCTGGCTCCTCGTGGTCCCGACGTTCTTCTGGGGAGCCGACGGTGCCGACTTCTGGAGCGACCTTATCGTCGGCGCGGGCATCGTCGCGCTCGCGGCGTACAGCTACTACGAATCGGGCGACGACGACTTAGAGGCCGGCAACTGGGCCAGCGCGATCAACGGTTTCCTCGGCCTCTGGGTGCTTATCGGCGCGTTCGTCTGGGAAGTGACCGACCTGTTGTTCTGGAACGACGTCGCGGTCGGCGCGCTCGTCGGTATCCTCGCCGGGTACGCCGCGTTCACCGCCGATGACGCCCCGGCCGGAATCGGTACCGAGCAACGAACCTAAACGGTTCGGCGACCGCGCGACGAACTTCCGGTCGTCACTCCGACGCCAGTTTTTCCGACGCGAACGCGCGTTACGTGGCCGAACGGTCGGCCTGTAGGCGTCGGTGCGTTTCCCCGGAGGCGTCGATACATTGCCCTAGAAGCGTCAGTACGGCCAGCGACGGGTAGCTATCGCTCGGACGCGGCCCGATGCCGTCCGCGGTCTCAGATTTCGTTCGGGCCGCCCCGACTCTGGACCTGCCATCCGCCCCGAATTCCGCAGGCCTCCCTGACCGTCCACTCGACCGCCGTGTCGGAACCGAGCGTCTCGCCGCCGGTTATCTCCTCGACGCGGAGCGGCACGTCGAGCGTACTGCCACAGCACCCGACGCCCACGAACTCCTCCCACGCGTCGCCCTGCCGGACGCGGTCGGTCTTCGTCTTCCGGAGGTACGCGGCGAAGGCGTCCTTCTCGACCTGAAATCGTCCCCAGTCGCTCAGGTCCTCGGGGTAGGAAATCACGACGCGCTCGGCGGGCGCGAGGTTCTCGTGGCGGTCGCTCAGGTCCTCGCCCGGCGTCGGCGACGTGCCGTCGTCCGACGTGGACGATTCGTCGGCGTCGGTCGAGTCGTCGGCGTTGTTGCGCCCCATACACCCGACTACGTGCCCGAGTCGTTTGAGCCTTCTTCCCACGGAAACGGTCGCGGGCGGTGGAACTCGATAAGAACACTTATTCACGGCCGTCTCACATTCCTCATCCATATGGTAGCGTTCGAAGTGCCGGAGGTGGACTACACCCAGTACACCAACCGGCAGTTGGCGGCGATTCCCCTCGCGATTCTCGCCGTCGCACTGCTGGTTATCGTCGGGTGGTACGTCTTCACCGGCGCACCGGTACGGCTCGGCATGGAGTTTACTGGTGGCACGGAGCTACGCGTCCAGACCTCGACCCCGCCCTCCGAAATCCCCGCGGCGTTCGACACCCAAGCGACCGTCACGCCCGTTCAGACAGTCCAAGACACCTACATCGTGACGTTCCCGCCCGAGGCCGACAACATCGGCCAACAGGCGAGAAACAACTTACAACCGGTCCGAGGCCAGTCGGCGGCGGACATGGTGAAGTCCATCCAAGGAACGTCCGCTAGCTTCGGCAAGTCCGCCCAAGAGACCGCGCTACTAGGCATCGGCCTCGCGTTCGTCGGGATGAGCGTCCTCGTGTTCCTGATGTTCCGGTCGTTCGTCCCCTCCATCGCGGTGGTCATCTCCGCGTTCAGCGACATCGTGATTCCCGTCGCGCTGATGAACCTGCTGGGCATCCCGCTGTCGCTCGGGACGGTCGCGGCGCTGCTGATGCTCATCGGGTACTCGGTGGACTCCGACATCCTGCTGAACAACCACATCCTGCGCCGGTCGGGTGACTTCTACGAGTCCACCCACCGCGCGATGCGGACCGGCGTGACGATGACCGTCACCTCGCTGTCGGCGATGGCCGTCATGGCCGTCGTCGCGTGGATATTCGGCATCGACCTCCTGCGTGACATCGGCATCGTCCTCGTCCTCGGACTGGCGACCGACCTCATGAACACCTACATGCTCAACCTCAGCCTGCTTCGCTGGTACAAGTACGAGGGGGTGACCCGATAATGGACATCCGCGACAACTGGCGGGTAATCCTCCTCGCCATCTTCCTCGTCGTCAGCACGTTCGCGCTCTTCTCGCCCGGCGTCGGCGGCGACGGCGGGAGTAACGAGTTCGTCAACGAGACGGCGGCCGACACGCCGACCAACCTGAAGTTCGGTCTCGAACTCTCGGGCGGCACCCGCATCCGCGCGCCCGTCGACGGCCTGACCGCGGAAGGCGTGGACGTGCCCCGCGGAACCGACGCCACTACGGTCGAGAGTCGCGTCGCCGGCAACCTCTCGGGCGTGAGCGCGGCCGACGTGACCGTTCGGTTCGCGCAGGCGGCCAACGAGACCACGACCGTCGAGGTCTTCGCGGGCAACGTCACCGAGTCGGCCTTCGGGAACGCGCTCCAGCAGGCGGGCTACGACTACCAGACCGTCCGGCAGGGCGTCACCGCCGAGACCCGAAACACCATCGTGCGCATCCTCCGGGACAAGGTCTCCGAGGCGGGCCTCTCGGGCGGGCAAGTCCAACAGGTGACGACGGCGAGCAACGAACACTTCGTCGTCATCGAGATGCCCAACACCAACCGGAGCCAACTCGAAGAACTCGTGACCCAGCGCGGGCAGGTGCAGGTCGTCGCCGCCTACCCGGTCCAGACGAACAACGGGACCGTCACGAAGACGACGCCGCTCCTCACACAGGGCGACTTCAGGAGTATCGGGACCGCACAGGAGAGTCCGCAACTCGGCACGCACGTTCCGGTCACGCTGAACGACAAGGCGGCACAGAACTTCTCGAACGCGATGCGGAAATTCGGTTTCACCAACGAGGGCGTCAGTAATTGTCGCTACGGAGCAACCCCCGATAACCCCGGTTACTGTCTCTATACGGTCGTAGACGGGGAAATCGTCTATGCAGCAGGCATGAGTCCGGACCTCGCCCAGACGTTCCGTCAACAGAAGTTCACGCAGAGCCCAAGCTTCGTCATGCAGACGGCCAACATGTCGGAAGCCCGCCAGCTTCAGATTCACCTGAACGCGGGTTCGCTCCCGGCCTCACTCAATATGGAGGAGGGCACGTCGTACTTCCTTGCGCCGAGTCTGGCCGAGCGGTTCAAGCTCTACTCGCTCATCACCGGTCTCGTCGCGGTCGGCGCGGTCAGCGCCGTCGTCTTCCTCCGGTACGGCGACCCGAAGGTCGCGGCCCCGATGCTGGTGACGGCGCTCTCGGAGGTCGTCATCCTACTCGGGTTCGCCGCGGCGATTCAACTCCCGCTGGACCTCAGCCACATCGCCGGGTTCATCGCGGTCATCGGGACCGGGGTGGACGACCTCATCATCATCGCCGACGAGGTGATGTCCGAGGGCGACGTGTCGTCCTCGCGCGTCTTCCAGAGCCGCTTCCGGAAGGCGTTCTGGGTCATCGGTGCGGCCGCCGCGACGACCATCATCGCCATGAGTCCGCTGGCGGTCCTCTCGCTGGGCGACCTCCAGGGCTTCGCCATCATCACCATCCTCGGCGTGCTCATCGGCGTACTGGTGACGCGACCGGCGTACGGCGACATCCTGCGGAGTCTGCTGACGGACAGATAATCTAACTCATTTTTGAGAAAAACAACGCCGAACTGGACGGACTGTACAGTTAGCAGTTACACTTGTAGCACCAGTCCACGCACGCACCCCAGCAGGGGTCTTCACAGGTTTCCCATTTACAGCATTCCTTCTCACACGTCCCGCCATCGCAGACGCTAAGCGTAGTCGCACCGTCGAGGACCTTCGGCTCCGACCCGCGCTCTCCAAGAAGTGCCCATCGCACGTCGCTCTCCGGCCGAATTGCGAACGTCAGCCGTCCTTTGTCAGTCATCCGGTTGATCTTGATCTCTGGTTCGACCGACCCGTCAGCTCGTTGAATCGACGTTACTTTCTCGTGTTCGTTTTCGTCTCCGCGCATGTCGCCGTTCGGGTCGACCGTCAGATCGGCCGCAACCTCCGCCTCAACGAGGCCCTCGGCGGCGAGCGATTCGAGCGCGTCCTCGTGGTTCGAGACGACTTCTCGAACTTTCTCCGGCGCTTCGTATCCAGCGACGGCCTCCTCGTGGTCGGCCATCGTGTGTGACACGTCTCCGGTCTTGGCTCCTGCGACACCGCTTGCGCCGGCCATGACCGTTGCACCCGTCGCTACCTTCTTGAGAACGCTCCGCCGGTCGATTGTATTGCTATCAAATTCCATTATATATTTTCATCTCTACACCCGAGTTATTTATATCTTTATAAATATTGTAAAATTGGACAGTATCTCTCAATTGTCGGTGAGAGATTGTGAGTCGCCCTACGACCGATCCGTCTCTCGACGGCGCATTCGAGAACGAAAGCACCCGACGCGAAGGTTTTTGTGCGATGATGGATAACTCCGGGCTATGCCCTCCGACATCTCCGACGAGCGGTTAGAGCGCGTCGTCCGGCGCGCGGTCCGCGCGGAACTCCGCCGACTCGCCGGACGGCTCTTCTGGACGGTCGTCGCTCTCGTCGGCATCTACGCGGGATTCGGTCTCGTCGCGCTCGGCTTCAACGCCGCGGGGTGGAGCGTCGTCACGACCGCCTTCGTCGTCCTCGGCATCGCGCTGATTGGACAGGGGATTCGGACGCTCCTGTTGAAGTGGTAACCAGGAATGAACTGACCGGACAGACCTCAGAAGTCGCCGAGTCCCGACTGCTCGGCCGCGGCCAGCACGTCCTCGCAGGTGGACCAACTCCGGCGTGCACAGTCGGGCAACTCGCCCCGCTCGGCAACGAACGCCTCCAGAAACTCGCGGGTGTTCGGGTCGCTCGGGTAGCCCGACCCCAACTCGCCCAGTTCCGGGCCGTGCGCGGCGGCGTATTGTTCCGCGAGGGCCGCGACGTGGGCGTCGCGTTCGACCTTCGCCACGATGCTGGCCGCGCCGACCACCGGGTACTCCTCGTCGGCACCGTGTTCCGCGGTCAACTCGACGCTCTCGGGGACTCCGTCGGCGACGCGCCGGGCGAATCGCTCCTCGCTGGTGTCGCCGGCGTCCGCGATGCCTTCCGGGTCGCGTGCCGCCTCCGCGGCGGGCGCGTCGGCCTCCCGCCCGACCACCTGCGAGACCGCCTCGGCGTGGGCCGTCACGGTGAGCGTGTTCATGTCCTCGTCGCCGTCGATCCGCTCGACCGGAATCTCGGCGACGCCGACCGCGATTCGGTCGTCGTCGCGCAGTTCGGCCGCGATCTCCTCGCGGCGCTCGGGCGCGACGTTCTTCGAGTCGTCGATGCCCGCGGGGAGCGCGTCGGGGTCCGCGACTCGGACCGCGGCGGCGAACATCGAACCCAGCACCGGCCCCTTCCCGGCCTCGTCTACTCCGAACACGCTCTCGAAATCTGCGCGAAAGTAATTGGCTTTTGCGATGGTCGGCGCGACGGACTCGAATCTCGACTTCCCCTCCGAGAGCCGAGACGCTGATACGCGGTGACCACCTACGACCGTCGAATGACGCTCTCGGTCGCCGTAGACGACAGAGAACCCGAGGCGGTCGGCCGCGCGGTCGAGGCCCACCCCGACGTGACCGCGGTCGAGGTGCGCCGCCTCCCCGCGGCGGACATCGCGGCCATCGACCCCGACGAGACCGGAGACGCGGGCTCGGTACTCGGCGCGGTCGGAATCGAGCGCAAGACCGTCGCCGACTACGCCAACTCCGCCATCGGCACCTCCGGGACCGACCTCCGCGAGCAGGTCCTCAAGATGGGCGAGGTCTACGACCGCGGCTACGTCCTGCTGGAGGGCGACCTCGCCGACGTGGGCGCAGACAGACCGGGCCTCGACGCCGCGTCGGTCCACGGCACGATGGCCTCGTTCGCCGCGCGCCACGACACGCCGGTCCTGCCCTGTTCCGACCGCGAGCGGTTGGTAGACGTGGCGATTCGCCTGCTCCGGAAACACCGCGAGGACCCCTCGCCGCGCCCGCTCGCCGGCGGGAGCGTGACGGGGTACGCCACCCCGCGGACCAAGCGACTGTTCGGTTGCATCGAGGGCGTCGGCCCGCGGACCGCCGACGCGCTCTACGAGGCGTTCCCCTCCGTCGAGGCGTTGCTGGCGGCGACGCCTGCGGAGTTACGTGAGGTGGAGGGCGTCGGCGAGAAGCGCGCCGAGGCGATCGTCGAGACGCTCCGCGGGCAACGGGATTAGGACGGCGTCGGTCTGTCTTCGGTTCGGAGGGGCACTGACGAGGTCTCGACTCGCCGCGACGTATAGAAAATACTTTAGTTTCGATTCGAAATAGCCCAATCAACGTGCCATCGCTCCCGAACCCAGTGCGACTGGTCGTCCTCGCGGTCGGCCGGGCGCTCGCCCGCGCCGGCCTCGTCTCGCCCGAGCGCGTTCGCCGGACGACCGACCTCGCGTGGCCCCGCATCGTCACCGGTCTCGCGCGCATGTCGAAGAACGCCGTGGACGTGGCGATGGTCGGTCTCGCGGTCGGTCCCGTCGCCATCGCCGGCATCGGCTTCGCCAGTCCCTACTGGGGCATCGCGTTCTCGCTCGGCGGCGGGTTGGCCGGCGGCACCATCGCGCTGGTCTCCCAGCGGTTCGGCGCGGAGGCGTACGACGAACTCGGCGTGGCGATCCGGGCCAGCGCGCTCGTCGTCCTCGCGGTCTCGCTCCCGGTCGCGGCGGCGTTCTGGCTCGCGCCCGCCGAACTCATCTCGCTCATGACCGACGAGGCGAGGGCCATCGAACTCGGTGCAATCTACCTCCGGATTCTCGCGCTCGGCGTCCCCTTCGCGGCGCTCAACCTCGTCGGGAGCCGAATCTACATCGGCGCGGACGACTCGTGGACCCCGATGGTCGTCCGCGGCGGCGGCGCGATAGCCAACATCGTCCTGAGCGGCGTCCTCATCTTCGGACTCGGTATGGGCGTCGCCGGGGCCGCGGTCGGCACCGTGCTGTCGAACGTCCTCGTCACGGGCGCCTTCGTCGCCGGTCTCGTCGCCGGACGCCTGCCCGGTCTCGGCGAACTCCCGGTGACGATAGACCCGTTCGGGGCCTACGCCGACCGCGAGACCATCGTGGACCTGGTCCGCATCGGTCTCCCGGTCGTGGGTAGAAACAGCGTCTGGACCGCCGCCAAGTTCCCGATGCTGGCCATCGTCGGCCTATTCGGTCCGAGCGTCGTCGCGGCCTACGTCATCGCCCGTCGAATCTGGGGGCTGATGAACACGCCCGGCTGGGGCTTCGGACTCGCCGCCAGCAGTCTCGTCGGCCAGGAACTCGGCGAGGGCGACGAACTCGAGGCCGAGGCCTACGCCCGCGACATCGTCGCCTTCTCGGTCGCCACTTACGTCGTCGTGGCGCTCGCGGTCGGCCCGTTCGCCGAACCCATCGTCGGACTCTTCGTCGGCGAGAGCGGTGACGCCACGATTCCCGTCGCGGTCGCGCTGATATACTCGGCCTGCGTCGCCGCGGTCGGGCAGGGCGTCAAGTCCGCGACCGCCGGACCGCTCGACGCCAGCGGCGACACGCGCTGGACGTTCTACAGCCAAGTCGTCGGCATGTTCGGCGTCGCCATCCCGGTCGCGTATCTCGGCGCGACCACCTCGCTCGGGATAGCGGGACTCTACCTCTCGTTCGTCGCCGAGACGACGGTTCCGGCCCTGATAAACTACCACCGGTTCTCGACCGGCAAGTGGAAGGCCATCAGCCGGGAGTTCCGGCCGGGCGCGTCGGCCGACGACTGAGAATCGCCGCAACTCTTTCGCGGTTCCTCCGTGATTCACGCCGCGTTCGCCGCGCGAACGCGGCGGTGCGCTCGGCCACGGACGCCGTGTTCCGCGCGTCTGACGGCCGTCTGCCGGTAATTGATAGGGTAGGGGAGCCTACAGGAAATATGGCAATCGCAACTCCCTCCGCCGACATCGACGCGGCGACGCTCTACCAAACCCGACACGACCCCGACAGTTCCGAGCCGATAAGCCGGTCCATCTACACCGCGCTCGCGGCGGTCGAGGGAGTCGCGCCGACCGACCTCGACGTCCAACTCTACGACTACGTGGACGTGGAGGCGATTGACGACCTCTACCGAGCGCCCGCCGCCGCCGACTGGGAGTTCACGTTTTCGGTCGAGAAGTACGCGATTCGCGTTCGCGCCGACGGCGAGGTGGCCGTGTTGCCCGCGGCCGCCGAGTGACGCGCCGGAATCCGGTTCGAGCCGATCAGTCGCGCCACGGGTCCGTGTTTTCGCGCTCGTGGAACTCGCGTTCGCCCCGACTCACGACGCCGTAGACGACGACGCCCGTCACGACGAGATAGAACAGGCCGACGCCCGCGACGACGGCGACGCCCGAGATTCCGAAGATTCGGGCGGTCTGGCGCCACGTCTCCTTCGGTTGGAAGACGCTGATTCTGACGAGCCACGACGCCAGCACGACCAGCAGGAGCGGATAGTAGATGCGGCGGAGTCGCCGGGCGAAGGCGACGGCCATCGGCGTCTTGACCGCGGGGTTCCGGAGGTCGGCCGCGAGGCGCTGTCGCCAGTCGGGGTGGGTCGGTTCGCTCTCGGGGTCGAACATTCCGGCGAACAGGTCCTGTTCGAGGAGTCTGACGCGCTCGCGCCACACGTCGTAAGCCCTGTACCGGCGGGTCTCGACCCCGAGGAAGACCACCATCGCGCCCATCCCGATGAGCAGGAGGTAGTGGGGGTTGCCGGGACTGGAGAACACCCACGTCAGCAGGGCGGCGATGACGGTGACCGCCCAGTAGGAGGTCTGGTCGAGGCGACCCCGCCACGTCGTCGCCCGATGGAGTTGCCCCCGGTAGAAGTGGCCGATCATCCCGGTCATCGCCGAGGGGTCGCCCGCGAGGACTTCGCCGACGTCCTGTCCGAATCGCTCGCCGGGGTCGTCGTCGGGCAACTCCTCGCGGTCGGCTCGATTCTGGTCGCGGTCGGCTCGGCCCCGGTCGGAGTCGCCGTCCCGCTGGTCGTTCTGATCCGCCATTACCGGCGGTACGCCGTTTCCACATCTACCGTTTGTGGCGCGGGTCCCGGTCGATTCGCGCGCTGGCGGCGCTCAAATCGCTTCCTTCAGGTACTCGGGGTCGTCGAACGCCTCGTCTTCGCCCTCGACGGCGACCACGTCGAGCGCCGTGACGACCGCGCCGACGCCGAGCAGTCCCGCGAGGCTCGGGGTAGTCCGCCCCTCGTCGCCCGAGACGAGTTCCTTGACGTAGAGACCGCCCTCGCCGTGGACTTCGAGTTCCGCGTGGCGCTCGTCTTCGAGGTGGCCCTCCGCGTCGTAGACGGTCCGGGTCCGGGTGATGCTCGCGCGGCGGTGGTCCACGCGCTGGGGCGTATCCTGCTCGACGGTGGTGCCCCGCAACTCCTCGATGGCCGCATCGAGGTCCTCGCTCGTCACGTCGGCGTCGAACTCCACGTCCATCCGGTAGGTCTTGCTCGCGTCGAGTTCCTTGACGCGCTCGACCATCTCGTGGGTCGCCAGCGCGAGGTCGGTGACTTCGACCTTCCCGTCGGCGAACTCGTTTATCTCGGCTTCGAGCGCGTCGGTGTCCACGTCGCGTCGCCGGGGGCGCTTGACCTCGACGACGAAGGGTCGGCCCGTGTCGAGCATCAGCGCGTCCACGTCCTCGCGGCCCGCGCCGTGGAACAGCGCCTCGTCGCCGTCCATCGCGTCGAGGACAGGGGGCGTGGTCAACTGCTCGACGCTCTCGTCGTAGAGGTAGCCCGACCCGCCGCAGTGGTCGCACGATTCCTCGCCGCCGCCCTCGGCGAGTTGCTTGCCCGTGCCGCCGCACTCCCGGCAGGGCCACTCGGTCTGCGGGATGTCGCGTTCGAGCTTCCGGTAGCGGCCGTAGACGAACGCCGAGTTGATCTGCACTTCGACGGCGTGGTCCGAGAGTTCCTCGCGCTCGGGGTCCACGTTGAGCAGGGCCAGCACGTCGGGGCGCTCGAAATCGACCTCCGTGTCGGTCAACCGGCCGACGCGCTTGCCGACCTCGCGGTTGAACTCCGACTTGAACGACTCGCCCGCGTCCTCGGGGAGGTCCGCGGACTCGCGGAGCAACTTCTCGTTCTCTTCGAGCAGCGGCGGGGTCCGCGTCCCGACTTGGTAGGTGGCGAACTTCCAGTCCGCGAGCGATTCGGCGGCCTGCTCGGCGTACTCGTCGAAGCGCTGGCTCTCGCCCTCGCAGACCCAGCAGTCGTCGGCGTCGGCGGGTTCGAAGGGGTCGTCGTCTTCGAGGGCGGCCGCGACCCGGAGCGAGCGACCGCGCTCGGCGTTGGTCAGCCCGAAACTCCGGTCGGCGAAACACCGGCCCAGACACGAGTCGCAGACCGGGCCGTTCGCGGCGACGCGGCGGGCGTCTTCGAGGATGGTCATGTTGGAAGCGTGGCGACGCGGCGGTTTACCGGTTTCTCATTCGCACGGGAGGCTACGGCGGTTTCGACCCGGCGCGCGCTGGCGCGGCCTCGCGGTTCGAGGCCGCGCCATCAGCGCGCGAGGGACGCGGGAGCGAAGCGACCGCGAGGCTGGGGAGGTGTGAGGCCGTCGCGGTGGCGGTGCGGTGCCGTGCAGTCGCGGTGCAGAGCGGTGGCGGTGCGGAGCGGTGGCGGAGACTCCTTTGCTCAAGTCTGACGCTAACTCTCCTGCGATTCGCGGTGTAGTCACGATGCTGTCAGGGTCGATTTCGTCACGCGAGTCCATCGTGCTACCAACGGATTCCACGCTCCTCCACTCCCCCGCTCCCACTACGACTTTGACGACGGCCGTCGTGAGCGAACGTATGACCTACCGCGCCAACTACGCGCTGGTGAACGTCAGCGCCTTCCTCGGCCCGGAGCGAGACGAGTTAGACGTGCCGTGGGCGGAGTTCGTCGGCGACGCGACCCCGGAGTTCGAGTTCACGGTGCCGACCGACCGCGCCACCGACCCGTACGTCGGCTTGCAGGCGTTCCGCGTGGGCGAGTACGGCCACGAACTCAGGATAAACGGCGAGTCGCTGGGCGGGTTCGACGTCCCGCCGGCCAGCGGGTGGCAGTACTGGGAGGACGCCATCACCGAAGTCGAACTGGTCGAGGGCGCGAACACCCTGCAAATCGTCCGCGACCGGACGAACGACGACGACGACGCGTTCGCGGTGAACAACGTCACCGTTCACTGGCGCGAACCCGTCGAGTAGCGACTGTCGCCTCCTCCGTCGTCGGTCTCGCTCGACTCGCGCCCGGAATCTGAAGACCTATCTCGACGCTCAGATACCCCGCCTCTGCCCACCGGAGAGCAACCTCTACATTTCTCAAACGAATAGATATATCCGGCTCGGCACCGAAAATCCGTCCGACCATGCGTAAACACGCTGACTGGCTCACTCAAGCCGACGAGCGAATCCTCGAATTCCTCCGCGAGAACGGCAACTACCCGCCGTCGGCCATCCGCGACCGACTGGCCGAAACCGGCGACGACCTCGGGTACTCCACCAACCACCTCGGGATGCGCTGTCGCGCGCTCGACGACCACGGCCTGCTGGAGAACGTCGGCGGCGGCACTTACGCCATCACCGACCTCGGCGAGGAGTACCTCGACGGCGAGTTCGACGCCGGAAGTCTGGAAGACGCGTAGGCATCGTACGGTCCGATTCTCGCCGGTTCGATTTCGGGAGCCGCGGCCGCTCTCCGACGATTGCTCTCGGTCGTGTACTCGGTAGCGTAGTTGCGTCGAGAGCGACCACCGAGACTAATGCGAAGAACGTTTCAAAAGCCCCAGCGCCGTGGTCTGGTCGGCCGTCGGTCCTCGCTCTCGGCGCGTCGCCGAGGGACTTCCGAGCAGTTTTTACCCCCGACGTTCGCCCACCGAGTATGGACCGGTCCGTGCTGATCGCCGTCGTCGCCGGAGCGTTACAGGGCATCTTCGAGTGGTTACCGATTTCGAGCGAGGGAAACATCACCGTCTTCCTGACCGCGCTCGGGTCGTCGCCCGAGGCCGCGGTCCAGTTCTCGCTGTTCCTCCACGCCGGGACCGCGCTCTCGGCGACGGTCTACTACCGCGACGAACTGGCCGACGTGCTGGGCGCGCTCCCCGACTGGCGGCCCGGAAACGCCTTCCCGGACGCCGACCGCAGAGACGCCAACTGCGACGAGACCGCGACCCTCTCCTTTCTCGCGGTCGCCACGCTGGCCTCGGGCGTGGTCGGCATCGCGGCCTACCTCACCCTCGAAACGGTCGTCTCGGCGCTCACCGGCGGCGCGTTCGTCGCGCTGGTCGGCGTCCTGCTGGTGCTGACGGGCGTCCTCCAGCGCGTCGCCGACGGCTTCGAGTTCGGCGGCCGAGCGTCGCCCGACCTCGCGGACGCCGTGCTGGTCGGCGCGCTACAGGGACTGGCCATCCTGCCGGGCGTCTCGCGCTCGGGCACCACGGCCTCGGCGCTCCTCTTTCGGGGCCACGACGGCCCCTCGTCGTTCCGTCTCTCGTTCCTGCTGTCGATTCCGGCCGCGCTGGGCGCGGGCGTCCTCGTCCTGCTCGACACCGGGATTCCCTCGGTCGCGCCCGTCGAGGCGGTCCTCGCGCTCGTCACCGCCGCGGTCGTGGGCTATCTGACCATCGACGCGCTGATGCGGGTGGTCGAGCGCGTACCCTTCTGGGGCGTCTGCGTCGGGTTGGGCGCGCTGGCCGTGGCGGGCGGTGCGGCACTGACTATTTGATTCGGCGTCGAAAACGGGATATATCTGCCCCGGAAAAGATATATCGTCTTCGAGTGCGAACGGAGAGGCATGACCGACGGACCGAGTGGACCGACGCCCTCGGACTCACACGCCGGAGAGAGCGAGCGACGGTGGTGCGAGGAGCGAACGACGTTTCAGCGCGTCTACGACGTTATCACGGGGACGACCGACTACGCGACGGCCAGCGAGGTCGCCGAGGAAGCTGACTGTTCCGACGACGGCGCGCGCGACGCGCTCGCCCAACTGGTCGAGATGGGCATCGCCGAGCGCCGAGACGGTCGTCCGGCGACTTATCGACGCAACGACTCGTACTTCCGCTGGAAGCGCGTCGAGGCCCTCGCCACGAACAACTCGGTCGCCGACCTCCGGGCGAAGATAGACGAACTCGTCGCCGAGGACGAGCGTCTCGGCGAGCGATTCGACGCGCCCGGTCCGGACGCCGTCTCGCCAGCGACGTTCGAGACGAGCGACCACGACGAGATTCACGACCGCTGGGACGCGCTCGCGCGGTGGCGGACCCTCCGGCGGGACTTGGAACTGTTCCAACGCGCCGCCCATCGCGCGGAGCGACGCGGCGGCGACGCCGACGACGTGGCGTCGGCGTAACCTCGCGGAGGTGTCGGAACGAGATGACTGGACCTCCCCGAGACGACGACGCGACCTCCGGAGACGACGATTCGACTTCGACGGGCGAACTCGACGTGCCCACGCTCCGGACCGTCGGCCGACGCGCCGCCAGCCACCCGCTGGTCGCGTCGTGGGAGTTTCGCCCGACCAGTACCTCGCCGCGCGAACTGGAGCTACGAATCGACGCGAACGGCTATCCCCGCGACGTGGACGACGTTCGACTCGACGTCCACTGGTTCACGACCGACGACTACTACTTCCACTACGTCGAGACGCGCGGCGACGAGCGGTATCAGTGTCGCTGGGACCGCCACCCGAAGACCGACGCGCCGCGGGCGCACTTTCACCCGCCGCCGGACGCCGGGACCGCGATGGAGTCGCCGCTCGGAACGCATCACCTCGACGTCCTCTTTACCGTCCTCGACTGGATTAGCGAGCGCGTCGAATCGTTACATTCCTCGGACTAATCGGTTTCAATCGGCGACTAGGCCGACGAATCGCCCCCGAAAAGCCGAAAATTGATACGGCCGCTGACCGATGCGTTACTCATGACAGTTCGCGCCGCCGTCGTGCTGGCCGCGGGGGAGGGGACCCGCTTGCGACCGCTGACTCGCAACCGTCCGAAACCGATGCTGCCTGCCGCAGACAGGCCGATTCTCGAACACGTCTTCGACGCGCTCATCGGGGCCGGAATCGAGCGCCTGCACGTCGTCGTCGGCTACAAGCGCGACCGGGTGCAGGACCACTTCGGGCCGACCTACCGGAACGTCCCCGTCAACTACGTCGCGCAGGACAAGCAGTTGGGGAGCGGTCACGCCCTGCTTCGGGCCCGCGAAGCCGTCTCGGGCGAGGACGGTTTCCTCGTGGTCAACGGCGACCAGGTCATCGAGCGCCAGATGGTCGCCGACGTGCTGGACGCCTTCGAGGAGGACGACGGCAACGCCACGCTCGCGGTCACGGAACAGGCCGACGTCTCCCACTACGGCGCGGTCGTGATGGACGGCGACCGAGTGGTCGAGTTGGCCGAGAAGCCCGAGACCGACGACTACCGCCTGCTCAACGCCGGGGTGTACGCGTTCGACCCGACCATCTTCGACGCCATCGAGGAGACCCCGCGCGTGCAGGGGGAACTCGCGTTGACCGACACGCTCGTGGACCTCATCGACGCCGACGCGCTCGTCCGCGGGGTCGTCACCGAGGAACTGTGGGAGGACGCGACCTACCCGTGGGACCTGCTGGACGTCTCGCAGGACCTCCTGCTCCACGGCCGGGTCACCGAACCCGAGCGCGAGGAGTCGGTCTGGGTCGCCGACAGCGCGACGGTCCACGACGACGCCACCCTGCAAGCCCCGGTCGTCGTCGGTCCCGACACCGAGGTCCGGCCCGGCGCGGTCGTCGGTCCCTACACCGCCCTCGGCCGGAACGCCACCGTCGGCGCGAACGCGGTGGTCGCCCGGTCGGTGCTGGACACCGACACGCGCGTCGGCCCGAACGCCACCCTGCTGGACTGCGTGACCGGACAGGGCGTCGTGTTGGGTGCCGACGCGACGGTTCCGGGCGGACCGGGCGACGTGCGGGTCGGCGACACAGTCTTCGAGGACCAGCGACTCGGCGCGGTGCTGGCCGACCGCGTGCGCGCCGAGGGCGACGCGAGTTTCGCGCCCGGCACGTTGGTCGGTCCGAGCGCCCATCTCCGGACGGGCGTGACCGTTTCCGAAAATATAAGCGAACACGCCGACGTGTATCGGTGAGTAACTGTGACAACTGCTGACCAATTCGGGGTTCCGACCCGGACGACCGAGGTGACTCGCTGATGTGCGGCATCATCGGCTGTGCGGGAGAGAGCGAAACGCTCGACGTACTCCTTACCGGTCTCGAAGGCCTCGAATACCGAGGCTACGACTCGGCGGGGGTCGCGCTCTCGAACGGTGACCTCTCGGTCTGCAAGCGCGAGGGCGAGATTCAGCGCCTCCAGCAGGCGGTCACGTCCGACCTCGACGGTCGGGTCGGCATCGGCCACACGCGCTGGAGTACCCACGGTCCGCCGAGCGACGCGAACGCCCACCCCCACACCGACTGCACCGGCGAGGTCGCGGTCGTCCACAACGGCATCGTGGAGAACTACGCCGACCTCCGGGCGGAACTCCGAGAGGACGGCCACGAGTTCGACAGCGACACCGACAGCGAGGTCGTCCCGCACCTGATAGAGGCCAACCTCGCAGAGGGCGCGACCTTCGAGGAGGCGTTCCGCGCGGCGGTCGCCCGACTGGAGGGCAGTTACGCGCTGGCCGCCGTCTCGGCCGACTCGGAGGCCATCCTCGCCACGCGGCGGGACTCGCCGCTGGTCGTCGGCGTCGGCGACGACGCGGCCTACCTCGCCAGCGACGTGCCCGCGTTCCTCGACTACACCGACCGCGTGGTGTATCTGGAGGACGGCGAGTTCGCCCGTCTCGAATCCGGATCGTGGACCGTCTCGGACGCCGAGGGCCACCTGTTAGAGAAGTCGGTCTCGCGCGTCGAGTGGGACGCCGAGGAGACCGCTAAGAGCGGCTACGACCACTACATGCTCAAGGAGATTCACGAGCAACCACGCGCGCTCCGGAAGTGTCTGCGGGGCCGCGTGGACGAACTGACCGGCTCCGTAGACGTCGAGGCGCTGAAGGGACTCGACCCAGAGTCCGTCCAGTTCGTCGCTTGCGGAACCTCCTACCACGCTGCGCTCTACGGCGCGCAGGCGCTCCGCGAGGCCGGGGTCCACGCCCAAGCCTTCCTCGCCAGCGAGTACGCCACGTCGCCCGCACCGGTGGGAGACGACACGCTCGTCGTCGGCATCACCCAGAGCGGCGAGACCGCAGACACTCTCTCGGCGCTCCGGGAGGCCGAGCGCCGGAACGTCGAGACGCTGGCGATGACGAACGTCGTCGGTTCGACCGCGGCCCGCGAGTGCGACCGGACGCTGTTCATCCGGGCCGGCCCCGAAATCGGCGTCGCCGCGACCAAGACGTTCTCCTCGCAGGTGGTCGCCTGCAACCTGCTGGCGGCCGCACTGACCGAGCGCCACGACGCCCGCGAAATCGTGGAGGCGCTCCGGGACCTGCCCTCGCAGGTCCAGACGATTCTGGACGACTCGCGGGCCGCGCAGGTCGCCGACCGGTTCGTGGACAGTTCGGGCTACTTCTTCGTCGGTCGGGGCTACCACCACGCGGTCGCGTTGGAGGGCGCGCTCAAGTTGAAGGAGATTTCGTACAAGCACGCCGAGGGGTTCCCGGCGGGGGAGTTGAAACACGGTCCGCTGGCGTTGGTGACCGACGAAACGCCCGTGTTCGCGCTGGTGACCGGGAACGGTGGGAAGGCGACGAAGACGGTGGGGAACGTGAAGGAAGTGGAGGCTCGGGACGCTCCGGTGGTCGCGGTGACGGACGGGGCTTCAGATGTGGGGCGTTATGCTGATGCAGTGCTGGAGATTCCGGAGACCCATCCGCGGGTAGCTCCGGTGTTGGCCAACGTTCAGTTGCAGTTGGTGGCGTACTACATCGCGAAGCAGTTGGGGCGGTCCATCGACAAGCCGCGGAATCTGGCCAAGAGCGTGACGGTGGAGTAGTTGACACACCTCTTAGCTTTCGTCTGTAATCTTCGTGATGGCCCCCTTCGTTGTGACGGGACCGAAGTCGAGAGTGAGCTGTCGCCCGACTTCGAGCGGTTTGTTCTGGAAGAGGATGTCGTTCTCCGTCGTTGTAGTGTTGAGTGTGAGTCGAAGTGTGACCGTCTTCTTCGTCGGATGCGTTCGCTCGTGGAGCGTCCCGTTTTGGCCCGTCACGACGACTTCGGTCGGTCGGACGGATTTGCTCTGAATCGAGGCGATAGCGTCGGACTGAATGGAGCCCTCAGGGATGGCGTCGGCGACGTAGGGCTGAACGCCGGGTATCTCGTACATGACGGTGGTTTGTGTCCGCCTATCGGTATCCACCGGCTTGTCGTTAGTGTCGAGAACGAACGTCGCGCCTGCTGCGACGGTGGCGAGGACCATGAGGACGACGAATAAATCGATGATGTTGACAGTGCCGAAGAGGCGACCCCTGTCGTCGATGATAGGCATATCTGTCTCGTTTGATAGTCGAACGGCAAGACCCGGTAAAGCGTTTCGTATTCGTTTCGGAATCCTTTTTCCGTAGTGGGATAACTGCCCGCTGTGAGCGACGACAGTCAGGAGTCCGCCCGGTTTTTTCACGATTTTGGTTTCTATTCGGTCGCTCGCATCGTACCAGCGGTTCTCGGCGTAGTAGCGCTGGTCGTTTTCACCCGGGCTTTCTCCCCCTCCGCCTACGGGAAGTACTCGCTTACGATGGCCTTCGTAAGCATCTTCACGCTCCTAAACACGGGATGGTTAGAACAGGCGATTCTTCGATTCGAACCACAAGCAGATGACACGACGTTCCGAGATACGACGGCGACGATACTACTGTCTCTCACCACGGTTGCGGCGCTCGTGGGCGGACTCGGTTACGTCTCGTTTTTTCCAAGGTCAAGCGCGTACAGCCGGTTTTACCTCGGCGGTCTCTCGTTGATACTCCTGCAAGGGGTTTTCACCACGCTTCGGACGTTCCTGCGGAGCCGACTCGAATCTCGTCGGGTCGCTATCTACAACGTCGTCCAGGCAGGGACGAAACTCGGAGCCGCACTCCTGCTCGCGCTCTTCGTTCTCGGCGACATCGTCGGATGGCTGTGGGGGACCGTGGTCGGAACGTCGATCGCTACGGCACTCCTCCTGTATCGGACCGAGCTCACTCGTGCCTCGATCGAAATCGACCGCGAACTCGTCGGCAAGATGTTTCGGTACGGCTATCCACTTATCGGAATGACGCTCGGCTACGTCCTCCTCAACTTCGCAGACCGGATCCTCCTTGAACTACTGAAGAGCAGTCGGGCGGTTGGGATCTACTCGTCGAACTACTCTATCGTCAATCGTGGCCTTCCACTCGTGCTAGCTCCGATTATACAGGCTGCACATCCGCTCATCATGAACACGTGGACCGGCGACAACGAGGAGGAACTCGGAGAACTTCTCGAAACGTACACGCGGTACTTCCTCCTGCTAGGTGTCCCCGCCACCGTGTACGCGACGGTGCTTTCGAGGCCGCTGAGCGTTCTTTTCCTCGGAGATTCTTACCATCAGGGGTACGTCGTAATCCCATTGGTTGCATGGGGCGTACTGCTATGGAATCTGGCGTCACTCGGGAGCAAGACGCTCGAAGTGAAGAACCGAACCCTGACGCTTTTCGCCGGAGTGACGGCGGCCGTCGTTCTGAACCTGCTCCTCAATCTCCTCTTCATCCCGCCATACGGATACGTTGGGGCGGCGTTTGCCACGTTCACGAGCTTTACCTTCTACCTCGTTTTCGTCCTTCTCATCTCCAGACGATACATCGAGTGGCGGTTTCCGAGACGAACCACGGCAAACGTCGTCGTCGGTGGAACGCTGATGAGTGCTCCGTCGGCAGTACTCGTTCTCCTCGGCGAGTACACGTGGCTCACTGCGCTAAGCACGGCAATACCGAGCGGTCTCGTCTACGTCGCGACGATCTATCTCCTCGGAGAACTTCGAGATCAGGAGATCGCCAAATCGAAGGCACTGGCGGCGAACCGCTGGTGAGCTGACGCGAACCGTCGGAGTGGTCGGTTCCGTCACAACTAACACCGTCGAGTAGCGATACCGGGTCAAGGATGCGAATCGCGTTTCTAACACTCAACGCCTACGATATGCTCGTCAACGGTGACGAGGGGAACGTCGGTGGGGCGCAACTCCAGCAGATTCTCATCGCGAAGGAACTCGTCGAGCGCGGTCACGACGTGGTTTTCGTCGAGAACGACGCGCCGGAGAAGACCGAGCAGACGGTCGATGGAATCCGAGTCGTACTCAAGCGTGATTTCGGCGACTCGAACGTCGCCGTTCGGACGACCGTTCGAGCCGTAGAGACGATTCAAGCGCTCAGGCGCGTCGGTCCCGACGTTTGCTATCTTCGAGTCCTCAACTTCGACCTCCTCCCGCTCACCGTCTACTGTTCGGTGACGGGCACCCGACTCGTGTACGGGTTCGCACACGACAGCGAAGTCACCGACGACCCGGTGACGCTCGGTCAGTGGGCGAATTACGAGACGTACAAACGCCTCGTCTGGCGGGCGCTCTCTAGAGCAGACGCGCTGATCGCCCAGAACGAGCGACAGCGCTCGGCCGCAGTGCGTCGCTTCGGACCGGACGTATCGCTCGTCCCGAACGGATACCCGATTCCCGACGAGACGCCGCATGCCGACATCCGTCGTGCCGACCGACCAGTCGTCCTCTGGGTCGCGACCCTTCGGGACTGGAAGCGCCCCGGCCTCGTACTCGACCTCGCCGACGAGATTCCGGACGCTGACTTCGTAATCGTCGGCGGTCGCGCGGACGAAAACCCGGACCTCTACGACGAGATCGAACGCGAGGCGGGCGAGCGCGACAACGTCCGCTTCGAGGGATTCGTCCCCTACGCCGAGGTGGATTCGTACTTCGCGGCGGCCGACGTATTCCTCAACACGTCCACTGACGAAGGGTTCCCGAACACGTTCCTCCAAGCGTGGGCGCATCGAACGCCCGTTGCGAGTCTAAACGTCGATCCGAGCGGAATCCTCGCCGACTCTGAGGCGGGGTTCTGCGCTGACGACGAGTTCGACGTTCTGGTTGAGATACTCAACTCGCTCATCACCGATGCCGAATGGCGAGCAGATTACTCGGACGCGGCGTTTGAGTACTTCCGCGAGAATCATAGTATCGACCATATCGCTTCAAAATACGAGGGGATTTTAACTGGAAAGGGTAGAAAGTGACGCAAGTCTTCCGTGACGAACTAAGCATTCATGGCGAAGAACTCGAGGAGAAAGTGCCTAAATGGGAGTTCTGCAAAGCTGGAAGCATCACCAACAACGGAACAAACTGTAGTATCGTCGAATCTCCTGACTGTACCTTGAAAGGCACGCTTAAGAAGGCGGCATCTCAATGCAGAATAAGATGAAAGACACGCTGTACACCGCCATTCGACAAACATACTATCGGCATCTTCGACCGCGTCTTCCTCGAAAGATTGGTGTCTATAATGGGTATCCCGCCCGGAAACCGAAACTCTTCGACCGCGTTGACGTTGACCCAGACTGGGAGGCTCCATTCATCGAATCGATTCAGGATGTGGTAGCCGAGGGGGACACCGTTGTAGTAGTCGGTGGCGGGTTTGGAATCTCCACTGTCGCGGCCGCTACTAAATCCGGTCCGGACGGACGTGTAATCTCATATGAAGCCAGCAAATCGCGATATAAGTGCGCACAGGAAACAATTGAATTGAACGGTGTCTCAGGGAGGGTGACGCTTAAGCACGCACTTGTCGGCCCTGACATCGCTGTGAAGGGCGATCTCGGAGGCGCGTCGGCTGTCACCCCGTCTAATCTCCCTGATTGTGATGTCTTGGCATTAGACTGCGAGGGCGCAGAACTCGACATCATCGAGAGGCTAGGGCCGACTCCCCGAGAGATCGTCGTCGAGTCGCATGGCTGCTTTGACGCACCCACCCAAGCAGTTCGAGAAACACTTGAACAGAACGAGTTTACCGTTATAAATGAACTTGAGGATAACCCGAAATGTGGGATTGATATTCTAACAGCGGCTTCAAAGTAAGGTATTGAGACTATGCCAGCAGTCACAGTCTGGACCCCTACCTATAACCGCAGAGAGGCCTTGAAACGCCCCTATAACGCCCTAGTAGAGCAAACATGTAAGGACTTTGAATGGCTCATCGTTGATGATAGATCTGACGATGGAACAAAAGAGAGGGTCACTACTTGGCGGCAAAATGCAGAGTTCCCAATCCGATTTGTAGAGCAACCTCAGGATAAAACTGGGAAACACCGCGCATTCAATATCGGAGTACAACTTGCAGATGGACAATTCTTCAGCCCACTCGATTCGGACGATTCGATGCCGTCAGACGCTATTGAGTTAATGCTTGATGAATGGGAGCAGATTCCAAAAGATCAACGAAACAAGTTCGCTGGCGTTGCGGGATACTGCAAGACACCGGACGGAGAAATCGTTGGTCAACGACTTCCTGATAGCCCAATGGACACAAACCTGATTGAACTCCGGTACAGATACGGAATTTCAGAGGAGTTATGGGGAATGCATAAAACCGACATTCTCCGGCAATTTACCTTTCCGGATATTGATGAACGATTCGTTCCAGAGGATCTCGTCTGGGATCGGGTTGCCCAGCAGTACTCCCGCCGGTACGTCAACAAGGCGTTCCGGATTTATTATCCGGACGAAAACGATGACCAGCTCACAAAATTATCACTTGATGGAATCGCTGAGGGTCATTATGAATGGCACAAAATGCGGTTAAACGAACAGTCAAACTGGATTCCCCAAGCCCCATTTACGTTCTTCAAAAGTGCAGTCCATTATACCCGTTTTGGCATCTACTCAGGCCGCTCGGTTCAAGAGTTACTCCGAGATGTTATTCCATATCCATCTAAAGCCTTGGTTTTTGCAGGCTACCCAATTGGATATTTAATTTCAAATATTCACGACCAGATCTAGAAACTCTTTTGTACTTTGTATCATAGCGATTATAATCGCTCGTACAATTTTTCTTTCACATAAATAAAATCCGTGTTTCGTTTACAACTCTCTGTCAGAGGAGATACACTCGACAATCTCGGGTACGTCGTTGGGTGAGTGCTACCGTCTAAACCCAAACCGACACGCTCACAAGTAGGTGGTCAGTAAGCCAGTCTAAGAGAGACTAATGTGTGGTATAGGCGGAAAAATTTCGTTCAACGGTCGCCCTGACCCCAGACTTGCGGACGAGATGAACGAGTGTATGGAAGATCGCGGTCCGGACGCCGAGGGCGTCTACGCCTCCGGTCCGGCGTTGCTCGCTCATCGCAGATTGAGCATCCTCGACCTAAGTGAAGCCGGTCGTCAACCGATGGCCAACGACGATGGGACCGTCCATGTCGTCTTCAACGGGGAAATCTACAACTACAGAGAACTCCGAGAACGGGTGGACCAGTATTCGTTCCGCTCCGAAACGGACACGGAGGTCCTGTTACACCTCTACGAGGAGTACGGGACCGACTGTCTCCAGTATCTCCGTGGGATGTTCGCGTTCGCCATTTGGGACGAGTCGGACGAACGACTGTTTCTCGCTCGGGACCGCCTCGGTCAGAAGCCCCTCTTCTACCGCGACGGCGAGGACGGTTTCTGGTTCGCCTCGAGTATCAAGGCGATACTCGCCGACGATGAGGTTACTGCACGCCCCGACCTCCCGGCTATCCGGTCGTATCTCAACTACCAGTACGTCCCGACGCCGAAGACGGGGTTTCAGGGAATCGAACAGCTCTCGCCCGGCGAATACATGATAGTCTCCGAGAGTGGCACGACCAGAGACCGATACTGGGACCTCTCGTATCGAGACCAGTTCTCGAAATCTCCGTCGTGGATTATGTCGGAGCTCCGAGACCGCCTCTACGAAGCCACGCGCCTCCGAATGCGAAGTGACGTTCCGGTGGGCGTCTTCCTCTCCGGTGGCATCGACTCGTCGGTCGTCGCTGCGCTCATGGACGATGTTGCCGACGACCCTATCGGAACGTACTCCATCGGCTTCGACGAGGAGGCGTACGACGAACTGGAGTTCGCGCGTGAGGTTGCCGACGTGTACGGGACCGACCACCACGAATACACCGTGACTCCGAACTCGATGGAAGTGCTCCCCGAGATCGTCGAGCAGTACGAGATGCCGTTCGGCGACCCGTCCGCACTTCCGACCTATTACGTTTCACAGGTCGCGTCGGAGGACATCACGGTCGCGCTCACGGGCGATGCTGGTGACGAGAACTTCGCCGGGTACGACCGATACACGTACGACCGAGTCGTCTCGGCCGCAAATAGCATTCCACAGTTCGTTCGCACTCCCGTTGCAACCGCCCTCGACGCCCTCCCAGACGGCGTCGGGAATCAGAAGCACATCCACTACGCCAAGCGGGCGCTCGAAATCGCCGACCGGGACCCGGCCGACAGATATGCGCTATTTATCTGTCACGCAACCGGCGAACAGGCCGAACGGGTATGGAGCGGACCGGTGCCGGACGACGAACTCGCGCAGTTCCGCGAGGCGTTCGCGCACTCGGACGGCCCGACGCGTCTCGACCGCATCATGCATGTAGATTTACAGACATATATGCCCGACAACTTGCTGGTGAAAGTCGACAGAGCTAGCATGGCTCATTCGCTCGAAGTCCGATCGCCGTTCCTCGATCACGAGGTCGTGGAGTTTGCGGCCCGCATCCCGGCCAAGTACAAGTGGCGACGCGGGAACGGAAAGTGGATTCTCAAGCGGGCGTTCGAGGACGTTCTCCCGGAGAAGGTCATCACCCGGTCGAAACAGGGCTTCGGCGTGCCGATAAACGAGTGGTTTCGGGGCGAACTACGGGAGTTTGCACGCGAGAACCTCGATCGTCTCGGGGAGCGCACAGCCTTCGACGCGGGCGGACTCCGGCAGACGTTCGACGAACACGTCGACGGGCGAGTTGACCACGGCTACCGACTCTGGGACCTCGTTCTGCTCGAACAGTGGTACGAGCGGTTCGTCGACGGTTAGTCGAGTGCGTCGTACAGGGCCTCGAACTCCGAGACCATTGTGTCGAGGCTGAAGTTGGCGTTAGCACGCTGTTTGGCCCGTGTTCTGAGCGCTTCAGCGTCGTCGGGATTCGACAGCAAGTCGATTAACTCCTCGGCGAGCGCGTTAGGGTCTCGGACCGGGACGTGGCGTCCACTTCGACCGTCGTGAACCAGTTCCGCGTTTCCATCTACCGGGGTCGTGACGATGGGGAGTCCGGCCGCCATCGCTTCAAGGAGTGCTCCCGGAAGCCCCTCGTAGTGAGAAGGGAACGCGAACACGTCGAACGCGTCGAGTAGCTCCGGCACGTCGTCTCGCGTCCCCGTCAGGTGGACGGTGTTCTTGCTGGAGATTCGACGAATGTGTCGTTCGAGGGCCTCTCTCTCGGGCCCATCGCCGACGATGACGAGGTGTGCGTCCGGGTGGTGGTCAAGTACCGTCGGCCACGCGTCGAGCAGGTCGTGATGGCCCTTCCGCTCGACCAACCGACCGACCGTCCCGACGAGCGGTGCATCTTCCGGGACGCCGATGCCAGCTCGCACGTCCTCGGAAGCGGTTGCGGATTCATATACGCTCAAGTCCCGGCCGTTTCGGACCACGGACACGTCGCGTTCGTCGGCACCGCGTTCGATGACGAACGTTGCTCCTGCGGCCGAGTTCGACACGACCCTGTCCGAGAGCGGGAGCGTGACGCGTCGAACCGCACTCCGGACGAGACTTGGGTCGTCAGGCACCTCTCGCACGCCCGTAACGACGGTCACGTCCTGAGCGAACAGTGACGCCAGTCGAGCCAGCGTGTTGTCGAAGAACAGGAATGACTGGAGTACGTCAGGGCGTTCGGAGCGAAGTGCGCGGAAGAAGCGAACTGGAGCGCGAGCGTCGTGCTTACCAGTAGCACCGAGCGAGCGAACCGGTACATCGCTGAGTTCGGACGCGAGCGGTCCGGGTTCCGTTATCGTCCACACGGTCGGCTCGAAGCGCGTCCGGTTCAGGTTGTTGACCAGATCGACGAGCGTCCGCTCGGTCCCACCAACCGCCAAGGTGCCGATGAGGTACCAAACCTCGGTTTTCGACATATGAATCTCGTTCGAGAGAAATGATTCGACCCGTATAACGACTCCCCTTCGACTCGATTGACGGATTAAAACGAAACAGCTATTTCGGGGCGGCGACCAGCCGAACTTAGATTCGGACCGTCGTCTCGGTCCTCGTCTGGACATCAATTATGTGTGGCATTGCAGGCGTCTTCGATCCGAACGACAAGCCCGACGAGGAGACTCTCCGTCGGATGAACGACTGTCAGACCCATCGAGGACCCGACGACAGCGGTATTTACCGTGACGGTCCAGTCGGGTTGGCTCACCGCCGTCTCAGTATTATCGACCTCGACGGCGGGCGACAGCCGATATTCAACGAGGACGGGTCGGTCGCCGTCGTCTTCAATGGGGAGATATACAACTACCGCTCACTTCGAGAGACGCTCCAGCGCGCTGGCCATCGCTTCGAGTCCGACACCGACACGGAGGTACTCGTCCACCTCTACGAGGAGGAAGGCCCCGAGTTCGTCAAACGCCTCGACGGCATGTTCGCGTTCGCCCTCTGGGACGCCGACCGGCGGCGAGTCGTCGTCGCACGCGACCGAATGGGCATCAAACCTCTTGTCGTCGCTTCGAACGATGACAGTCGAGTCGCGTTCGGTTCCGAGCTCTCGACGGTGCTTGAAAGCGATGTGGACGCTGGCGGCCTCGACCGAGCTGCCGTCGCTCGATACTTCGCATTTGGATTCGTTCCTGCACCACATACCCCGTTCGAGAATGTCACGAAGCTTCAACCAGGAACCATGGCGGTGATATCTGCAGAAGGGATCCGTCACGAACAATTCTACACGCCCTCGGTTTCGCCGTCATCACCATCATCGATAGAGGCAGCAGCGACGAAGTTACGTTCGAACGTCGAACGGGCCGTCGAACGCAGGTTACAGAGCGACGTACCACTAGGTGCCTTTCTGAGTGGCGGTATCGACTCCAGTATTGTGGTCGGAACGATGTCAGAACTATCCGACTCATCCATTCGGACTTTTACTGTCGGATTCGACGAATCACTATTCGATGAGGCGTGGGCCGCCCGAAGAGTCGCTGACTACCACGACACGGCCCATCACGAGTTCACGGTGTCTCCGACGGACGTTCGGGAGGTCATCCCGGAGGTAGTCGACGCGATGGGGGAGCCGTTCGCCGATCCATCACTCCTACCGACCTATATCGTCTCCCGCAAGACGAGCAACGAGGTGAAAGTTGCTCTTTCGGGCGACGGCGCGGACGAACTGTTTGCCGGATACAACAAGTATCGCGGTGAGTACTACTCACGCTACTACCGGGCAGTTCCTGGTCCTGTCCGACATCGATTGGTTGAGCCGTTGGTTAGACGACTCCCTGCTTCGCGCGGGAGTAAACTCGGAGAGGTCGCAAGGAAAGCCCAGAAGTTCACTCGTGGTGGAATTGAGTCGGTCTCTGACCGACATTTCGAGTGGATTCGACTCCCAGACGAAGAAACTACGGCTGCCTTCGACGAAGCGTCTCCCGTCGTAGCGGGCCGGGAGAGTCTCTTACACCATCATGACGACAAGGAATCGTTCCTCCCACGAACGAGGCGTGACTCACTCAGCCGAATCCAGGCTGTCGACACCTTTCACTCACTGCCTAATCAGATGCTCCGAAAGGTAGACCGCGCGAGTATGTACAACTCGTTGGAAGTCCGAGTTCCCTTCCTTGACACGAATGTCGTCGAATACGCGATGAGTTTGCCGACCAGTTACAAAATCACCTCCCGTGACCGCAAGCGCGTCCTGAAGCGAGCCTTCAACGATATGCTCCCAGATGCGATACTTGACCGACCGAAACAAGGCTTCGACGTTCCTATAGGGGAGTGGTTGAAACACGAGTTCGCCTCGGATTTCCGTCGAACGGTCGAAACGACCGAAACCGACCTCCTTGACGTACCTGCGGTTCTCGACATCTTTGAGGAGCATGCCCAAGGTTCACGCGATCACACTCGTTTCCTCTGGAGCGTCTACGTGTTCGCTCGGTGGCTGCAACGGATGAGAAGTCGAGGTCTGTTGGCCGAGTGACCACCCGAAAGCGGTGAGTATATAACCTCCTGTCAACTCCCCCATTTTAGATGGTACTCGTTACGGTACTAAGCATTCTGTTACTTTTCGCGTTTGCCACCCGGTCGCAGAGTCGCACGTACCGACATCTAAGTGGGGCCGCACTTGTCGGCCACGTCCTTCTAGCACTTTTCGTCATCCCGGCCCTTCCATATCAGTGGGATATCACGACATTCCACACTGCTGCAAGTCAGGTAGCATCCGGTTCGCTACCGTCGAATTCGGTCAGCGTGAATGCGTTCGGTGCCTTTCAGGGATTCCTGTATGTAATTTTCGGAGACGGTCCGACGACTCTCTCGCTAATCAACGGCCTGCTGGCTGTCTTAATCCCGATTCCGATGTTTTCACTATCTCGGAGGTTGTATCTCTCTGCCATCGACTCGACGGATGGCGTCGCCGCACTCGCGTTGTTCGCACCTCTTCCGTTTCTTTTTCTGACGTTACCGATGCGAGACACTCTCTCGGTACTACTGCTGTTTGTCACTCTCGTCCTCGTCACTAACGTCGTCACCCGCGCTCGATACTGGCACGGGTTGGCTGTAATTCCACTAGTCGGTTGCCTCTTGCTTCTTCGCACCGAGTTGGCACTCCTCCTCCTCGTCGGTAGTATTGCCGCTGGAATCGTGTCGGTCCTTGACACTGTCGCCCGACACAAAATTTCGTTTGTGACGTTGATGCTGGCCGTCCTCCCGACGGGAGTGGTCGGTTTCCTGCTCTTCACTCACGAATTCCCGTTGGCTTCCCTCAACGATATTCTCACGTCTCGGGCGTCGGGAAGTGCAGTGTATCTTGACGGTGTGACCTACGATTCGTGGACCGATGTTCTACTCCTCGCACCGGTTCGCGCCCTGTTTTTCCAGTTCGCTCCGTTTCCATTACACGTAAACTCTCCGTTCGACTTGTTGGCTATACTCGAACTACCGTTATTGGTTGTCCTAACTGTCGCCGCGTATCGGTCTCTGGCCGCGTGTGAGACCAATGAGAGCGTCTTGGCCCTCCTACTGACCGTCTATCTCGGCGGAATCGTGGGATACGGACTTATCGACTCCAACTTCGGAACCACCGTCAGACACCGAATTCCGTTCATGTTCCTGCTGGTCGTGTTCGCCTCGCCAGTACTCGAACGGCGGCGTCGGTCACTCCGACGATGGTTCGGTGAACGGCAACGCGATGACGACCACTAATAGAAAGAGGACGACGAAACTCAGAAATTTCACTGCCGCGTTGAGGTTGGTGAGAGCGACACGGGTGGTACTGACGATCAATACGATGGCGAGAAGGCCCTGAAGGACCTCCTCCCGAGTAAGCATCGATAGTACTGTGCTTCCCCGTGCCCACCGGCGCAACGTCGATACGACCGCATAGATGTTCGATTCGCGGACGGTACGTACTACGTCCATACCTCGTATCGGACCCCTGTACTTGTTAGTTCTTTACCTTCGAGATGCGACCGAGCGCGGCAGTTGTCTTAGTGACAGTCTCCTCCCATCTGAACCTGCAGTTGACCAGTTTGCGTCCATCCTCACCGAGTGACTTCGCACGCTTAGGGTTCGAGAGTAGTTCGCTGAGCGCGTCCTCAAACGCATCGGTGTTTCCGGTGGGATACGTTTTCCCGGCGTGGCGAACGACCGGCGCGACATGTTCGAGGTCACTTGTTACGGCCGGGGTCTCGGCCGCGAACGCCTCCAACACGGTCCGGGGAAGTCCCTCTGCCCGACTCGGAAGTACCAGAATGTCCGCCGATCGGTACACTTTCGGCATCTCGTCGTAGGAGACGTGACCGAGGAACGTGACTGCCTCCGAGACGCCGAGCTCGGCCGCTTGCGTCTGTAGTTTGTCGTGTAGCGGGCCGTCGCCACAAAGGTATAGTTCGGTGTCGGTATGCTCTCGGTGGACACCTGCGAACGCCCTAACTGCGTCCTGCGGCCGCTTGCCATCAACCAACCGCCCGACAAAGAGTACGACCGGCCCGTCGGAATCCACGAGATCGCTTCTTGGCCCCTCTGGTGTAAATCGTGTCTGGTCGATACCATTCGACACGACTTCAATATCGGTGTTGACGCCAAACCCCTGCACCCGCTCTCGGTCTTCCTCAGTGTAACACAACACGACATCTGCACTATCGAACGTCCAACGGCCTGCGGTTTTAAGGTAAGCGTCGAACACCCACTCGGGGGCGTTCTGTGAGTAGAGGCCGTGGTTCGTGATTGCCAGCGGGATGTCTCCGAGTCGCCGCTTCAGGGCTGCGAGATTCGTCGAGAAGTATAGATGTGAATGGGCGTGGATTACGTCATAGTCGCCCGCACTGGCCAAGAACTTGGCAACTCCACTCGAGATGTCGTTTCCGAGCAGTTCGGCTGTCGGCTTCCGACGAACCACGGTGTACCCGTCACGCTCCTCTCGACGGGGTTTCGAGTCGTCGTCAGAGACAGTCAGTACAGTCACATCGTGGCCCCGATCGGCTTGATCCCGACTCATTGCGTGGACGTGGTACGGTCCGCCACCCTTTACGTCCGGATACACTTTCTGTGCGACTCGGAGAATCCGCATTCGGTTCGTTCCTCCTGTCCCGTCGTTAATACTCTATTGGTCTCGAAGCGTTTTCCGTCGGTTTTGAGTCACTGTACTTGCATTCACGAGCTACGAACAAGCGGTTCGTACCAATCTCGGTTCTCCCGGTACCAGTCGGCGAACTCTTCGACGCCCTTGCGGATGGTCATCGTGGGTTCGTATCCAAGCAGGTCGTTGGCTTTCGAGATGTCGGCGTGGGTGTGTTCGGCGTCGGCGTCGTTGCGCTCGTCGTACTCCAATTCAAGGTCCGGGGAGAGTTGGTCACGTATCTCCTTGGCCAGCGTCCGAATCTCGATGTTATCAGTACTACCGATGTTCAGGACCTCACCGTCGGCGGTGTCGGTTGTGAGGAGTGTTCGATTAGCCTCAACCACGTCGTCGATGTAGGTGAAGTCTCGCGTCTGAGTCCCGTCGCCGTAGATGACCGGTGGCTCGCCGTTAAGACATCGCGAGACGAAGTTGCTGATGGCCATGTTGGGGCGCATCCGCGGGCCGTACACCGTGAAGTACCGCAGCGAGACGGTTGGCAGGCCGTAGACCTCGTTGTAGACTCGCGCGTACTGCTCCTGGGCAAGTTTTGAGGCACCGTAGGGACTCACGGGCGTCGTCGAGTGATTCTCGTCGTAGGGCAGATACTCGGGTTTGCCGTACACCGATGAAGAGCTTGCCACTACCACTCGTTCGGTCTCCGAATCCCGGGCTGCTTCCAGCACGTTCAGCGTGCCCGAGACGTTGATATCGTTGACCTTCTGAGGTTCCTTGACGCTGGCACGGACGCCGGCCTGAGCCGCTTGATGGAAGATAACGTCAGCTTCGGCGACGTACTGGCTAATTACCTCCTCATCGCGGAGGTCGCCCTCTATCAGTTCGTAGCTTCCATCGCCTTCCGCGGCAGCTCTCTGCGCCGTCTCGACGTTGTGTTCTTTGATACCTACGTCGTAGAACGGCTCGAAGTTATCAAACGCAACTACGTCGTGGCCGTCGCGGCTGAACTTTTCGGCGAGATGGCCGCCGATGAATCCCGCGCCACCGGTGACGAGTATTCTCATTACTACCGGCCGGGAATCGAGTCAAGAAAAAACCACCGAGTTCGAACCGGAAGTCAGTCGGACGACACTTCCGCTACCTCTGGCTCTGGCTCCTCACCCTGAAGGAGGCTTTCTGCCCGGTCCCGGTCTTCGGGATATCCGACGTCTACTCGCCAACCGTCCATCCGAATTGCATCTATCGTCCGGCCGCTCTGGATGAGCAGGTCGATGGCCTCGCTGATCTCGTACTCGCCGCGGTTCGACGGTTGGACCAGATGACATGCATGGAAGATTGCGGGCGTGAAGGTGTAGAAGCCAGTCATCACGAGGTTCGACGGCGGGTTCTCGGGTTTCTCAACCACGTTGGTAATCTCACCGTAGTCGTTGGTATCACACACCCCGTATCGACTCGCCTCCTCGTACGGAACTTCCTCCGTGAGGAAGGCCGCGTCCGCGCGGTCCTCCCGTTGGCGTTTGACCACGTCACCTAGATTCGCGTCAAAGATGTTGTCGCCCAAGATGAGCATGAAGTCGTCGTCGATGTGTTCCTCAACCGTGAGCAATGCATGAGCAAGTCCCTTCTGCTCACGCTGGTGAGCGTACGTGATGGGGATACCGTCATACTCGTCACCGTAGTATTCGATGATATCCTGCTTGCGGTATCCCACTACAACCACGAACTCGTCGGCCCCCAGTTCGGCCAGTTGATCGAAGCAGTGGTTGAGGATCGGCTTTCCGTCCACTTCGACCATTCCCTTCGGCTTGTCCTCAGTTAGGGGTCGAAGTCGGGTTCCTTCTCCGGCAGCTAGCACGACGGCTTTCATATACACGTGGACACTCACCGAGTGTTAAATAGTTTTAGACTCCGAGTAACTATCACACGTCGAACGGCAGCGGCCGCGTTGCTCACTGTTCAGAGAAAAAATTGTCAATAGAGGCTAAGAAATTAGAATAGCTTCTACAAGGAAACTCGCCCAACGTCCCCGAGTCGAGTAGCACGTCGTCGAAGGACCATCCGTCGGTGCGCTCGTCGACAGAGAGAACTTCACGCAAGTCTGATTTGAGGTTTTGTTTCTCCGCGAGGACTCCGTCTGTCGCCTCGCGTACGTCAGTCATGGTGGATGGTGGCTGAATAACGTGATGCCCAGATAAAGCCTGCGACACGGTGGAGCGAGATGTCCGACAACGGAATCAACGATGACACTTCGAGGGTGTAGACGGATTCGTTGTAGTAGGACTCGACCAGTTACTACAAGGCGTCGGCAAATACCTTCCAAATTTGCCGAACCACGATTTTCACGTCGAGCCAGAACGACTGGCGGCGGATGTATTCGAGATCGTATCGGAGTTTCGCGGCTGGGTCCGTGCTCTTGGCGTCGTTGATCTGCGCTAACCCCGTCAGTCCTGGCTTGACGAACCAGCGCTTGCGCCACATGTCGGTCGTCTCCTCCAGCAGTTGCTCTTCGTCGGTCCAGACAGCCCGAGGTCCGACGACGCTCATCTCGCCGACGAGAATCGACCAGAGTTGGGGCACTTCGTCAAGATGCGTCTTACGGAGGAAGCGCCCGACGCGGGTGATGCGGTCGTTCGCCTCGTCTTCGATGGGCATCACCGACTCATCCTCGGGAATCATCGTCCGGAATTTGTAGACGGTAAACGTGTCCCCGAACTCCGCCGTCCGCTCCTGACTGTATAGAATCGGACCAGGACTGTCGATTTTGATTGCGACTGCAATCACCACTAGGAACGGCGCAAACGCCAGCAACCCAACCGAAGCGAACGCCCCGTCGAACCCCCGCTTGAACACGTAATCCTGCCAGTCCCACGGTTCGAGTTCGACGTCGACGAGCACCTCGTCCCCGCGCGTAGTCGTCGTCAGCACGTCGTCCGCGTGCTCCCGGTGGACCTTCGCGTCGACGCCGTGCTCGTAACAGGTATCGAGCGCGCCGAAGAACTCCGCCCGATCGGGCTGGGCGAATGCCAGCACCACCGTATCCACATTATAATCGACAAGCACTTCCTCGAGACGCGAAAGACCGCTGAGACAGTCCAAGTCCTCCAGCAACGCCTCACCGCTGCCGTCGGTGACGGCACGCTCGCTCGAAACTCCATTGTGGCCGGTGTAGTACGGACTCGGCGGTGAAACGTAGCCGACAACCGGTACGTCGATTTCGTCCAGCACGTCGGCAATCTCTTCGGAGTCGTCACCGACGATGACCGCTCGCTCTTTTTCGACCGGCCGTCGGCGAATTGCGACAAACCACGCCGGAAGGCCGATAAGAAGGCCGATTGTCGCCAGTACGAGCGTAGATCGGGGAAGCCGATATGTATAGTCGAAGTACCCGATAGTGGCGAGCGCGAGGCAGGCGGTGACCGTGCGCCGCTGGGCGAGGAGGATTGTGTCGAGTATCCGTCGGGGCCTGGGTTTGAACAGCGGCATCAAACTGCCGACGACCACGAGCGTCGTCGTCACGACGACTAAAGTGAGTTTGTTCCCGGTCAACACGGTTGGTGGCAGTCGCCGGAACACCGGGACCGCAGTCGTAAACAGAGTCTGTAAAGAGGAGGCATTCGCCATCAAGACGGCGATAGCCGCGATGAACGCCGCGCCGACGACGCTTACCACTCGATACCGGAACCCGGAGACCATCACCCGATTTGGGATATTGCTATAGCTTAAAACCTGTTATCTCTATACGGCTTTCCGTCGATACTCCCTCATTTAACAGCACCGTGGCAATTATTTAGACTATTGGAATTCTCAGACACACCCAACAACGAGGTACTGTTGGACGGTCAGTCCACTATTCACCTCGTATCGAGTGAACCGTTCCGAGGCATACCTCGTACAGAGTGAACGTTGCTTGTTCTTCAACTAAGGCTAGGGTGGGACTGGAGGATTACCGAGAAGTCGGTGTTCCAAGTAACCCCTTCCCCGAGTTGACCACCGGTGTGATTGCTCTAGATTATCCCGAGGAAAGACTGTTCTTTGAGAAGTCGATAGACTCAATCTTCAAAGACGGCATCTCCGCCATGTTTCGGAGGAGGAACAGTTCATTGTCCTGTAGACTAAAGTCGACGGGCACTGTCTAGTTTTCCTCCTCGACTGGCGTGCGTTCATCGAGTGCTTGGTGCGGTCGCTGGAAGTTATAGTAATGAACAAACGATGCAAGCCACTGGCGGACGCTCGGCCGACTGCCCACCCACGACGAATGGAAGCGGTCAATTCTCATTTTGAGGGTGTGAAACCACTTTTCGATGTGGTTTCGGTCAACATATTCAAGGTGACCGCTCAATCCTAATCGAGAGAGGGCAGTCAGATAGCCTGCACCATCGACCAGAAACACGGTTTCTGAACAATCGTGTTTCTGGGTGAGACCGTGGAGGAACGCGGCCGCTGGATCGGTGCCACGCCGACCAAACACGGCGACATCAAGTAGCACCTTCGTTTCGAGGTCAATTGCAGCGTACACCCAAGACCACTCGCCGTTAATCCGGACAGCGGTCTCGTCGACCGCGACCCGCGTCGGCGTCGCCGACGGCGGGTCGCCGACGCTGTCAGCCAGCCGATGCACCCAGTTCCAAACCGCTCCATGCGTCCGTTCAACGCCGAGGAGCTCAAGAATCGCTGCTGTTTCTCTGAGCGAACAGCCAGCAGCGTGGAGCCGGACGGCGAACGCCCTGACGGGCGTCGCCGTCCGCTCCCGCTGCCAACATTCAAGAGTCGCGGTATCTAACGTCTCTCTGAGCAGGTTTGAGAGTAGCATGAACAACTAGCTCTTTGACCTGCTCGCTCCTTAACTAGACAGTGCCAGTCGACGCGTTCCTTCAATCGGTCACGGTATTCGATTTTGTTGCTAATACAGATGACCTTGACATGGGTCTCGGATTTACCACTCCCCCTACGCGTCTAAGTAGGGTCGTCTGTGACCGAGATAGAGCGCAACCAACGCGAGTATCTCACCAACTGCACGCTGGCTTTCACCCTCCAAGACCTGAAGCCTAAAGAAAACTCCCGCAAACACATCCGGTAATGAACGTCAGCATCGTCGGGAGCGGCTACGTCGGCACCACTGTCGCCGCCTGCTTCGCCGACTATGGTCACGAGGTGACGAACATCGATATCGACGAGCAACTTGTCGACTCCATCAACGCGGCCGACGCTCGGATTCACGAACTCGGCCTCGACGACCTCGTCGCCGAATACGGTGGGGGGCCGACTGCGGGCGACCACCGACTATGCTGCAGTTCGGGAAACAGACGTCACGTTCCTCACACTACCGACACCGTCCCGCGAGGACATCGATCTCGACATCATGGAAGCGGGCGCGCAGTCGCTCGGTGAGGCGCTATCCTCCGACGACTCGCATCTAGTCGTGGTCAAGTCCACGGTCGTTCCCGGCACCACCGAGGAGACCGTCGCCCCGATACCCGCCGATACCTCTGGGAAGACGCTCGACGAAGACTTCCACATGGCGATGAACCCCAAGTTCCTCCGGAAGGGGAGCGCGGTAGCGGACTTCCGGGACCCAGACAAGGTCGTCCTTGGCACTAGAACTGAACTTGCCCTCGACATCTTCAGGAAATCTAAGTAACCAGTCAGGAGTTCCGGACGAGCGGTTCGTACCACTCCCGATTTGCCCGGTACCAGTCGGTGAACTGCTTGACGCCCTCTCGGATGGTCGTTGTCGGTTCGTAGCCGATGAGTTCGTTGGCCTTCGAGATGTCGGCGTGCGTATGCTCGGCGTCGGCGTCGTTGCGCTCGCCGAACTCCAGTTCGAGGTCGGGCGCGAGTTGGTCGCGTATCTCCTCAGCCAAGACCCGAATCTCGATGTTGTCGGTACTCCCGACGTTCATCGCCTCGCCGTCAGCCGCGTCGGTGTCAAGAAGCGTCCGGTTCGCTTCCACCACGTCGCCGACGAAGGTGAAGTCCCGCGTCTGGGTGCCGTCACCGTAGATGACCGGCGGCTCGCCGTTCATGCACCGCGAGACGAAGTTGCTAATGGCCATGTTCGGGCGCATCCGCGGGCCGTACACCGTAAAGTACCGCAACGAGACGGTCGGCAGGCCGTAGACCTCGTTGTAGACGCGCGCGTACTGCTCCTGAGCCACCTTCGAGGCGCCGTAGGGGCTGACCGGCGTGTTCGGGTGGTCCTCGTCGTAGGGCAGGTATTCGGGTTTACCGTACACCGACGACGACGACGCGACGACGACGCGCTCGGTGTCCGAACTTCGGGCGGCCTCCAGCACGTTGAGCGTGCCCGAGACGTTGATGTCGTTGACCTTCTGGGGCTCCTCGACGCTGGTCCGGACGCCGGCTTGGGCGGCCTGATGGAAGATTACGTCGGCGTCGGCGACCTGCTCGCCGACGACTTCCTCGTCGCGCACGTCGCCTTCGACCAGTTCGTAACTGCCGTCGCCTTCCGCGGCCGCTTCGCGCGCCGCCTCGACGTTGTGCTCCTTGATTCCCGTGTCGTAGAACGGCTCGAAGTTGTCGAGCGCGACCACGTCGTGGCCGTCGCTGGCGAACCCTTCCGCGAGGTGGCCGCCGATGAACCCGGCACCGCCGGTAACGAGTATTCGCATCACCTACTGTTCGCAACCGCGAATAGCAAAAAGCCACTGGGTAGCTTACAGGCCGAATCTTCGGAATCCGGTGTTTACTAGTCGGTTACCCGGTCGTACACGTTACGTCGACTACGGAACAGTCTACCGACTGCTACGCGCCGACGGTGACGTTACCGCCGTTCTCGACGGCGCTCTCGGGAACTTCGACGGTCCGGTTGCCGACGGAGTACGTCCCCGCGTAGGGAACCGTCACCGAGAAGTCGCCGTCGGGACCCGCCGTAATGCTTCGTCGATACGTGAACGACGCGCCCTCGATTTCGACTTTCTTCGAGAGGGTTACCGTCTCGTTTTCCCCGACGGTTCCGGTGACGTTCGCGCCCGGCACCAGCGAGAACACCTTCACCGACCCGTCGTCGCTCGCGTAGAGCGCCTTGTAGTGGCCGGCACCGCTGGCACCGTTCGGTCCGGCGCTTCCGAACCGCTTGTGGAATCTCGCGTAGTTGATCTTCGGTGCGGCCCGCCCGTTCAAATTGACGTTCTTCGTCACGACGAAGCCGACCTTTTCGTGCAACTTTTGATATTGTGCCGCGGGGTCCGATGACCTGAGGAACGGTGCGTACCGTCGATACGCGAAGCCGTACGACCTTGACTCGCCATTGACGAAGTAGTTGTACATCCGGTTGCGGCCCCACTTGCTCAAGACGTAGTTGTTCGGGTACTCCAAGCCCTGTCGCTCTGCGTAGCCGTCTATCCACGTCGCGGCCTCGAATTTGTCGTCCACAATCTTCACCTGTTGGTGACGGACCGCGGTCTGGACGCCGCCCGCGCTGACGAGAAACAGCAGCAGAACCGCGAGCGTCGCGGCCGTCCCTCTGTCGGGGAGTCCGAGCGTGCGTCGAGTGGAACCGTCCGCATCGTTCTCGGCTCGCGGGTCGTCCTCGCCGAAGCCGAACTGCGAGAGCAAATCGACCTTCGCGGCGAACACGAGGAAGCCGTAACCGGCCAACACCGCCGCGAACGGTGCGAGTTCGCCGACGAATCGGCGCTGGAACGCCGCAAGCACGAGGAAGTACCAGCCGTACGTGCAGACGACCAGCCACGGGACGTGGTCGCGTCGGTACGCTCGCCACGAGAGCAGCGCGAGCGTCGGCACCGCGAGCAGCCACGCGAAGCCGAGTTCGAGAATGGGGCCGATGAAGAATCCGGCCGGACCGCCCGCGAAGAGAGACTGAGTCTCGGCCGCGCCGGATTTGAACAGGAGGAAGTCGAGTTGACGGTACAACCGATTCGCGTACGTCGGCAGGACGAACTGGAGGAGCGCTAGCGCGCTCAGTGCGCCCGCGACCTCCGCTCCGCCGAGGACGAACGCGGGCATCCCCGCCCGCCGAACCGCCTCGCCGGCAAGCGAGACGGCGAGAACTCCGACGAGCAACAGCGCCGGGGAGTAGGCCACTACGTCGGTGTGCCATCCGAAGCCGGTGTGCGCGAGGTGCGAGAGTAGGGTGGCGACCGCGAGTCCGGCGAGGAGCGACGCGCTCGCGGCGAGCGGCGACCGGTCGGCGCGCACGTCCGCGGCGGCCCGGACAGCGGCGAAGACGCCGACTGCGCCGACGAGGAGCGGTCCGGCCTCCCACGCCATCACTTGTCCGGCGACCGCGACGCCGAGCGCGGTCGCGGCCAGCCACGATTTAGGAGAGGAGAGGTCCTCGCGCTCGACGTCCGAGAGCCAGACCAGTCCGAGCGCGGTTAGCGCGAGCCACAGGTAGTCGAAGGCGTGGTGGTCGGCGAACCCGAGACCGGTCCGGTAGGCGAACGCGGGGATTACCGCGAGGAAGGTGACCGAGGCGAGACCGACCCGGCGGTCGTCGGTGACCCGGACCGCGAGCGCGTAGACGAGCGCGGCGACGACGAGCGCCGAGACGACGGGGTACCACGCCAGCACCCGCCCGGCGGCGTCGGCCCCGCCGAAAAGGTTCGTGAACCACCAGAGCGTCCCGACCATCAGCGGTTCGCTCTTCGCCACGGCACCGGGCAGGCCCGAGAGGACGCTGAAGTCGAAGACGCCGGCCGCCTCCGCCGAGAGCTGTTCGACCCAGTAGCGGTAGTAGTAGGGGTCGTTCGAAGGGAGGACGACGTACTCGCCGCGGAACACGGTCGGGAAGATGTACGTTCGCATCAGGAGAACGAACGCCAGCGCGGCGGCGAGTCCGCCCGCTTCGAGCCGCGACAGCGAGGGGAGCGATTCGAGCGAGAGCGACGGGAGGGTCGGGCCGCTCGCGTCCGCGTCGGCCACGGTTTCGGCGTCTCCGTCGAGGCTCGCCCGAACCGCGTCGGGGTCGGCGACTTCGTAGCCGTCCCCGTTCTCGGCGACGATGTCGCGGGAGACGAGTTCGCCGAAGGCGCCGGAGTCCACGGGCACGTCGTCGAATGCCCAGCCGTCGGCGCGCTCGTCTACCGCGAGGACCTCGCGGAGGTCCGATTCGAGGTCGGGTTTCTCCCCGAGGAGGTCCTCGGTCGCCTCGCGTACACTACTCATGGTGGTTGCGTAACGTGAATAGTGTATAAACCCTACGACACTCGTTTACGACAACTCTTTCTGGCGCACTATCGCTACTATGTCTATTTACAAATTCGATTGTATGTGGGTTTTACGCTGAACTGGTGGAGAATCAAGCTTCTCAGACACACCCGATAACGAGTGTAGTGCTAGACGGTGAGTTTTACTAGTACACCGTGTATTGAGCGAACCATCCCGAGGCACACCTCACAACGAGTGTAATAGCGTTTAGGGGGGACACACCCCATACCGAGTGAGCGTTGCTTATTCTTCAGTTAGGGCTTGGGTGACGACTTGGGAATCACCGAGGAGTCGATGTTCGAGGTAGCTTCCCTCACCTAACCCGCCACCAGTATGGTTGCTCTCGATGATTCCGAGGAAGGACTGTTCTTTGAGCAACCGATAGATTCGGTCTTCAGAGAGGACATCCCCGCCTTCTTGTTGAACTAATCGCTTGTACGTTTCGTAGATTTTGTGCGTCCGAAACGTATCCTGCGTCGTATTTTCTGTAAGTAACGCTAATGCTCGAAGTGCGTGTTTCACGTGGGGCGTCGTCCCGCTGATGAGTTCTCGAAAGCGGTTGACTTCGGCCTTCGTCTGCGCGTCATCGACGTGTTCGACCGTAACCATTTCATCGCCAGCCTTCTCCACGAGTCGTCCCGCTTCATAGAGGATATCGACTGCTTTTCGAGCGTCACCGTGTTCCTGTGCAGCAAGAGCGGCAGCCTTGGGTATCACATCGCTTTCGAGGACGCCTTCCGTAAACGCATCTCGTCGGTTTTCGAGGATGTTGCGAAGCTGATTTGCGTCGTACGGATGGAAGAAGAGTTCGTTATCTTGAAGACTAGAGTCGATACGCTCGTTCAATCGATCCCGATATCCGATTTTGTTACTGATACAAATCACGCCGACGTGAGCATCAGATTTTCCGCTTTCGCGTGCACGTGAGAGACTACGGAGAATCTCGTTGTTTTCGAGCTTATCGATTTCGTCGAGGATGACCACGTAGGACTCGATCCCGTGTTCGTCAAGCAACTCCCAAACGATATCACGATAATCTGATGACGCTATTCCGACACGGGGAACATTGACATCTGCACCAAGATTCTCACATAACTCCTGCGCCATTTCTCGACTGGCTTTGGCTTCGGTCTGATAGTCCGAACAGTCGATGTAGGAATATTGGAACGAGCTACTGTTCTCAAGAGCTTTCCGATGAGCTTCCCGGGTCGTACACCTCGTCACGAGGGACTTTCCAGTCCCAGTTTTTCCGTATATAATTATCGTCTCTGGTGGTCCACCTTGAGTCGCCGGTCCGAGTGCACTACCGACTTCTCGCACCTCTTCATCACGGCCGACAACTCGGTTTAGTTTCGGAACGTGGCCGACACGAAGTAGTTCACGATCTGCAAAGATATCTCCTGTCTCGAATATATCGTCAAAATCCGACTTAGACGAGTCTTCCATTACAGGCCGTTCCCACTACTATGTATTAAATATAGCGATGCCACCTAACGAGTGAATCACTTCAAAACCCCACGATCGAGACTAAGATGTGGAGAAATATTTGTTTATATGTGTAACACACGTAATAGACACACCTTGGAACGAGTGAAACCATAGGGGTAGCAATGAATGAGTGTCTCTCTACGAAGACGATCTCTCATTTGTAGTGTTTCTCCAGCCTACTCTTCATTCGTTGTAGACGCTGTAAACGAACATTCGAAGCTAACTTTGAGGGTTTTACTCGTTACTGGGTGTATCGCTACGAGTTGGCCTCGGTCAAGAATTCCGTTCTTAAATATTCACTCGTTGTGGGGTGTGTCTCACTTTTTGGCTGCACCGTCGTCCGTCAACCGGAAAGCGTCTTTTATTGGGGGAACTCTGAACACCTTCGATACGAAGATAGATGAAGGAAACACCGACTGAGAGACTACGAACGGCCCTCAAATGCCGTTACTCTGGTCCGATAGCGAGCTTAACTCCCCGAAAGTAAGAGCAGTCAGTCAACAATTCTGGACAAGCGGCTCGTACCATCCTCCATTCCCTCGGTACCATTCAGTGAACGCTCCGACGCCTTTTCGGATGGTCGTCGGCTCGTAGCTGGTGAGTTCCTTTGCTTTCGACCAGAACATCAAATCAACAGTCTCCTTGGATCCGCTGATTGAGGTGGCCGAAAGACCCGTGCGTACACTCGCTTCTACAAGACGCCACTGGACCAGTTGCCCGGAAAGACCCAATAGCGTCTGCTGCCCTCCTCTACACCCCGTAGATAAGCCGAAAGAAGCGGTGTCGAGGAGGGGTGTAGCAAATGGGTGGTGTCTTCTGACCCGTTTAGAGAAAGGGAGGGGAACTACGTGGTTCTTCAGACGGCAGAACGAAGCGCTAAGTACCGGATGTAGAATATGAGGCGCTAGAGTGGCCCATGATTCAAATGGATTTTTCGAGCGACTAGATGGGTGTAGGCTGCTGTTTTCTCAAACCACGCCACTACGCGCTTAGAATGTATCTTTATCACTCTCATACTACCCTGACGGAAATGAGGGGTAGAGGCCCACAGAATGCTGTTCTTCCTGTAGCAGCCTGATTTAAGGTGCTTAGCGGTACGAATCCCGAATCACCTGAATTCGCCGGTAAAACAGGAGGTGTACCGGTGAATTCTGATTTTACGCCTGACGACGCTACTCTGCCGCTACCAGAACCGGTCTCACGGCGTCGGAACCGACGACCACATCTCTCGGAGAACGTCGTATTGGAACACTATAAGCAGATTACTAGCGAAAGCGCACTCTCTCGCGCGACCGAACCTCATTCACTATCCATACTCTGGTTTACACCCCCTCTAGACGCCGTAACTTCCGGAAGAGAGTCGATTTGTAGAGTAGCATTTGGAAGTCCTCACGGCCATCTTCGCGCCGAACGCACGTGCCAGAGGGGTGTAGAACCGCTTCGTGAATCACTAGCACAGCGTCAAACGGACAGGGCTTTCCGCATCCTTCTCGGTCTCCCTTACATGACCACAGAACAAACCGAAAACCGCTCCGACCCAACTGCACACCACGTCGGCGTGACGGTGACGGACCTCGACCGTGCGGTCGCGTTCTACCGTGACGCGCTGGGTCTCGACGTACTCGACCGATTCTCGGTCTCGGGCGAGGCGTTCGCCGAGGGCGTCGGCGTGCCGGGCGCGACCGGCGAGTTCGCGCACCTCGACGCCGGGTCCGCCCGCGTCGAACTCGTCGCGTACGACCCCGAAGGCGACGAAGCGGCCGCCGAGCGCGTCAACCAGCCGGGAGCGAAACACCTCGGTCTCGCGGTCGCGGACCTCGATGGCTTCTACGACGAGCTACCGCCCGCGGTCGAGACGGTGAGCGAACCGCAGACGACCGCGAGCGGGACGAAAATCCTGTTCGTTCGCGACCCGGAGGGCAACCTCGTGGAGATTCTCGAAGCGTAGGCCCGTAGGTGCGGCGAGCGCCACCGGCCGACCGGGAGAACGACCCGCAGGAACGCGCGGTCCGGCGCGCTGTCTCGGTCGGCCCGAGGCGGTCTCGGACGGTCGGCAGGTACAGGTCGCTTCGACTCCAAGCCGAAGGTATGCTCGGAGTCGTTCCGGCCGCGGGCGAGGGGACCCGCCTCCGGCCGCTGACCGACGACACGCCCAAGGGACTGGTCGAGGTCGCCGGGAGGCCCCTCCTCGCGCACGTCTTCGAGACGCTCGCGGACAGCGGCGTCGAGGAGATAGTCGTCGTGGTGGGTTACGAGGGCGACGCGATTCGGGAGTACTTCGGCGACAGCGCCGCAGGTCTCCCGCTCTCGTACGTCGAACAGGACCAGCAGTCGGGACTCGGCCACGCCGTCCTCCAAGCCGAGTCGCACGTCGATGGTCCGTTCGTCGTGTTGAACGGTGACAACGTGGTCGCGGGCGATTTGCGCGCGCAAATCGCCCGCCAGCGAGACCCCGACGTGGACGCGGTGGTCGCCGTCGAGGAAGTGGACCCCGAGACGGCGCGCGAGACCGGCGTCGTCGCGGTCGAGGACGGGAACGAGGGAGCTCCCCGGCGGGTCACCGACATCGTGGAGAAACCGGCCGACCCGCCATCGACGCTGGCGACGACGGGCGCGTACGTCCTGCCCGCCGAAGTCTTCGACGCGATCTCGCTTCTCCGGCCGTCCGCGCGCGGCGAGTACGAACTCGCCGACGCGCTCGGCGTCCTGATTCGAGCGGGCGCGCGGGTCGAGGCGATGCGGACGGACGCCGAGTTCGTGAACGTCAACGCGCCCGCCGACCGCGACGCCGCGGCGAGACTCGTCGGCGAGCGCGACTGACAAACGCGTCGGAGCGTCCGACAATGCCGCTCGGTCCCGTCGCCACCGTGTCAATCATCGTGACAATTCCGGTACTTTCAAATAGCGGTGCCGTTCTGTTCCGAACGATGCAACAGGTAACCTCGCAAGACGCGTCGGACGCGGTTCTCGGTGCGCTCGTCGGCGACGACTGCAGTTGGTGTGCGACGGGTTCTCTGGCCCGCGAGGAGTTCAAGGGCGACGCCGCGGTCGTCTGCGAAGAGTGCGGCACGCCCGCCGCTCGCGTCTGGTAGGACCGTTCTGCCCTCCACGCAGATTTCGCAGACACCGATTACTGCGATTCCGCCGATTTTCGCCGGTGGCTTACTGCTTCACAGCTACGGCTGTCGTTCACGACGAACGGTCCGCAGAAAAACGAGATCGCTTCCGACGAATTCGGTCTTCCAACCCAACCGTTAGACCGAATCTCCAACCCAAACCGCTCGACCGAGTCTCCGCTTCACCGAGGCCTCAGAACAGCGCCTCCAGTTCGTCGCCGTCGTCTCGAATCAGGCTCTCCAGGTTCTCCTCGCTCTCTTCCTCGATGTCGTCGATGTTGTCTTGGGCCTCGACTGCCACCTCCTGAAGCGCCTTCACGCGCGGGACGTCGGTGACGCCCGAGAGGAGCGTGACCGCCGCGACGTGGTCGGTGTCGCCGAGGGGGTAGTCGCCGCCCCGGACCTCCATGCTGGCGGTCTCGTTCTCCAGCCACTTCCGCCCGCGCTCTATCCCCTTCCGGTTGAGGTGGTCCTGCGGGCCGCTGACGACCACGAGCGAGCGGTCGGTGCTGCGGACCTCGCAGGGGAGCGTGAGTCGGCCGAGCGCCGCCTTCCTGACGAGGCTGGTGATGCGGTTGGTCGTCTCGGTCGCGTCGAGTTCGTCCTCGGAGAAGCGCCCGAGAAGGCCGCCGCCCGCCGTCTCGACCTGTTCGGTGGCGTAGCCGATGGTCGAGACGCCGCCGCACGACAGGGTGTTTATTATCTCGCTCGAATCCACGACGCTCTCGGCGACCGCCTCGCCCTCCCGGACCTCGCCCGCCGAGAAGAGGATGCCGAACCGCCTGACTATCTCCTCGTTGATGCGGTCGTAGCCGCCCCGAACCGACTCGCCGGTCTCGCGCCACGCGTCGTTGTCGAAGACCAGCAGGTTGTCCACCTCGTCCACGAAGGTCTTGAACGACCGCGCGGCGTTCAGCGTGTAGATGCCGCCCTCGTCCTCGGCGGGCAGGATGCCCAGTCCGTAGACGGGTTCGGTGTAGATGCGCTTGAGGTGACTCGCGAGGACGGGCGCGCCGCCCGACCCCGTGCCGCCGCCCATGCCCGCGACCACGAGGAACGCGTCTATCTCGTGGACCGGTACGTCGTCTAACGCGCCCTGAATCTCGTCGATGTCCGCTTCGGCGATGTCCGCGCCCAACTCGTTGTCCGCGCCGACGCCGTGACCCTTCACCCGCGCCTGTCCGATGAGGACGCGGTTGCGCTCGGGAATGTTCTCCAGCCCCGCGAGGTCCGCTTTCGCGGTGTTGACCGCGATGGCCGACCGGACGACGTTCGCGCCCGTCCCCCGGTCGTACTCGACGAACTTGTCCACGATCTTACCGCCAGCCTGCCCAAAGCCAATCATTGCGAGCTTCATAGTTTGGTGCCTCCCTAACGCCGATGTCTGCGAGTTACCCAGCCACTGACCGCGAGTCGTGCCGGGCTTATCGGCTGTACTTCTCCGAGTCGGCTCTCTTACCCATAGTTATACAGCGGCACACGAGGGTTCAGGTGAGGCCACACGAGTTCGAGAGACGACCCGAACCGCTCGCTCGACTCCCGTAAGCACCGCCTGAAACTGCGGCTCCCGGCATTCAGTCGCACGCGAGCGGACGCAACTTCGATGACTCGGACGACACCTCCGGTCCGGCGGGCTTCGACGCGCGTATTACGCCCGCCGGAAAACCAACTCGCATGCGCCAGTTCATCGTCCTCGGTCACGACGCCCCGACGACCCCCGACTTCTCGTTGGACGACCTCGCGGGCGGCGCGGGCCGCCTCGACGTGCTGTGTCGGTGCGTCAACTCCGCGTTCTTCCTCTCGCACGCGATTCGGGAGGACGTGCGCGTCTTCCTCGTCCTGAGCGACTCGGTGACTGTCCGGTTCGAGGGGTCGGAGCTTCGGCGACTCAACCCGGACGAGCGAAGCACGGCGGCCCTGATTCGCGGCGCGCTCGAAGAGAAGGGCGAGGCCATCGGCCACATGGAAGCGGAGAGTTCGCCGGGCGTCCACGTCTCGAAGCGCGGCTTCGAACCGGTGTTAGCGGAGGCCGCGCGCGGCGGGACGGTCGTCCAACTCCACGAGGAGGGCGACCCGGTCGTGGCGGTCGAACCGCCCGAGAACCCGGTGTTCGTCCTCTCGGACCACCACGACTTCGGCGACGAGGAAGCGTCCCTGCTCGCGGAGGCGGCCGACCGGCGCGTGCGCCTCGGCCCGGAACTGCTCCACGCCGACCACGCGATTACGGTCGCGCACAACTACCTCGACACCGACGGTTTCGAGCGGTACTGACGCCGGTTTCGGGTTCCGCGGCGATACCGCGGAGAGGGTGCGCGAATCGACACCGACCGCCCGGCGCGTTCCGAAGTTTTCTCACCGGCGCGTGCGGGCGCGACCGCTTGCGGTCGCGCCCATCGCGCGAGGTCCGTGCGAACGGACGTGAGCGCACGGCTCGTCGGAACTCGCTTCCGACGGTGGACGGCGGCCGCCTCGTGCGGCGCGAGGTTGGGAAGGCGTGAGGCCCTCGCGGTGCCGTGAGGTGCGGTAGACTCCTATGTTCAAGCCTGAAGCTAGCTCTTTTCTGAATACCTCCGACGTTGACCCCAAAACCAAACTCCCACCTCCGACACGGCGAAGACCAGTCCACCGAACCCCGACCCGACTCCACCGCGAGAACGACACCCTCACGGTCGCCGAGTCACACCACCGAGTATGCGAGTCAGCGTTATCGGCGGGAGTACCGTCACCGAATCGGAGGCCCGAACCGCCGAGAACGTCGGACGTCGCCTCGCCCAGCGCGGTCACACCGTCGTCTGCGGCGGCTTGGGCGGCGTCATGGAAGCGGCCTGTCGCGGTGCGAGCGAGACGGGCGGCCGGACCATCGGCGTCCTCCCCGGCGAGGACCGCACCGCCGCGAACCCCTACGTGGACGTGGCGATAGCCACGGGACTGGGCCACGCTCGGAACGCGCTAGTCGTGATGAACGGCGACGCCGTCATCGCGGTGGACGGCGGCGTCGGTACGCTCTCGGAGGTCGGGTTCGCGGGCGTGTTCGACCGCCCGATAGCGGGCATCGACACCCACGACGCGCCCGGCGTCGAAGCGGTCGAGTCGGCCGCCGACGCGGTGGCCTACGTCGAGGACGCCGTGGACGCTCCGTGACAGAGATAGCTAGCGGAGTTCTTGAAGTGGGTGTGTATTTCTCTCAGACGTGTGTAGGTGGTCTTCGACATTCTATTTGTATCTCTGCTTCGCTTCCGACGGACGTGACGCCGACGACCGTCCCGGCGGTTCCGACGACCGCCCCGAACCTGCAACAATCCTCAAGCCCGTCCGACCGGTACAGCAAGCAATGCCACTCTCCGAAGAGCAGTGGGAGCAGGCCGAACCGGACCAGAACGTCGTCGAACTCGTCTACGGCTTCCTCGAATCCGAGAAGCCGACCGCCTACTCCATCGAGGAGATATTCACGCAGGCGGAGGCGAACGTCCAGCGGGACTCCGACTCGACGTGGGAGGACGTGGGGGCGCTCCTCGGCGAGCAGTCGGCCGAAGACCAGTACCGGTGGGCGTTCGAGTACCTCGTCCACGCCGGCGAACTGGAGAAGCGAACCGCGATGGACGACGGCGAGCGAGTCGAGTTCTACCGCGCGACGTAATCGAGCGCCGCGAGAGGAGTCCCGCCCGACCGGTCGGGCGAATCCGGAAGGATTAAACTTCCGACCGCCTTCTGTCCACCTGCGGGCCGGTGGGGTAGCTTGGTATCCTTCGGCCTTCGGGTGGCCGTAACCGCGATTCGAATTCGCGCCGGCCCACTTCTCCCGCAACGTTTCGTTCCTGAGCGACGGTGACCCTCTCGCGTTCTCGACTCCGACTTCGACGTGTTCCTCGAATGACCCGAGCGTTCGCAGTGCGTTCGACGTGTCAGAACCGACGGGTGAGGCGCGGCGAACAACGTTTTATACCTGCCGTAGAATCGGTGAACAACGACAATGGCGACTGCCACAGGCGTCACGCCCCACCGCCCTCGGAGTCCGCTCGACCGCGAGAAGCGCCGGACCCGGCGTACACTCCCGACCGATACAGTTCGCATCGCTCCCGAGGCATGACGGTCAGCGACGACGCGCCGGACCGAACCGCCGCGGACCGAGACGACGCGGACCGAGACGACGCGACCGACCGCGACCCTAGCGACGAGTTCGAACGCGCGAACCCCATCGACGCCGAGCCGTCGGGCTCACGTGCCGAAGCGTCCGGGTCGCACGTCGAAACGTCCGGGTCCCACACCGAATCATCGGGGTCGCACGCGGAAGCGTCCGCGCCGTCCGCCGAAGACGCCGCCAGCGACGACCGCCTCGCCATCCCCGTCGAGACCATCGCGGTGCTGAACTGGCTCGGCGACATCGGCGTGGACGGCGTCGAGTCGCGGCTGAACAAGGTCCCGGTCGGCGACCTCTCGGCTCGGACCGAACACGTCAAAATCGGCTACGCCGGTGCCGAGACCGTCGGCGACCAGTTCGGCGTCGCCGACCGCGCCGGGGCGCGAGTCCACCTCCGCGAGCCGTTCGCGGGTACCGTCCTCGTCCTCTTCCCGGTCAAGAGCGCGAACCGCGCGGCGTCGCTCATGCTCCAGAGCGCGGTCGAAGACGTGGAGTCGGTCGTCTCGACGCCGATGGGCCGGGACGCGCTGACCGAACTCTGCAACGCGATGGCGAACGGCTTCGTGGACGAGTGGGCCGAACTGTTCGACACGCCCATCGACACCGGCCCGCCCGTCGCGGTCCAGAACCCCGAGTTGACGCTCGTCCAGCGCATCGCCTCGGTCGCCGACGTGGGGCTGTATCTCGCGGCGCGCCTCCGGATTCCGGAACACGACGTGGAGGCGAGCGTCTTCGTCTTCCCCGGCGACGAGGCGTTCGTGCGCGAACTCTCGAAACTCGACCTCGACGTCATCGACCGCTGAGTTCCGGCGACCCTCGAACCGGTCCTCGACCGCTCGGACCGCAACGTTTCTGTCTGCGGCGCGAGACGCTCCACTGTGTCCGACCTCGACGCACTCGACCACTCGTCCCACGTCCGGCGCGCGATCGACCTCGCCCGCGAGGCGGGCGACCGCGGCGACGGCCCGTACGGGTCGCTGCTGGTCCGCGACGGCGAAGTCGTGATGGAGGAGACCAACCGCGAGAACACGGACGACGACATCGCGCTCCACCCGGAACTCACGCTCGCCCGCCGCGCGGCCCGCGAGTTCTCCCCGGCCGAGCGCGCCGAGACCGTGATGTACACCAGCACGGAACCGTGTCCGATGTGTGCGGGCGGCATCGCCATCGCGGGCCTCGGCGGCGTCGTCTACAGCGTCTCGGCGAAGCGACTCGGCGAGGAGTTCGGTGGCCCAAACGGCGTTCCCTGCGGGGAAATCTTCGAGCGCCGCGGCCGGGAGATTCCGGTCGTCGGCGACGTGCTGGCCGACGAGGGGATGGCACTTCACCGCGAGTTCCGGTAGCCCGGCCGCGGACCGGGACCGGGACCGGCGGCGGCCGACCGGTCGCAAGTCTCTTGCGAACGCGGGCGTTTCCTTCATACCTCATGGAAGTACTCGTCGCAGGTTCGCACGGACAGGTCGGACAGCACGTCACCGAACGACTCGCCGAGAGCGACCACCGAGTGCGGGGGATGGTCCGCGACGAGGCACAGCGGTCCGATATCGCCGACCTCGGTGCCGAACCGGTCCTCGCTGACTTGACCGAGGATGTGACTCACGCGGTGGAGGGATGCGACGCCGTTATCTTCGCCGCTGGCTCGGGCGGCGACGACGTGTGGGGCGTGGACCGCGACGGCGCGGTGAACCTCGTCGAGGCCGCCGAAGCCGAGGGTGCCGACCGGTTCGTCATGCTGAGTTCCATCAACGCCGACTCGCCCGACGAGAGCCCCGAGGAACTCCGGGAGTACCTCGAAGCGAAGGCGGAGGCCGACGAACACCTCCGCGAGAGCGACCTGACGTACACCATCGTCCGTCCGGGCGCGCTGACGAACGAGGCGGGGACCGGCCGGATTCGGACCGGCGCGGACCTCGACCGCGAGGGCGACGAGATTCCCCGCGAGGACGTGGCCGAGACGCTCGTCACTGCGCTTCCGATGGAGAGTACCCACGGACGCACCTTCGAGGTGCTGTCCGGCGACGAGCCGATAGAGTCGGCGTTGGCGGACCCGCTGAACGAGAAGTGAGCGCGACCGCGAACGGAGACGACCCTCGCCGCCGCGTTCGCCCCGCGGGACACGACCCTTTTGTCCGTGCCGCCCCGAGTGAGAGCGATGACAGAGCAGTTCGACGCGCCCGTCGAATCGACCGATGACGCCGCCGAGCGCCGCGACGAAGTGGTCGCTCGGGTCCGGGACCACGCCGGGACCATCGCCCGCGAACTCGCCCTGCTTCAGGGCGGCGACTACGGCAAGCGGAGCTTCGAGACCGACGACGGCGAGTGGACCGTCAAGTACGAGGCGGGCGAGTTACAGTTCCTCCTGTTCGAGGGCCGGAAGGCCGAGACCTACGTCGTCTCGACCCACCAGCCGCCCGACCCCGAGGACCTCGCCGACGCGATGACCGACTACGAGAACTTCGTCGCGTCGTTCAACCGCTACGTCCGGTCGCTCGAAGGCGTGTTAGACGAGGTGGCCGCCGAGTTCCCCGACGTGGCCTCCACCGAGTCGGTCGTCGCCGAGCGCGAGCTCGTCCTCGGGCGCGTCCGCGAGGTCGCCGACCGGATGGCCCACCAACTCGCGCGCTACGAGGGCGGCGAGTACGGCACTTACGGGACCCGCGTCGCCGGCAACCGCTGGGAACTTAAGTGGGAGGAGAGCGGCGCGTCGTACCTCCGGGTCGGCGGCGAGGGCGGCATCTACCTCCTCTCGCAGTACCAACCGCCGTCGGCCCACGACGTGCGGCGTCTCGCCGAGGACGTGCCCGCGTTCGTCGAGGCGTTCAACGAGTACGTCGAGGACCTCGACGCGAGTCTCGACGGCGTGTCGCTCTGAAAAATCGACCGCAGGGGTCCGGCGTTCAAATCGCGGGCTGGCCGCCCGAGCGACCGCCGCGACCGCGGTACGTCGCGTCGCCGAACGCCAGTATCGGGAAGAAGATCATCGGGAGGAACCAGAGTCCGAGTCCCCAGCCGACGTCTTTGCCGAACGCCTTCGCCAGTCCGACGTACATCTTCCATCCGGCGTAGAGGTTGACCAGCGGGACCATCATCAACAGGAGGTACCAGCCCGGGTTGTCGCCGATCTTCAACATGATGTAGGTGTTGAATATCGGGACGATGGCGGCCCAACCCGGTTGGTCGGCCTTGTCGAAAACCTTCCACATGCTCGCTATCATCAGGACGGTGAGTCCGAGTGCAAACACGAGGAACACCGTCCCCAGTACGTTTTCTGCCATGATTCGTGTGGTAGTCGTAGTGAACAGCACTAACTGTTAAAATCTTTGAAATCTGGGTCGCGCCGAACGTCGCCTCCGGAGTCGGCTCACTCGTCCGAGAGAACGCCGCGGACGCCGTCCGTCAGAATATCCAGTCCGGTCGCGGCGTCCGCGAGGTCGATGTACTCGTCCACGGCGTGCGCCTGCGCGAGGTTCCCCGGCCCCCAGATAATCGCCGGCGTCCCGGCCGCCACGAACTCGCGGGCGTCGGTCGCGGCCTCCAGTCCCCACGGCTCTCGGGGCGCGTCGGCCGACTCCGCCGAGAGGCGGCGGAACCGCTCGGCGAGCGGATGGTCGGGGTCGATTCCGGCCGACGCGTAGTGCTTCACGAGCGACAGGTCCGTCTCGACGTCCGCCTCGCGCTCGACCTCGGCGAGCAGGGTCTCGATTTCGCCTTCGACCGCCTCGAAGCGTTCGTCGGGCAGGATGCGCCGGTCGAGCAGGAACTCCGCGCGGCCGGGCAGGACCGCCATGTTCGAGTCGGTCCCGGCCTCGAACTCGGTGACGGTCGCGTACGCGCGGCCGACGAGCGGGTCCGTGCGCTCGCGCAGGCGGTCGTCGTACTCGTCTACCGCGTCGAGGACGGGCCGGGCCGCGTCGATGGCGTTGGTGCCCTGGTCGGGGCGACTCGCGTGGGAGGCCGACCCCGAGACGCCGACGCGGTAGGTCACGACGCCCTTCCCGCTCGTGCCGACCCGGAAGTCGGTGGGTTCCAACACGACCGCACAGTCCCCGCCGTAGCCCGCTTCGATGAGCGTCCGGGTGCCGGGGTGGCCGGTCTCTTCGCCCATCGCGCCGTGGAAGACCAGCGTTCCGTCGAGGTCTCCGCTCTCGATTTCGGGCGCGAGGTCCCGGACGGTCAGCATGGCGGCCGCGAGGTTCGTCTTCATGTCGGCGCTCCCCCGTCCGTGGAGTCGCCCGTCCTCCACGACGCCAGCGAAGGGGTCGTGGGTCCACTCGTCGGGGTCGCCCGCGGGCACCACGTCGAGGTGGCCGTTCAGGACGAGCGTGGGCGCGTCTGCCGACTCGCCGGCGGTCTCGTCGCTGGCCCCGCCTCCGGTCTCGTCGCGCGGGTCGTCGCCGACCCACGCGACCGCCTGCGCGCGCTCGGCGCTCGGCTTTTCCACGAGTCGCGCCTCGATGCCCCGCGATTCGAACCAGTCCACGACGAACTCGGCGCAGGGTCGCTCGTCGCCCGGCGGGTTCTCGGTCGGGACGGCCACGAGGTCGGCCGCGAGGTCGGCGAGTTCGTCGTCTCGGGTCATCGTCGTGACTCGTCGTTCGGACGCCAGCGCGTTAATTTCTCGGGTCGCGGCGGTCTCCCCGTCGGTAGCCCGTGCTGTCGAACGATCAGCGACTCGTGCAGTCGAACAGTCAGTAACCCGAACGGTCGAACAGCCGGTCCACCGCCGCCAGTCCGGGACTTCCCGCGAGGGACCCGAGCGTCGCCCCGACGTGGTAGGCGTAGTCGTCGGGCGTCTCCCACGCTGCGCGGGCGAACGCCGCCGTCGCGCGGGGCGACCATCCCTCCTCGGCGAGCAACTTCCGGCCGGCCTGATAGTGGGTCTCGCGGAGCGCGCGCTCGCGGATGCGGTCGGGGAACTGCCGATAGAGCCGGTCGTAAGTCGCTATCACCGACAGCCGGCCGTCGAGGTAGCGCCACGATTCCGACAGCGAGTCGCCGGTCCGCCCGCGGAAGACCAGCGGTTCGGCCACGAAGTCGAACGTCGTCTGGAGCGCGAGGTCGATTTTGAGACCCGTGTCGTCGGCCCCGTGTCGGTGGCGGAGCGGGAGGACGCGCTCTATCGTCTCGCGGTCGATGAGCATCGTGGAGTTGATGCAGGGGAACGTCCGCATTTCGAGCGCACGGCCGAGGACGTCGCCCCGGACGACCGGATTCGGCCGGATTCGACCGCGCTCCTCGTCGTCCATCCCGCAGTAGACGACGCCGACCTCCGGGCCGAGACGGGGGACCTGCTTTCGGATTTTCGAGGGGGCGAGTCGGTCGTCGTCGTCCAGAAACTGGACGTACTCTCCGTCCGCTCGCTCCGCTCCCTCGCTTCTGGCGGCCTGCGGTCCCTCGTCGCGCTCTTGGGCGACGTAGGTCGCGTCGAACTCCTCGGCGACCGGTCGGGCGCGTTCGTCCTCGGCGCCGTCCACGACGATGGTCTCTATCGGCTCGTACTCCTGTGCCGCGACGCTCTCGAGCGCCCCGCGCAGGCGGTCGTTTCGGTAGTGGGTCGGGACGACGACGGAGACGAGACCGTCGGTGTCGGACCGCGGCGAGTCGGCGGTGTCGGTCATGTCGCTCCACCTCGTACGACCTCGGCCGGGAAAGTCGCGGTGGCGGGCGACGAGCGAGTCGGGCGTCGCCGGCGCGTTTCCATATTTTCATAAGGGATTGGTGTCGTGGATACGGTACCGAAGATGAGCGGGACCTGCGCGGAAACGCATCGACAGGGGGCCGGGGACGATGGCTGAGACGGAATCGCTCGACGCGAGACAGGGGACGCCCCAGTTCGTCGTCGTCTGCGGCCTGCCGGGGGTCGGCAAGACCACCGTCGCCGAGGACGTGGCCGAGCGACTCGACGGGCGACTCCTCCGGACCGACGTGGTTCGCAAGGACATCCTCGACGACCCCGAGTACACCGAGGGGGAGTCCCGGATGGTCTACCGCGAACTGTTCGAGCGCGCGAGCGACGTCGTGGAGGGCGGCCGGAGCGTCGTCCTCGACGGTACCTTCAAGGACGCCGGCGACCGCGAGCGCGCGGTCGAACTCGCCGAGTCGCTGGACGCGACGTTCCGACTGGTCAAAGTCGAGTGCGACGAGTCGGTCGTCCGAGACCGAATCGCCGCCCGCGAGGACGACGAGAGCGACGCCGACTTCGAGGTTCACGCGATGTATCGCGAGCGGTTCGACGCCATCTCCGCCGACCACGTGACGGTGGACAACTCCGAGAGCGCGGCCGAGACCCTCCGACAGGTCGCCGAGCAGTTCTGAGTCGGTGACGTTCGACGGCACTGGTCTCCGACCCCGAATCCGCTACCTTTTTGCCCCGATGCTGACCACCGGGAACCGAGAATGGTCGCCGAGCAGATAGACGCGCCGGACCCGGAAACCCTCGTCAGCGAGGCGAAGGCCGCGTTCCGGGACGGTGCCGTGCTGTCCGTGCAGGCCCGCTGCGAAGTCGAGTACGACGGCCGAACGTCGGGACACTTGGGACCGGGGGACCGCCTCCTCGTCGCCAAGCCCGACGGAACCTTCCTGGTCCACCAGCCGACCGGCCACAAGCCGGTCAACTGGATGCCCGGCGGGGGCACCGTCTCCGCGCGCGAGAGCGACGGGGAGGCGGTCTTGCTGGCGCGCCGAACCAACCCGACCGAACGCGTCGAGGCGCGGATTTTCGACGCGCACGGCCTGACGCGCTTCGACGCGACCGACGGTGCGACCTACGAGGAGTCGGGCACCGAGGCCGAGATGCACGAGTACATCGAGCGGAACCCCGAGGTGTTGGAGGAGGGTCTCCGCATCGTGGAACACGAGCGCGAGAGCAAGTACGGCTTTATCGACTTCTTCGCGCGCGACGAGTCGGGCACCCCGGTCGTCGTGGAGGTCAAGCGGATTCAGGCCACGCTGAACCACTTCGACCAGTTACAGCGCTACGTCTCGCTGTACGAGGACGGCGAGGAGTCGCCCGAGGACGGCGTCACCGCCGACGACGGAACGGTCCGCGGGATGCTGGTCGCGCCGGACGCGTCCGAACGCGTCCGGCGCGCGCTCCGGGACAACGGACTGGAGTTCGCGGAACTCGCGGAGTTCGACACCGACGCGAAGGGCGCGACCGAGGCGAAACTGACCGACTTCTGACCACCGTACAGAAACTGCTCCACTGCCCGCGGTCGGGGTCGCGCTCCGCCCGCGGACGTTGCACGTCTGCGACGAACGCCTGACGCCCGACTGCCGAAAGCGGCGGTGAGGCGCGCGAGGTGGCTTGTCGCGGGCACACGACTCATGGCGCTCGAAGGCGAACGGTGACGGAAGATGAGACCCGTTCGACGGACGACCGCTCTCGGCGCGACCCACTCCGCCCATGCCCACTAACTGGTCGAAGTGGTTCGAGGGCGGGGACACGCTGTTCCCGTGGCTGACCCGCCGCCAGCGCCTCGTCACCGTCTACGTGATTTCCCTCGTGGTACTCATCCTGCTGTACTCGGTCCTCTACAACTACGGGATGCGGACGCTGGAGGGCCACGACCACTCGCTGTTCCGGTCGCTCCAGACCGTGGTCGAGACGATGACGACGACCGGGTACGGCGCGGACGCGCCGTGGTCGTCACCGCTGATGAACGTGTTCGTCGTCTTCATGCAGTTGACGGGCATCGGCATCGGATTCGCCACGCTCAGGGTCCTCATCATCCCGCTGTTCGAGCGCGCGCCGCTCGACCTCAGCGACCGCCTGACCGCGAAGGACGACCACGTCATCGTCTGCGAGTACCGGCGAGACACGGGCGTTCTGCTGGACGAACTGGAACGACTGGACGTTGGTTACGTCCTCATCGAGTCCGACGCCGAGGAGGCCAAGCGCCTCTCCGACGACGGGTATCAGGTCATTCACGGCGACTCCGAGGACGGTGCGGAACTCGAACGCGCGATGATACGCGACGCCAGTTCGCTCGTCGCCGACGCGGGCGACCACAACGCGAGCGTCGTCCTGACCGCCCTGCGGCACAACGACGACCTCGGGGTCGTCGCGTTCACCGACGCGCCGGACCACGAGGCCGCGCTCCGGGAGGTCGGCGCGGACGCGGTGCTGTCGCCCGACGCGCTCATCGGACGACGACTCGGCCAGAAGACCGCCGCGTGGGCCGACACGCCCGAGGCGACGGGCGACGCCACCGTCGGCGACGTCCGGATTCGGGAGGTGCTGGTCCGGCGCAACAGTCCGCTGGCGGGCGTCGCCATCGAGGACACCGTACTCGCGGGCCGGACCGGTCTCTCGCTGGTCGGCGCGTGGATAGACGGCGACCTCAGACTCCCGGCGGACCCGAGCGAGGTCGTCACGCCTAACTCGGTTCTCATCGTCGCCGGCACCGAGGCCGCCATCGACGACGTGCAGGAGTTCGCGGCCGGACTCCGACCGCCGCGCCGCCACGCCGACGTCCTCGTCGCCGGGATGGGCGTCGGCGGCCGGGCGGCCTACGACGCGCTCCCCGAGAAGGTCACTGCCACGACCATCGACCGCGAGGAGGGCCGCCACGTCGACGTGGTCGGCGACGTGCGCGACCCCGAGACGCTGGAACTCGCGGGCATCGAGGACGCCAGCGCGCTCGTCGTCACGGTCGGTGACGACTCGACGGCGATGCTCGCGGTCGCCATCGCCCGCACGCTGACCGACGACATCGAGATTCTCGTCCGGGTGGACGGCACCGAGAAGTCGCCGACCGCGTTCGACGCCGGGGCGGATTACGTCCTCTCGACGCAACGCGTGAGCGCCCGTCTCCTCGCACGGGAAATCCGCGGCGAGGACGTCCTCACGCCGCTCGAACAGCTCAGAATCGTCCGGACGGCCGCCGGAGCGTTCGCCGGGCGGACGCTCGCGGAGGCCAGCGCCGAGACGAGCGCGGAGTGCGTCTTCGTCGGCGTGGAGCGCGACGGCGCGCTCGTCACCGACGGGGACGCGACCATCGCGGACCGCGACCGCCTCGTCGTCGCGGGGACCGACGCGACGATTCGGGAGTTCGAGCGCCAGTTTACGTGAAATCCGGCAGGTTCGGGCGCGTACCAACGACCTTTTCGCGCCGACTTGCCTACGGGTCGTCAATGACTGCCGCCATCGAAGTCGAGAACCTTCGAAAGCAGTACGAAGGGGTACGGGCGCTCGACGGCGTCTCGCTGTCGGTCCCGGAGGGGAGTTTCTTCGGTCTCCTCGGGCCGAACGGCGCGGGCAAGACCACGTTCATCAACATCCTCGTGGGACTCGTCCGCCGGTCGGGCGGCCGGGCCGAGGTGTTCGGCCACGACGTGGAGGACGACTACCGCGAGGCCCGCGACGCCATCGGTCTCGCGCCACAGGAGTTCAACGTGGACCACTTCTTCCCCGTCCGCGAGGTGCTGGAACACAAGGCGGGCTACCACGGGATTCCGGCCGACGAAGCGAGCGAGCGCGCCGACGAGGTGCTGAAGCAGGTCGGCATCTACGACAAGCGCGACACCCGGTTCAACTGGCTCTCGGGCGGGATGAAGCGCCGGTTCATGCTGGCGCGGGCGCTCATCACCGACCCGGACCTGCTGATTCTGGACGAACCGACCGCGGGCGTGGACGTTCAACTGCGCCACGACCTCTGGGACCTCATCACCGAACTCAACGAGTCGGGCACCACGATTCTGCTCACGACCCACTACATCGAGGAGGCCGAACGGCTCTGCGACGAGGTGGCGATTCTCGACTCGGGCAACCTGCTGACCGTGGCGACGCCCGAGGAACTGATGGACCGCGGCCCGGACAAGATTCGGGTGACGCTCCGGGACGCTCCCGCGAGCGTGCCGGACCTGCCGATGCTCGCGGACGCCGGCGGTCCCGCCGACGAGGGCCGGGTCGAGAGCGTCGAACTCGACGGCGACCGACTGGTCGTCACGGCGACGCAGGGCGGACTCGTCGCGCCCGACCTCGTGCGGGCGCTCGACCGCGCCGGCCTCGAAATCGTGGACTTCGACATCTCCCGGACCTCGCTCGAAGAGGTGTTCGTGGAGATGACCCGCGAGGGCGGAAGCGACCAGCAGGCCGAGACCGACGGCGAGACCGTCGCCGCCGACGGCGGCGTGGGCGGGACGGTGGCCGACGCCGGAGGTGAGAACCGATGAGTCTCGTCTCTGGTCTAACAGGGTTCAAGACGCTCGCGCGCCGCGAGATTCTGCGCTTCCTCCGGCGGCCGCGCAACACCTTCGTCCCGCCGTTCGTGACGAACGTGCTGTACTTCTCGGTGTTCGGCGTCATTCTGGGCGACCGCGTGGGCGAAATCAGCATCGGCGGGGCCAGTGAGCCGATTCCGTACATCCTGTTCATCCTGCCCGGTCTCGTGGTCCTCGGAGCCATCTCGAACGCCTTCGAGAACGCGTCGTTCTCCGTCTTCCACGGGCGCTGGAACGACTACATCGAGGAGACCCTGACCTCGCCGATGTCCTACTCGCGGATGGTCGCCGCCTACATCGTGGCGGGCGCGACCCGCGGTCTGCTGGTCGGGACGCTCATCGCGGTCATCGGCGCGTTCTTCACCTCGGTCGGGGTCGCCCGACCGCTCTACCTCGCGGCGTTCGGACTGGTCGTCAGCCTGCTGTTCGCCAGTTTCGGCGTCGTGGTCGGTCTCTGGGCCGACGACTGGGACAACCTGACCATGATGAACCAGTTCATCGTGCGCCCGCTCGTGTTCTTCGGCGGGGTGTTCTACGCGATTCGGGAACTCCCCTCGCCGTATCAGGAACTCTCGATGCTGAACCCGATGGTGTACATGGTCAACGGCGTCCGGTACGGCTTCCTCGGCGTCTCGGAGGTGGACCCCAACTGGTCGCTGGCGGTGCTGTCGGCGCTGACCGCGGCCGTCCTCGCGCTCGACGTGGCGCTGTTCAAGCGCGGCTACGGGCTGACGGACTGACCGCGACTCTCACTCTCGGAGGAAACCCGACGTTTCCCGCCTCGGATTCGGGATAAGTCGAGCTTAGGTGACCTTTCGGGTGATTTCACGGAGTCGCCGACGGCCAACGATCCGACGAACCGCTACTCCGCGTTCCGCGCGCCCTCCTCGTACGGCCACCGGCCGCCGCGCTTCAGTTCCTCGACGTAGCCCTCGTCGATGCTGTCTCGAATCGCCTCGCGGGACTTCTGGGGAATCTCGCGGTCCGCGTCGGCCACCGCCAGCACCGACTCGGCGAGGAGAACCGCCGTCGCGCGCAGGTCGCGCACGTCGAGTTTGTCGAGCGTGTCGGCGTGGGTGTGGCCCCACCCGCGGCCCGACCCCTCCGACTCGGTGTAGGCCATGACGGCCGGGACGCCCTCCTGCACGAAGGCCCACTGGTCGCCGTGAGGACTGATGGTGTCGTGGCGCGCGAGCGGCGCGTCCAGGTCGTCGGTCACCTCCTCGAAGACCTCGCCGAGCGCGTCGAACCGGTTCGCGCCGACGCCGAGGTTCCGGGAGTTGCCCGCGCCGTCCACGTTGACGACCGCCTTCACCGAGTCGAGGTCGTGGCTCTCGGCCCAGTGGTACGCGCCCCAGAGGCCGATCTCCTCCGAACCGAAGGTGACGAACCGGACGCGCGCGTCGAGGTCGCCTTCGACCTGTGCGAGCAGGCGACCGACCTCGGCGACGAGCGCCGACCCCGCGCCGTTGTCGTTGGCTCCCTCCGCGATGTCGTGGGCGTCCACGTGGGCAGTGAGCAGGACCTCCGGCACGTCGTCGCCCTCCGGCCCGACCGCGGCCTCGACGTTCCGGGAGGTCGTCGCCTCGTTGCGACACTCGACCGAGAGGGTCGCGCTGGCCTCGTCGTCCGCGCAGTAGCGGGCGAGTCGCTCGCCGACCTCCGCGGAGACCCCGACCGCCGGAATCGGGCCGGGTCGGTTGTGATACCCGACTTCGCCGGTCGGCGGGAGACACCCCTCGACGTGGTTCCGGAAGACGAACCCGACCGCTCCGGCCTCGGCGGCCGCGACGTACTTCTCCATCCGGTGAATCCAGCGCCCGTGGTCGTCGGGCGTCTCGCTCGACGCCATCGCTATCTTCCCGTCGAGGTCCGCCGCCTCGAACTCCGCGGGGGTACCGTAGCCGACGTCCACGACCTCGCCCGCGGCCTCTCCGGCGGGCGTGCCGGGGAGCGCGACGACCTCGTGGGACCGCTCGTAGGTCCGGGCGTGGGGGTCGTCGAGGGTCAACTCGGAGGAGCCGCGCCACCAGCCGGGAATCTCGAACTCGTCTACCTCGACCGTGCGCAGTCCGGCCTCGGCGAAGGCGTCCGCGATTACTTCCGCCCCCTCGCGCTCGCCCTCCTGTCCGGCCATCCGGTTGCCGACTTCGACGAGCGCTTCGAGCGTCTCCCACGCGAATCGACTGGTGTAGGCGTCGCCGACGACGCCCTCGGGTAGTCGTGACATAGCGGGCCATGGACAGGTGTCGGCAAGAAGGTGTGGGTGGCGGAAATCGGGCGGGCGGGTTCCGGAGCAAAATCGCTGTTTCCGGCGGACAGGCGCGGTACGCTCGCTACTCCTCCCACGGCTCGCCGCCCTGCTGGTCGCCGAACAGTTCGCGCATCAGCGTCACGATGCTCTCGGGGGGGAACTGCCCGCGCTCGGTCACGATGGCGTCCACGTAGCGCGGCGGCGTCACGTCGAACGCGGGGTTCTCGATTGCGAAGCTCTCGCCGTCGGTCTCGCCGTCGATTTCGAGTTCCTCGTCCTCGGTCAGGACCTCCCGCTCGTCGCGCATCTCGATTTCGACGGTGTGGCCCGTCATCGTATCGGGGTGGAGCTTCAGCGTCTGGGCCGCGACCATGATGGGGACGCCCCGTTCGCGGGCGTTGACCGCCAGTCCGGAGGTCCCGATCTTGTTGATGACCGACCCGTCAGCCGCGATGGAGTCCGCGCCGACCAGCACGTGGTCGGTCTCGTCGAGGTATCGGCGGGCCGCGTTGTCCACGACCAGCGTGACGGGAACGTCCCACTCGCGGAGTTGCTTGGCGGTGATGTGGCCCTGCTTGCGCGGCCGGGTCTCCTTGACGATGGCTTCGATTTCCTTGCCCTGATCCAAGGCCGCCTCGACGCAGGAGAGCGCGTCGGTCGAGTGGCAGTGGGTCATCACGGTGTCGCCGTCGCGCAGGCGGTTCGCGCCGATGCGCCCCAGATTCTCCTGGGCTTGGTCGAGTTCGCGCCGGAACTCGCGGGCGCTCTCGACCACCGACTCGCGGAGGTCGGGCACCGTCTCGCCGTCCATCCCGCGGAGGACGTACCGGAGCGCGTTCGGCAGGCTGACCGCGGTCGGTCTGGTCTCGCGGAGTCGCCGCGCCGCGGCGCGCATCTCCGCGCGAAACGCCGCGGGGTCGTCGGCCGTGCTGTCCTCGGCCTGCGCGGCGAGCGCCTCGGCCGCGGCGTCGGCGATGGTTGCCGCACCGCGAATTTCCATGCTGGCGATGTCGCTGGCGGCCTCCTCGACGCTCTCGTGAAGCTCGGCGTCCATGTCCGCGAGGTACGGGCCAAGGCGGGAAAAGCGATAGGGGTCTCCTCGAAATCCCGTCGCGCAACCTGACAGGTTCACCGTCGCGTTTAACCGACCAATCCACCGGAAAAGCTCGGCCGACCAGTCCACCGTGGAGGGATGAAGGGGCCGACCGCTCGCGTTTACCGTGGTCGTCTGGCCGACCCGCTATCGAGGCGTGGCCCGAGCGAAGCGAGTGCCGGGCCGAAGATATGTCGGCCAGCGACCGCGAGCGGGCGGGGGCTTCCGAGGCGGTCGTCGTTACGGTTCTCACGGTCACTTCGAAGTCGTATCTGATTCGTAGCGAGCGGGCGGGACTTCGTAAATCGTCTCTCACCCAGTCTGCTCGGGCAGTTCGACCTCGTCGGGCGCGGGCATCCAGAACAGTTCGAGCGACACCGCCAGCGTGAACGGAATCACCCAGACCACGATGAGCGCGGTGCCCCGGTCCTCGACGCCGGTCCCGCCGAAGCCGACGAACCCCGAGAGGAGGATGGTCGTGACGAAGTACATCAGCGGGATGAACACCGCCGAGTACACCACGGCACCCCACTGGGTCGAGAGCCGAAGCCGGAAGAAGCGGATGGAGACCGCCGCGAGGACGGTGTTGACGACCATGATGAGCAGGAACCCGATGACTGTGGCGGCCGAGACCATTGCTACGTCGGTCTTGGGACCGCTCGCTTTTGTGGCTACCGGATACGCACCGGAGCGGAGTCGGGTCGGAGTGGCCTCGGCGTTCCCGACCGGAATCGACATGGCGCGGCGGCGCGTTTCAGCGCGCCGCCGAAACGCACCGCCGCGCCGTCGCACCGCTACGCCGCCGACCGTGGCCGGCGACCGCGGGCGGACAACTGTAGACACCTCAGAAGAAGGAAAATAATCTTTAAAGAAATATATAAAATTGCTAAACTCGTCCAAACCGGTTCGAGACCGAAGATTCACGTACGAAAAAGCCCGACCGAGACGTATGTACGCCGTCGTGGGGTGTAGCGACTGTCAGGCGCTCAAAATCGTGGAGGGTCGCCCGGAGACCACGCAGTGTCCCCGATGCGGCAAGCGCCGGAAGTTCGAGAAGCTGAAGAAGTTCGTGGAGACCGACGACGAGGACCACGCCCGCGAGGTCCGGTCGTCGATACTCGCCAACCGGCAGGGCGAAGGCGAGACGTTCGCCGAATTGGACTCCTTCAGCGAGATGGAGTCGCAGGTCGAGGAGGCTGGCGTCTCGGACGACGAGTATCTGGAAGCGTCGGGCATCGACACCGACGAGGTCGAGGCGGCCGCCGAGCGCGTCGAGAACCGGTCGGCCAGCACGCGCGGGTCCTCGCGGAAGGACACCGTGCTGGCGGCCCTGCGGGAACTCGACCGGCCGACCGAGGACGAGGTGGTCGCGCACGCCGGCGAGGAGGGCGTCCCGGCCGAGTACGTCCGCGACGCGCTCGACAAACTGACCCGCCGCGGCGAGGTCAGCGAGAGTCGCGGGCGCTACCGGTTGCTCTGACCGTCGGGAGCGTCGGTGAAAGGATTATTCGCCCGGGATTCGACTCTCCGGAAGAGATGGGGAAGCGTATCGAGCTTTCGGGCGGCCGGTTGGGTCTCCTCCTCTACGCGTTCCAACTGGTCTGACTGGTTGCGGTCCTGCTCTTCGTGGCGCTCCCCCTCGACGGTGCCGCAAGCGTCGCGTTGGCGGTCCTGTTCGGGTCGCTGGTGACCGTGACCGCGTTCGGCCTGTGGCGCAAGCGGACCGACGACGACGGGTTCGCGCACCTCGGAACGCTCGAAGACATCACGTACGACCCGTTCGCGGACCCCGGACAGGCGGCCCGAGACCGGTGGGAGAAGGCGGTCGGTCGTCTCCCCGACGAGGACGACGAGCGGGAGTGACGTTTCCGGTAGTCAAAAGACGACTCGGTTACGGGATTCCCGACGCTCTCCAGAGCGTGACGGCGAGCGTCAGGACGGTCAACACGAGTTTCACCAGTCGGAGCAACTGTGCGAACCGCGAATCGGTGAGGGACGGCTCCCCCTCGGATTTCGTCGCGGTCATGACAAACGGTCCCGCGGTGGCGGCCGGGGTGCGTGGCGTTGGGGGTAGGGGATGACAGCAGTCGGGTGGAGACCGAATCGAACTGACTGGGGTCGCACCCCGGCGGAGGAGGCGCTGCGTGCAGGAACTCGCTCGCTCCGGTCGGCCGCGCCGGGACCGATTACGGCTACGGCCGAGACCCGCATAAACCTCAGCCACGCGCGCAGTGAAAGTAAAAGTAGTCGCGTCCTCGCGAGCGAGACCACGGGACCGGTCCGGTCGCGTCCGGTCGGGCGCGAGTCGGCGGAGGCGACTCGCGCACTCGACCGGAATGAGAACTGTTAGGGGCCGCGCCCGCCATCCCCCGGACATGACCGACGACTCCGCCGCGAGCGATTCGGACGCCAGCGCCGCGAGCGACCCCGAGGCGCTCGCAGAGTTGGTCCGCGAGGGCGAATTGCGCCTCCACGAACTCGACGACCGCACCGACGCCGAGACGGCCGCGGCGGCCCGCAGGCGACTCCTCGAACTGGAGACCGACGCCGACGTCGAGACCATCGGCGACTACGCGCTCGACGCCGAGCAGGCCGCCGACACCGCCATCGAGAACATGGTGGGCGCGGCCCAGATTCCGATGGGAGTCGCCGGGCCGGTGCAGGTCGCGGGTGGCGCGGCCGACGGCGAGTTCTACCTGCCGCTTGCCACGACCGAGGGCGCGCTGCTGGCGAGCGTCAACCGAGGGCTATCGGTCATCGCGACCGCCGGCGGTTCGGACGCGCGCGTCACCAAATCGGGCATGACCCGCGCGCCGGTGTTCCGCGTCGGCGGCATCGCGGAGGCCGAGGAAGTCGTCTCGTGGGTCCGCGAGAACACCGACCGGCTCCGGGAGGCCGCCGAATCGACCACCAGCCACGGCGAACTCGTCGACGTGGACACCTACGTCGTCGGCGATTCGGTCTACCTGCGGTTCGTCTACGACACTAAAGACGCGATGGGGATGAACATGGCGACCATCGCCACCCGAGAAGCGGCCGACCTCGTGGAGGAGGAGACGCCCGCCTCGCTGGTCGCGCTCTCGGGTAACCTCTGCTCGGACAAGAAGCCCGCCGCCATCAACGCGGTCGAGGGACGGGGCCGGAGCGTCACGGCGGACGTGACGATTCCGCGCGAGACGGTCGAAGACCGCCTCCACACCACGCCGGAGGCCATCGAGGAGGCCAACACCCGCAAGAACCTCGTCGGGAGCGCGAAGGCCGGAGCCCTCGGCTTCAACGCCCACGCCGCGAACGTCGTCGCCGCGGCGTTCCTCGCCACCGGACAGGACGCCGCGCAGGTCGTGGAAGGGGCCAACGCCATCACGACCGTCGAGGCCCGCGAGGACGCGCTGTACGCCAGCGTGAGTCTCGCCAGTCTGGAGGTCGGTACGGTCGGCGGCGGCACCAAGCTCCCCACTCAGTCGGAGGCCCTCGACGTGCTGGGCCTGCGCGGCGGCGGCGACCCCGCCGGGAGCAACGCCGACGCGCTCGCCGAAATCATCGCCGTGGGCGCGCTCGCCGGGGAACTCTCGCTGCTCGCGGCGCTCGCCTCTCGGCACCTGTCGAGCGCCCACGAGGACCTCGGGCGCTGAGACGACCGACGGTCTCGCTCTCTCGCTGTCGTCCTCGCTCCCTCTCTGCCGGTCTCACTCCTTCGCTATCGGCCTCATTCTCTCCCTCACTCTCCTCGATTCGTTTTCCCGTAGTCGAACCTTTACGTCGCTCGCGGTTCTCGGTACGGCCGACTATGGAAGTCGTACCCAAAGACGCCGAGGAGTCCACCGAAGCCGTCGATGGCGTCCACCTCTCGCTGCTCGCGGGTGCCGACGAGATGAACGTCCAGCACTTCTTCATCGAACCCGACGCGGAGGTGCCCGAACACAGCCATCCCAACGAACAGACCGGCTTCATCACGAACGGAACGCTGACTTTCCTCGTGGACGGCGAGGAAATCGACGTGAGCGAGGGCGACTCGTACGCCATCCCCGGCGACGAACCTCACGCCGCCGAGAACCGCGGCGACGTGCCCGTCGAGGGCGTGGACATCTTCAGCCCACCGCGCGAGAATCCGGACTGGAAGGACTGAGAAGCGAGCCGTCGGGATTCGCGGAACTCGAATTCTCGTCGCCGGGAAGTCCTCACGCCGTCCCGACAGCGCCGAGTAGAAGCTAGCGTCAGGCTCGAGCATCGGAGTCACCATGACCGCACAGTACCGCACAGCACCGTGCCAGCACGCGCCGAGAGTGACGTTTCACCGTCACTCGCGCCGGGTCACTCCAACCGTTCGAGGAACTGTCCGAACACTTCGGCCTCGACCTCGCGGAGTTCCGCGCCGTCGTTCGGCCCGACGCCGGTCTTCAGGCCCTCGGGGTCCGCGTCTGTCTCGCCGTCGCGGAGTCGGTCGAAGAGCGCCGTCGCCGGTTCCGAGAGCTTCTCGCGGTGGTCGGCCACGAAGTCGAGGGTCGCCTCGCGGTCCACCTCGCGGCCCGTCAGTTCGGCGTGAGCGACTCGGCCGACGCCCGCCGCGAGGACGACGAGGAACTGGCCGACCTGCTCGCGCACCACGTCGCGGCGCTCCCACGTCGCGTCGAGCAGGTCCGCGCCCGTCTCGTCCTCGCCCGCCAGCAGGCGGGTGAGCGCGAACCCGTAGAGCCGTCCGGCGCTGTCCTCGCTGCGAATCCGGTCGGCGTACCGGCGAATCAACTCGTCGCGCCGCGCGTTCGGGATTTCGTCCGGTTCGGCCCGCCCGAGAATCATCAGCGCGTGACCCCACCAGTCGGCGAGTTCGTCGTCCACGCCGTCCGCGTCGAGGATGTCGAGCATCGGTTCGAGCGCGTCGAGCGCGCCCCGCGCGTTCTCCCGGCGGGCGCGGAGTTCGACCACGCGCTCGTAGTGGTCGAGCGCCGTGCCGTCGTCGCCCCGCTTGCGCGCGAGGTCCGCCAGTTCCTTCCCGAGCGCCATCGCTCGCTCGGGGTCGCCGAGCCGACCCCGGACGCCGATCGCCTCCTCGTAGTGGTCGCGGGCGGTCTCGTAGTCGTCTCCCGCGAGTTTGGCGCGCTTCTCGTGGTAGAACGCCTCGGCGCGGCGCTTCCACGGGAGCAGTCCCGAGAGGTTCGATTCCAACCACCTGTCGAGTCGACTCCGGGTCCCCGGTGCCTCCGTCGTACTCATGCGATTGACTCGCACGCGGAATTTTATAAATCTCTCCCCCAATGAATTTAATACGGCGTGGCTTGTTCGATTAACGTATCGTCTGGAAGATAGATTTCGACACGCGAAAAGAAAGACGAAGCGAGGTCGAAGCGGAGCCGCAGCGGAATCGAAGCCGAATCGAAACGGAGTCGAAGCGACCGGCGTCTACGCGAGGTCGTCGATGTTGTCGCAGATGGCCTCGGCGTACTCGGTGGTCGAGACCTTCTCGGCGTCCTCGCGCTGGCGGGCGAGGTCGTACGTGACCGTGCCCGACGAGATGGTCTGCTCGACGGCGTCGCGGATGAGCTGGCCGGTGTCGTCCCAGCCGAGGTACTCGAACAGGAGCCGACCCGAGAGGATGAGCGCGCTCGGGTTGGCCTTGTCCTGTCCGGCGCGCTTGGGCGCGGAGCCGTGGACCGGTTCGGCGAGACAGCGGTTGTCACCGAAGTTCGCGCCGGGCGCGATGCCCAGACCGCCGATTTGGGCACCCGCGGCGTCGCTGAGGTAGTCGCCGTTGAGGTTCGGCATCGCGAGCACGTCGAACTCGTCGGTGCGCAGCTGCATCCACTGGAGCATCGCGTCGGCGAGGCGCTCCTCGACCATCACGGCGTCCTCCGGGATGTCCACCTCGTCCTGCTCCTCCCAGAGCGAGTCGGGCGCGGCGAAGACCTCGTCGTCGGGGTACTCCTCGTCGGCGACCTCCATGCCCCAGTCGCCGAACTGGCCCTCGGTGAACTTCATGATGTTGCCCTTGTGGACCAGCGTGACCTTGTCGCGGTCGTTCTCGATGGCGTAGTCGATGGCCTCGCGGACGAGGCGCTTGCTGCCCTTCTCGGAGATGGGCTTGAGACCGAGACCGATGGGACCCTCGTGCATCGTCTCGTCGAAGCCCATCTCCTCCTCGACGAAGTTCCGGACCTTCTCGACTTCCTCGGTGCCCTGCTCCCACTCGATGCCCGCGTACACGTCCTCGGTGTTCTCCCGGAACGTGACCATGTCCATCTCCTCGGGCGCTTTCATCGGGGAGGGAACGCCGTCGAGGTAGTAGGTCGGCCGGACGTTCGCGTAGAGGTCGAGCGTCTGACGGAGCGCGACGTTCAGCGACCGGAAGCCAGCGCCGACGGGGGTCGTGAGCGGCCCCTTGATGGCCACGCGGTGCTCGCGGATGGCCTCGACCGTCTCGTCGGGGAGGTTGACGTCCTCGCCGTACTTCTGTCGGGCGCTCTCGCCCGCGTAGAGTCGCATCCAGTTGACCTCGCGGCCGGTCGCCTCGGCGGCCTTGCTGAGGACCTTCTGGGCGGCCGGACCGACGTCCTGACCGATGCCGTCCCCGTGAATGATGGGGATGATGGGGTTCTCGGGAACTTCGAGTCCGTCTTCGCCTTCCTCCGCGACGGTAACCGGCTCCCCGCTTTCGGGGACTTCCACCTTGTCGTAGCTCATGACACTCGAATCTGCGTGAGAGAGGAATAAAAGGGCTACCGTTTAGTCCTGCGAGACCTCCATACGTCCTAATATTCCTAGTTTGCGGACGTGACCCATTCCCGAGGCGCCGTTCCTGCGGGATCGGCTCACTCCCGTACCGCCCCGGTCAGCGCCCGAAGCTGACTCGCGCCGTTTTCGAGCAGCGCCCGCGGAAACCGCTCGCGCGCCCCCGCCAGCGCGTCCTCCAGCGCCTCGTCGGGCCGCTCGAAGACGCCCGTGCCGTGCCCGACCAGAATCCGAGCGACGTCGAGTCCCTCGAACGACTCCCGAGGAGGCGCGGGTCGCCGGAAGAGGTAGACGCCGAGTCGTTCGTCGCCGACGCGGTACGGCGGCGCGGTCCCCAGCACGTCCGGCGCGTAGAGGGTCCCGTCCGACGGCCGGTAGGCGACCGACTCGCGCCACCCCGGCAGGGGCGCGCGCGTCCGGACCCGGAAGCCGGAGTCGGCCAGCGTCCCGCTGAAACGCTCGATTGGCGCATCGACGCGCTCCTCGACGCGGGTCATCGACGCCGGGAGATGGACCGCAACGTCGTGGCGACGGGCAATCGCACCGGCGTCGCGGGCGTGGTAGTTCGACAGCACCGCGACCCCCGCCACTTCGCCCAAGTCGGCCACGAGGTCGTCCACGCCGGGCGCGTCGAGGGGGTCGAACAGCCAGATTCCCCCGTCGTCGCCCAGAACCGCGTGGCTGGCGCGCTGCGCGTCCTCTTCCGGGGCGACGAGCCAGCCGACACCGTCGTCCCAGCGGTCGATTACTCGGAGGTCCGTGGCGTCGTCTCTGACGTAGGTCGGCATGTCCGGTTCGTGATTAATCCGGGAACGTAGGTTCTTGGGTTCTGAAGGAGGCGCGAGTTGGAGGTGAGGGAGTTACTGCCGACTCGACCGCGACTGCGTGGCACCGCGACGGTTTCCCTTGCCGAGTAACCCGAATTTAAGGCCGAAGGCGAACCACCCCATCGCATGAAGGTCATCGTACACGGTGGCGCGGGAAGCGCCCCCGACGAACCCGAACCCAGACAAGAAGTGTTGGACGAGGCGGCCCAGACCGGCGCGGCCGAGTCCTCGGTCGTGGACGCGGTCGAGGCCGCGGTCCACGTCCTCGAATCCGCACCCCGGTTCAACGCCGGGGTCGGCGGCGCTGTCCAGAGCGACGGCGCGATTCGGACCGACGCGGGCCTGATGACCGGCGACCGCGAGGCGGGCGCGGCCTGCTCGATGCCCGGCGTCGAACACGCCGTCAGCGCCGCGCGCGTCGTCATGGAGGAGACACCCCACGTCCTCGTCTCGGGCGACCGCGCGGTCGAACTCGCGGCCGACTTCGGCGTCGAGACCGGCGCGGACCTCTGGTCGGAGGACACCCGCGAGAGGTGGGCCGATCTCGATTCGAAGCCGACGGGCACCCCGCGGGAACACCTCGACTGGCTGACCGAGAAGTTCGGCGGGAGTCCCGAGAGCGCGAGCGAGGAGTCCGACGAGAATCCGAAGGACCACGACACCGTGGGTGCGGTCGCCTACGACTCCGAGACCGACGAGTTCGCGGCGGCGACCTCGACCGGCGGCCGGTGGCTCGCGCTGGCGGGTCGGGTCGGCGACGTGCCCCAAATCGGGAGCGGCTTCTTCGCGGCCCCCGCGGGCGCGGCCAGCGCGACGGGCGCGGGCGAGGACATCGCCAAGGCGACGCTCACCCGGCGGGCGGTCCGCCACCTCGAATCCGGCTACGAGGCCCAAGCCGCGGCCGACCGCGCTATCGAGGAGTTCGCGGAACTCACCGGCTCGTCGGCCGGCGTCATCCTCCTCGACGGCGACGGGAACGCGGGAAGCGCGTTCAACTCCGAGGCGATGCAGACCGCGGTCAGCAGTCGCTCGGCGACCGAGTGAGACCGCGAAAAAGAATCGAATCGAAACCGGACGGCGTTACATCTCGGCGGTGGTCGTCTCCTCGCCGGCGGCGGTCGTCTCCTCGCCGCCTTCGGTCGTCGTCTCACCACCCGTCGTGGTGGTCTCGCCGCCTTCGGTCGTCGTCTCTTCGTCCACGTTTATCTGGCCGCCGTCAGTTTGGTTGGACTCGGTAACGTCGAGTTGCGCCGTCGAGCGCGCCATGTCGGTGTAGACGCCGTGCGTGTACGTGCCGGTCGGGAACGTTCCGATGCTCGCGTTGAAGCTGACGGTCGCGGACCCGCCCGCGGGCACCGGCACGAGTTCGGACTCGATGACGTTGCCGCCGATGCGGTACGAGACCTGCTTGGCCACGCGGTCGTTACCGACGTTGACGAGGACCGCCTCGACGGTGTAGGACTCGCCCTGCTGGACCGTGCTGGGAGCGTTCAGGTTCTGGACGGAGATGAGCGCGATCTGGCCGCTGCCGAGGTCGACCGAGCTGGCGGCGACCGACCCGACGACAGCGCGCTGGACGCTCACGCTCTGGGCCGAGAGGCTGCTAATGACCGTGCCACCCGCTTGGTCGCCTTCGGCTTCGGTGGTGGTCTCCTGACCCTCGGCGGTGGTCGTCTCGTCTTGGAGCGCGGCCGCCTCGGTGGTCGTCTCCTCTGCGGCCATCGTGGTTTCTTCGGCCGCCATCGTGGTTTCTTCGGCCGCCATCGTGGTCTCCTCGGCGGCCATCGTGGTCTCTTCAGCTTCCGTGGTGGTCTCCTCGGCCTCCGTAGTGGTCTCCTCGGCCGCGGCAGTGGTCTCTTGCGTGGTCACCTGGCCCGCTTGGGCACCGATGTCCATGAGGACCAGCGTCTGGACGCTCATCTGGTCCACTTGGAAGTTCTCGATGGTCGCGCTCTCGACCGTGACGCCACCGACTTGGGCCTGACCGCCCACCTCGGTGGTGGTCTCTTCGGCTGCCATCGTGGTCTCTTCCTCAGCCGCGGTCGTCTCCTCTGCGGCCATCGTCGTCTCCTCGGCTTCGGTGGTGGTCTCCTGACCCTCGGCGGTGGTCGTCTCGTCTTGGAGCGCGGCCGCCTCGGCGGTCGTTTCGCCGCTCTCGGTGGCCTGACCGCCCGTCTGCTGACCGCTCTCGACGCGGATGTTCTGGACGCTGAACTGCGAGACGTTCATCTGCTCGATGGTCAGGTCCTGCACCGTGACCGACTGGACCGACGTGTTCCCGCTCAGGGCCTGCGAGAGGGTCTGGTCCTGCGTCTGGAGCTGCTGGACCGAGATGTTCCTGACCGAGAGGTTCTGAAGCCGGACGTTCTGGAGGGTCGCGTTCTCCAGCGTCTTGTTCTGGCCGACGACTTCGACCCTGTCTACCTGTAGTGTCTCTATCGTCGCGTTTCGGACTGTCGCGTTCGCTAACTGTAACTGTTCGACCTGCACGTCCTGCAGGGTAACGTTCTCTGACTGTGCGGCAGGCGACGATGCGGTCCCTCCGAAGGCCGCCAGCGGGACGCTGGCGAGAACGAGGGCCATCACCATCAGCACTGCGCCGGTTTCTCGTTGCATATGCAGGCAATCATATCGCCGGAACCGCCAATAAACGGGACCAACCGTTTCGTTCCGTTTGGGGTTTTGACGGGCTATTACTGCCGTTACAGCGGAATTATCTCGCGGGTACGACGGCCCTAACCGCTTTGCCACGCGAGGACACGCGAGCGCCGACGAGTCGGCGCGCGACGCCTCTCGATGCGGTCCCGGTCGGTCCGTCGCCGTCGGCCCATTTTAGTCGCCCCGTGTCGGTCGGTCCGCCGCTGTCGCCCCGTGTCGGTCGCACCATCTCCGCCCTCAGTAGCCCGCCTCGACTTCGGTTCGCGCCGTAGCGAGACGGAAACCCTTTCCGAGACTCGGGCGAAAGGAAACCCATGAGCGAAACCGAGGTGGACCTCGAAGCCGAGAAGTACGAGAAGCACCGCGAGGCCGGCGAAATCCTCGCACAGGTCCGCGGGGAGGCCGCCGACCGCGTCGAGGTCGGCGCGAAGCAGTTGGAGGTCGCCGAGTACGCCGAGGAGCGCATCCGCGAACTCGGTGGCGAACCCGCGTTCCCGGTCAACATCAGCGTGGACGAGGAGGCCGCCCACGCGACGCCGGGCGGCGACGACGACACCGAGTTCGACGAGGAGATGGTCAACCTCGACATCGGCGTCCACGTCGATGGCTGGATAGCCGACACCGCGATTACGGTGGACCTGTCGGGCAACCCCGAGTTGAAGGAGGCCAGCGAGGAGGCCCTCGAAGCGGCGCTCGACATGGTGGAACCCGGCGTCGAGACCGGCGATATCGGCGCGGAAATCGAGTCGGTCATCGACGGCTACGGCTACAACCCCGTGGTCAACCTCACCGGGCACGGTCTCGACCAGTACCAGCAACACGTCTCGCCCAACATCCCCAATCGCGCCGTCGCGCAGGGCGTCGAGTTGGAGGTCGGCGACGTGGTCGCCATCGAACCGTTCGCCACCGACGGCACCGGCAAGGTGACCGAGGGCAACGACGAGGAGATTTTCGCGCTGGAACGCGAGGGGTCGGTCCGTGACCGGCAGGCCCGCCAAGCGCTCGAACAGATCACCGAGGAGTTCCGGACGCTCCCGTTCGCCAAGCGATGGCTCGACGCTCCCCGCGCCGAGATGGCCCTGCGGCGACTCAAGATGAACGACATCGTCCACGGCTACCCGGTGCTGAAGGAGGACGACGGGAAGCTGGTCAGCCAGAAGGAACACACCATCATCGTGACCGAAGACGGCTGCGAAGTCACGACCGAGTAGATCTCCGCGACGCCTCCGAGAACTTCGACGGGGTCGAGCGCACCCCCCCGAGATTCACCCTCGTTGACAAAACCGGGCGCGACGATACCTCTCGTGCCGACGTGTTTTTGTTTCGGTACGGAACACCCTGTTCCGGAGACGGACCTCCTTCGCCGGGTAGAACGACGGAGAAATCGATGCCGCTACGCGTTGTTCATCCGCTGGCTGGACTCCGCGCCACAGATTTCGCACTCGGTGACGCGGTAGGGCTCCCGCGAGAACTCGGCGTTCTCGCGCTTCTGGCTCTCGGTCCGAATCTGCACGGAGACCTCGTGTGGGGTCTCGCGTCCGCACTGGTCGCACGATTCCGTTATCGCTTGGAAGTTGTGATTTTGTGTAGCCATCGTGACCTTCCTCTCGGTCTTTACTTGCGCTGATAGGTGCATAAAAACCCCCTTCCGTTGGGGGGAGTTCGAACCGTTCATTCCGTCGCCGTACGGTGATTTACCCCTAACGACGAACGAGAATGGCCGAAACAGTTTATAGACTCGTTAGGTGGAGTAATGAAACAAAAACGGCGTGCAACGGCCGAATATTTTATATAGTGGGATTAGGGGTCGAGACCGTACAGCGCGGACCGCAGAAACACCAGCACCGGGATGATTTCGAGGCGGCCGATCCACATGTTGAGGAGGAACATCCCTTCGGCGACCGCTGGCATGCTCGGACCGGTGATGCCCGACGAGAGTCCGACGTTGCCCTGCGCGCTGGCGACCTCGAAGAGCGCGTCCGCGTAGGTGAACGAGGGATCCGCGACGTTCACCATGACGAGGCTACTGGCGAACAGAATCAGTAGCCAGAGCATACTCACGATGGCGGCCTCGCTGAACTCCCGCTCCATCCCCTCGCGGTCGAGCAGTCGGTCGCCGATTTCGACGTTCACCACGGCCGACGAGGGGAGGAACACGCGGGCGAACTGCCACCTGATTCCCTTTCCGATGGTGTAGCCCCGGATTATCTTGATGCCGCCGACGGTCGAACCCGCGGCACCGCCCAGCGTCATGGCGAAACTCACGATGAGTTTCCCGCCGGGGCTCCACTCGCCGATGGGTGCGGACTGGAACCCCGTGCAGGTCAGCGCGCTCACGAACTGGAAGGTGGAGTCCCGGAACGCGTCGCCCCGCCCGAGGAAGGCCTCGCCGAACTGGGGCGTCGCCAGATTCTGGACGGTCAGCGCGAGGACACCGACCGCGAACAGGATGAACAGCCACTTCGTCTGCACGTCCTCGAAGAGCGCGCGCGGGTCCCGGTTGGTCAGCATCATGTAGTGGATGGGGAACGCGATGGCCCCGAGCGTCATGATGGGCAACAGGACGGTCTCGACCAGCGTCGAGTCGTAGGTGGCGATGGAGTTGTCCGTGACGCTGAACCCGCCGGTCGAGAGACCCGTCATCGCGTGGTTGAGCGCGTGCCAGAACGCGGTGCCGGGCGAGAGCGGTTCGCTCAGGTAGATGGCGAGGAACAGCGCGACGATTGCGAGGACGGTGTAGCCCGCGAAAATCTTCCAGACCGTTTGGACCGTGTGGATGATGCTGGGATGGATGCGCTCCTCGCGGGTCTCGGCCTGATAGAGCGTGTAACTCCCGCTTCCCGGCCGGGCGAGGATGGCGGTCGTGAGGACGATGACGCCGACGCCGCCGACCCACTGGATGAGCGAGCGCCACCACTGGATGGTGTGGGGTAGCGACGGTTCGTGGACCGCCATCGTGAGACCGCTCCCGGTCCACCCGGACATGCTCTCGAAGAAGGCGTGAAGCGGGTTCCGGAAGTACGCGAGGCTCGACTGGGCGTACTCCACGCCCGCCGGGACGAACGTCGCCATCGCGTCCGGCGGGACGAGGTGGGCCGAGAACAGGAACGGGAGCGACCCGAACGTCGCAGTGGCGAACCACCCGCCGGCGGCGATGACCATCCCGTGTTTCATCTGGGGGTCCGGCGCGTCAGCGAACGTCCGGCGGCCGAGGCCGCCGAACAGCGTGGTGACGCCGCCCGCCAGCAGGAACGCCAGCGCGACGTACCACTCGCGGAACACGGCGGCGACGCCGACGGTGAGCGTCATCAGTCCGGCCTGCATCAGCACGAGCGCGCCCACGTCCCGCAGGATGGTGGCGAGGTCTGCGGGCACACCCCGGACGGTCCGCCGGCGAGTCATTTCTCGTGGTCCTCGTCGTGGCCGAAGATGTCGGTCGTCTCGGGCGTGACGCCCGACTCCGAGAAGACGGTCACGAGGTCGCCCGACCGGAGTTCGGTGTCGCCGCGCGGGGTGAGGACGTTCCCGTCGCGCTCTATGGCGACTACGAGGATGCCGTTTCCGAACAGCCCCTCGTCGGCGGCCTGCGAGAGCGTCATGCCAGCGACCTCGGCGCCCTCTTGGACGGTTATCTCGAACACCTCGGCCCGGTCGCCGACGCGCATGTAGTCCTTGATGGAGGGGCGCTTGACCGCCCGGTAGAGGTAGTCGGCGATGAGCCGCTGGGGGTTCTCCATCACGTTGACGCCGATCTGGCGGAAGAGACTCATGTGTTCGGGGTTGTGGACCACCGAGACGATGGAGGGAATCTCCAACTCCTTGCCGAGCAGGCTCACCATGACGTTCGTCGCGTCGTGCTGCGTCGTGGCGATGAGCGCGTCGGCTCGGTCGCCGCCCGCCTCTTCCAAGGTGTCCATGATGGTGGCGTCGTCGTTCAACACCAGCGCGTCGAACTGCGAGGCGGCGGCTTCGGCTCTCGCGGGGTCCTTCTCGATGACGACCACGTCGTTGTCGTTCTGGGTCGCGATCTCGATGAGCTGCGAACCGATGTCGCCCGCTCCGACGATGACGAGATACATTCGTGTTCCGCTTAAAAGACCGACGCTTGAAAAGATACCTTTCTGTTCGCGCCGAATCGCGCGGACCGCTTCGTGCGTCGCCGAACCGCCGGAGCCTAAACCCTCGTCGCCCTTCGAAGCCGTATGGAACAGGTCTTCGCACCGTGGCGCATCGAGTGGGTCGAGCGAGACGACGCCGACGACGAGACAGAGGGCTGCGTCTTCTGCGAGTTCGCCGAGCGCGACGACGACCGCGAGAACCTCGTCGTCGCGCGGAGCGACCACGCCTTCGTCGTCTTCAACAACTACCCCTACAATCCGGGCCACGCGATGGTGATTCCCCGCGACCACACCGGGAACTACCGGGACCTCTCCGAGGAAATCCTGCTGGACCACGCCCGACTCAAACAGCGAACCTTCGACGCGCTCGACGACGCGCTCTCGCCGACCGGCTTCAACGCCGGCCTCAATCTCGGGGAGGGCGCGGGCGGGTCCATCGACGACCACCTCCACACCCACGTCGTCCCGCGGTGGGAGGGCGACACCAACTTCATGCCCGTCGTTTCGGACACGAAGGTCATCGTAGAGGCGATGGACGAGACCTACGACCGCGTGCGCGAGGCGTTCGCCGAACAGGAGGGCGCGGAGGTTCCCGAGGACGACGAGCGCGCGGTTCGCTTCGGGTTCTGACCGCCGCGTCCGGGAGAACGATACTCCCTTCTTTCGGGAGGCCCAACCCCTACCCGATGAGCGAGCGGACCATCCGCCGCGTCGGCGCGGTCGTCCTCGCGGTCAACGTCCTGCTGGTCGCCGCCAAGGGACTGGTCTGGTGGACGACCGGGAGCCTCGCGGTCGGCTCCGAGGCGGTCAACAGCCTCGCCGACGTCGCCTACAGCGTCGTCGTCCTCGCGGGACTCTACCTGACGACCCGACCGCCCGACTTCAGCCACCCGCACGGCCACGAGCGCATCGAACCGTTCGTCTCGCTGTTCATCGCGCTCGGGATCTTCGCGGCGGGCATCGGCGTCCTCTGGCAGGCGACCACCGCGGTCCTCTCCGGGGCAGTCGGGGGCGCCGTCACCTCCCCGGCCGCCGTGGTCGTGCTGGTCGTCACCGCCGTCGTGAAGTTCGGTCTCTACCGGTACTGCCTGCGCGTCGCCGACGAGACCCGTTCGCCCGCGCTGACAGCCACCGCGCTCGACAACCGCAACGACATCCTGACCGCGAGCGCGGCGCTGGTCGGCGTGCTGGGCGGGACCGTCGGCCTGCCGGTCTTGGACCCCATCGCGGCGGGCGTCGTCTCGGTCGGCATCCTCTACACGGGGTACGAAATCGTGCAGGACAACGTGGACTACCTCGTCGGGAGCGCGCCGCCCGAGGACCTGCGCGCGGAGATCATCCGTCGGGCGCTGGACCACCCCGACGTGGAGGGTGCCCACGACGTCATCGCCCACTACGTCGGCCCCGAAATCGACGTGAGCCTCCACATCGAGGTCGAGGGCGACCGGACGCTGTTCGAGGCCCACGACATCGAGACCGACATCGTGCAGTCCATTCGCGAGTTGGGGGAGGTAGACGACGTGTTCGTCCACGTGGACCCGAAGGAACTCGGCGAGTGGAAGGACGACGAATCGATAGACGAGTGGGTCGAAGACGACGCGCCGAAGCCGTGAGAGAAGCGAGTCAGACCGGGTCGCCGAAGGCGTACACCGTCTGGTGGCCGGTAATCTCGACGTCCACGAAGTCGCCGACTTCGACGGCGTGGTCGGGCGCGTTCTGGACGATGACCTGCCGGTAGGCCTCGTCGTAGCACTTCACGGAGTCGCCGGTGCCCTCCTCGACCGCCAGCACCTCGTGGGTCTCGCCGACCATCGCGTCGTAGGCCTCCGCGACGACTTCCATCTTCACGTCGGTCATCTCCTTCGAGCGGTCCTTCTTGACCTGTCCACCCAGTCCCTTCATGTCGGCGGCGTCGGTGCCGGGGCGCTTCGAGAACCGCGTGACGTTGATCTTCTCGGGGCGGGTCTCGCGCAGCAGCGCCACGCTCTGGGCGTGGTCCTCGGGTTCCTCGGTCGGGAACCCGACGATGAAGTCGGTCGAGAGCGTCCAGTAGTCCAGATACTCGTCGAAGGTCTCGACGATTTCGACGTACTCCTCGACCTGATGCTGGCGGCGCATGTCGCCCAGCACGTCGTCGGACCCTGACTGGACCGGCGCGTGGATGAAGTTGTAGAGCTTCTCGTTCGCGGCGAACACCTCGGCCAGTTCCTCGCGGATGCCGTGGACGCCCTTCGGGTTCGCCATCCCGACGCGGACCCGGAAGTCGCCCTCGATATCGCAGATGCGGTCCAGCAGTTCGTGCAACTTGCGTTCGCCCTTTTCCCAGCCGTAGACGCCGGTGTCCTGTCCGGTAATCCGAATCTCCTTCGCGCCGGCGTGGACGAGCGCGCGAGCCTTCTCGACGTTCTCTTCGACCGGCGGCGAGTCGATTTTGCCGGTCGCCTGCTTGGTGATGCAGTACGAGCAGTCGGACATGCACCCGCGGGCGATGGGCAGGATGCCGATGACGCCGTCGAGAATCGGCTCGGCGTCGGGCGTCGTCGTCGGGCACTCGCCGTTCGTGACCGCCTCGGGCACCTCGTCCCAGTGGAGGACGTCGGCGTTCACGCCCGCGTCGCGGAACTCCTCGCCCTGCGCCAGGGCCATGCAACCGGTGACGATGAGGTCGGCCGTCTCGTCCTCCAACTCCTCGGCCCGCCGGAGCATGTTGCGCTCGGTCTTCTCGACGACCGTGCAGGTGTTGAGAATTGCAACGTCGGCCTCCTCTGCGCCTTCGACGCGGTGGTGGCCCGCGTCGCGGAGCCGCCGCTCTATCTGGCGGCTCTCGCCCCGGTTCGACGTGCAACCGTAGGTCTCGATGTGATACCGGGCCATTCGTTGTGATGCGTTTCGGCTACGCGGGCAAAAACGCGACGAATCGTTCCCCCTACTTCACCCGCGGGGTGGACGCCGTCTACCTGCTCGGGACGAGCGTCCGCGTCCGACCGTAGCCCCACAATCGACTTGTCCGCCGAGGTTTACGTTCGGGGCGTGTCGCTCGCGCTCTCGCTCGTCGTCGCCGTCGTCTCGACCGCCGTCATCTGGAAGGGGAGCGTCTGGCTCGAAGACGCCGCCGAGAAGTTGGCGGCCTACTACGGCCTGCCCGCCATCGTGCAGGGCGCGGTCGTCGCCGCGGTCGGGTCGAGTTTCCCCGAACTGTCGAGTACCGTCCTCGCCACCTTCGTCCACGGCGACTTCGAACTCGGCGCGGCGGCCATCGTCGGCTCCGCGGTGTTCAACATCCTCGTCATCCCGGCGGTGGCGACGCTCGCCGGCTCGGAGAACCTCGAATCCGACCGGGCGGTCGTGTTCAAGGAGACCCAGTTCTACATGGTCGCGGTCGCGGCCACGATGGTCGTCTTCTCGTTCGCGGTCATCTACTTCCCGACCGAGGGAGACGGACTCGGCGGGACGCTCACCCGACCGCTCGCGCTCCTGCTGGTCGGACTCTACGCGCTCTACCTTTTCATCCAGTACCTCGACACGCGCGACCTGCGCGAGGCGCGCTCCATCGACGCGAACCCGGTGCGGCTCTGGGCGACGCTCGCGGTGAGCCTCGTCGTCATCGTCGTCGGCGTCGAGGGACTCGTGACGGCGGTCCTCGACTTCGAGGAGATACTCGGCATCCCGAGCTTCTTCTGGGGGCTGACGGTCGTCGCCGTGGTCACCAGCCTCCCCGACACGTTCGTCAGCGTGCGCTCCTCCCAGAAGGGCGAGGCCGTGACTAGCCTCGCCAACGTCCTCGGGAGCAACGTCTTCGACCTGCTGGTGGCGCTCCCCGCGGGCGTCCTCGTCGCGGGCGCGACCCCGGTGGACTTCGGCGTCGCGGTCCCGATGATGGCGGCGCTGGTCGCCGCGACCGTCCTCTTCTTCGCGCTCGCCCGGACCGACCTCGAACTCACCCGCGGCGAGGCCTACGCGCTGTTGGTCGCCTACGTCGCCTTCGTCGGGTGGTTGCTCTTGGAGACCGCCGGCGTGACGACGCTCATCGGGTAGCTCGCGCTCCGACGACGTCGGTCCGAGTCGCTCGGCCGCTCCAGTCAGATTCTCTCGCGTGCCGGCCCGCGGTAGAAAACGTCCGTTTCACGTGCTCGAATCCGGACACGTTTGCCGGCGATGCGGCGGGTTTCGCCGCGGCGCGACGTGTTCGACGTTCGTTCCGGAATCCCGAGGTGGTAACGACGCTCCGCCGTCCCGGTCGAACCGACGCCTCGTCGGTCGATTTCCCGGCGGCCGCGTTTCGTTCGGCCGATTTATTCCGCCGAGTTCTCGGTCGCGCGTCAGTTTCGTCTCGTTTCACCGCTCGCTCCGCCCGCTCGCGCGAACGGACTAGATTCTCACATGCTCTCAGAATCCCGCCGCTAAGGCTCTGAAAACGGCGCGGCGCGGCCGAGCGTCCGAAATCGGTATGCGGCCAAGAACAAACTACGCAAAGCCCCACCGCTCTGGCACCGGAACTACTCCGGTGAGAACCTATGCACGCATCGAACGTACTGCTACAAGCGGACGGCGGAGAACTGTTTGGAAACATCCCCGGCTGGCTCGGCAACGCCTTCTCGGAGATTATCGCCGCGCTCCCGCGACTCGTCGGCGCTATCGTCATCCTGCTCATCGGGTGGGTCGTCGGCAAGGCGCTCGGAAAGGTCGTGGCCGGCGTCGCGGACAGGGCGGGACTCGACAGGAGCGCGCAGGACACGCCCATCGGTCGGATGATGGGCGGTTCGCGCGACGCGCTGTCGAACTTCCTCGGGAAGGTCACGGCGTGGTTCGTCTACGCGCTGGCCATCCTCGCGGCCGCGAACACGCTCGCCATCCCCATCCTCTCCGAGTGGATAGCGACCGCGGTGTCGTACCTCCCGGCGTTCGTCGCCGGACTGCTGGTCATCATCGGCGGGTTCATCGTCTCGGACTTCATCGGCGACGCCATCGAGCGCACTCGCGCCGCCACGCAGACGGCCTACGCGAAGTGGTTCGCCACGGGCGTCCGGATGTTCCTGTACTTCACCGCGGTCGTCATCGGTCTCGACACGATGGGCATCGACGTCCAACTGCTGTACATCTTCGCGCAGGCGCTGGCGTGGGGACTCGCCGCGGGCCTCGCGCTCGCCATCGGCGTCGGATTCGGTTGGGGGAGCAAGGACTACATCGCCAACAACATGAACCGCTGGGCGGGGACCGCCCGGAGCGGCGCGTCGAGCATGTCGCCACAGCAGAGTCAGGGGTCGCCCTCGGGCGACGACGACTGAGGTCCTTTTTTCGCTCGCGTGACGACCGGCCGTGCGAGTTTTTTGGCCGACGCTCGGAGTTCGACCATGGGGAGGATCGCGCGCGGACGGACCGTCGCGAAGCGGGTGTACGAGGACTTCTCGGAGAAGAACGTGACGTTCATGGCGGCGGGCATCGCGTACAACGCCTTCGTCTCGCTCGCGCCGACGCTCCTGTTGCTCCTCCTGGTCGTCTCGGTGTTCGGGGGCGGCCTCGAAGCCCGAATCGTCGCCGTCGCCGGGAACTGGCTCCCCGGCCCGATAGCCGACGTGGTCCGGCAGATATTCCGAGGCGAGTCGTCGGTCGCCGGGGCGTCGTTCGTCGGCCTCGTCGTCCTCGTCTGGGGGACGCTCAAGATATTCCGAGGCCTCGACACCGCCTTCTCGGAGATTTACGAGACCGAGAGCCGAAACTCCCTGCCCGACCAGATGAAGGACGGCGTCGTGGTCTTCGTCGCGTTGCTCGTCGCCGTCGTCTCGACCATCGGCCTCACGACCGCGTTCGCTCGCTTCTCGGACACGATTCCGTACGTCGGCGTCCTGACGCCGCTCGCGCTCGCCGCGGGACTCGTCGTCGCCTTCCTCCCGATGTACTACCGGTTCCCCGACACCGAGGTCGGACTCGACGACGTGCTGCCCGGCGCAGTGGTCTCGGCGGTCGGATGGGCCGCGCTACAGGGCGTCTTTCAGGTGTACCTCGCGTTCAAGGACCCCGGTTCGGGGGGCTTCTTCGGGAGCGTCGTCCTCGTGGTGACGTACCTCTACTTCTCCGGACTGGTCCTGCTGCTCGGCGCGGTCATCAACACCGTGGTCGGCGACCACTCCTCGGGGAAACCCGGCGGCGTGGGCCGCGGGGCGACCAGCCACGAAACCCGGCGCGAGGAGACGCTGGACCGCGACGAACTCGCCGACTACCTCGCGGACCTCCGGACCGAACTCGCCGGTCGCCACGACGGGATGCGCCCGGCCGCCGGCGACGGCGGCCGAGAGCGCCCGCGCCCGGACGGCGACGTGGAACTGGTCGAGTCCCGGACCGCCGACGGCGACGAGCGCCGCTGGACGGTCACGCTCCAGTGGGACACCGCGGAATCGGCGGACGGGGAGCGTTCCGCCGACCGGGTGGACTCCGTCGCGGACGAACGTCCCGCGGACGACTGACGATTCATCTCGCGCTCGAAGAACCGTAGTCCGACGGGAGCGGGTCCACCGCGTCAGTAGTTCCGCCGGAAATCCTCCACCATTTCGACGCCCGAACTCGCGCCGATGCGCTCGGCCCCGGCGTCGAACATCGCCTCGGCCTGCTCGTAGTTCCCGACGCCGCCGCTGGCTTTCACCGGCAGGTACTCGCTCATGAGTTCCACGTCCTCGACTTCCGCGCCGCCGTCGGCGAACCCGGTCGAGGTCTTGACGAACGCGGCGTCAGCGTCCCTCGCGGCCTCGCAGGCGGCGCGCTTCTCGTCGTCGGTGAGCAGTGCGGTCTCGATGATGACCTTCACGGGAATCGGGACCGCGGCGACGACCTCCTCGATGTCCTCGCGGACCGCCTCGCGGTCTCCGGCCTTCAGTCGGCCGATGTTGATGACCACGTCCAACTCGTCCGCGCCGTCCTCGTAGGCGAGGACGCCCTCCTCGCGCTTGGCCGCGGTGGCGTTCTGGCCGTGCGGGAAGCCGATGACCGTGGCGAGGGTGGTGTCGGGGGCGTACTCGTCGGCCTCAGCGACGTAGCACGGCGGGATGCAGGCGTTCATCCCGTACTCGGCGGCCGCGTCGAGGACTTCCTCCACGTCGGCGAGGGTCGTCTCCGGTCCGAGGACGGTGTGGTCTATCTTCGCGGCGAGTTCTGCGTCGTTCATGCTCGTAAGTGATACCTCGCGGCGACAAAAAGGCGATTATCCGCGAGACGAGTCACGAGCGCACCCGAGGCGACCGTCGGAGAGTCACGCGACGCCCCGAAACCCCGAACCGATTCACTGCGAGAGCACGATTCGCGCGAGAACCAGCACGGTCAGCGTGGGCGCGAGCGAGAGCGACCCCAGAGCGCCCAGAATCGCCAGCAGTTCCCACGCGTAGAGCAGTCCGGGACCTCCGACGAGGACCCCGGCGGCGAGGACGCCGACCGCCGCGCGCGCCCAGACCAGCGTCTCGGGACCCGCCGCGAGGATGAGTGCGGCGTCGAGCGCGTCCGCGAGGACGACCGCCAGCAGGACCCACGAAACCCGGACTCGGGTCGGCCGTGAGACCTTCTCCGGCGGGTCCGGGACCGGAAAAACGAGGCGGATGCGCTCGGGCAGTTTCATCTCCGGGAGCACCATCGGCGGGAGCGAGAAGCGAAACCCCGTCTCGTCGTCGCGGTCCCGTCGGCCGCGCTCGCGGGCGTTCTCTCGGGGGCGGCTCCGACCGGCGTCCTCGTCTGCCATAGCGCGTGCTACGTCACCGAGCGTCAAAGGCTATTCGTCGCGGTCCGCGAGGAGGCGCTCCATCACGTCCACCGCCGAGTCGATGACCTCCTCGGGCGACTGAGAGGCGTCGATGCGGACGAACCGCCCCGGTTCGGCGCTGAGCAGGCGCTCGTAGTTCGATTGGACCTGACTCAGGAACGCGGCCTGCTCGAACTTGTTGGTCGCACCGCTCCGGGCCGCGCCCGTCTCGGGGTCCACGTCGAAGTAGAGCGTCGCGTCCGGCGGCCGAGTCCACGGCTGGTGGACCCCGCGGACGTACTCCAGCGGGCGCTTGACCTCTCCTTCGATGCTGACGGCCTGATAGGCGTACCGCGAGTCGGAGTAGCGGTCCGAGACGACGACCTTCCCGTCGGCGAGCGCGGGTCGGACCGTCTCCGAGAGGTGGGCGGCGTGGTCGGCGGTGTAGAGGAACAGTTCCGCCAGCGGGTCGGCGTCGTCGTCCTCGACCGAGCGGTTCACCGCCTCGCCGTACCACGTGTCGGTGGGTTCGCGGGTGAAGACGAACTCGGGGAACTCCTCGCGTAGGACCTCCCAGACGGTCGTCTTGCCGCTCCCGTCGAGACCCTCCAGCGTGACGAGCATACCGGATGGTGGTCTCGGCTCGGTATAAAGCCCTGCGAGTCGCCGCGACGTTGCGACGCCGCAACGCCGCGAGTGGACTCGCGGAAACGCCGGCCACGGCAGTTAGTTTTACTTTCGGACGGTACTTATCCCCGATATGAACATTCTCGTAGCGGGAGGAACCGGGTTCATCGGGACGAATCTCGCGCGCGAACTGGACGGCGAGGGTCACGACGTGACCGTGCTGTCGCGCGACCCCGACGAGGCCGACCTTCCGACGGGCGTCGAACGCGCCCGCGGCGACGTGACCGCGTACGACTCCATCGAGGGCGCGTTCGAGGGCCAAGACGTGGTGGTGAACCTCGTCGCGCTCTCGCCGCTGTTCAAGCCCTCGGGCGGCACCTCCCACACGGAGGTCCACCTCGGCGGGACCCGGAGCGTCGTGGAGGCCGCCGAAGACCACGGCGTCCGGAAGATCGTCCAGATGAGCGCGCTCGGCGCGGACCCGAACGCGACGACCGAGTACCTGCGCTCGAAGGGACAGGCCGAGCGGGTCGTCGAGGACTCCGAACTGGCCGCGACCGTCTTCCGACCCTCGGTCGTCTTCGGCGAGGGCGGGGAGTTCGTCTCGTTCACGAAGGTCCTGACGACGCCCTACGTCACGGCCCTTCCCGGCGGCGGTCGCACGCGCTTCCAACCCATCTGGGTCGGGGACCTCGCGCCGATGCTCGCCGCGAGCGTCGCAGAGGACCACGACGGCGAGACCTACGAAATCGGCGGTCCGGAGGTGCTGACGCTCGCGGACGTGACGCGCCTCGCCTACCGCGCGGACGGGAAGTCGGTGACGATTCTGCCGCTACCGATGCCGCTCGCGCGCGTCGGCCTGACGATGGCCGACCCGATTCCGTTCGTCCCGTTCGGGAGCGACCAGTACCGCTCGCTGCAGTTCGACAACACGGTCTCGAACAACGACATCGGCGCGTTCGGCGTCGAGGAGGCCGATTTGACGACGCTCGGGGAGTACCTCGGAATCTCTGGCCGATAGTCTCGGCGAGTAATCGGCGAAAACAGCGTCTGACACCGGTCAGACGCGCGTCGGATGGGGTGACCGCTCGGTCGCCCGACGTATCCGACGGGCAATAAACTTAAAAGGACATGTTCGGAATCTGGTGGTGGTTCTAGCGACCGGTAAACAGCCGATTATCGTCGTGCGATTCGGTGTAACGTGCCATTTCCGGGTATCGTGAAGCGGACCAAAAGGATTATGACCCCTTCGTGGTTGTGTTTCTCCCAACGGAGCACGGTCCGGAAAATGAAGCTTGCAATGATTGGTTTCGGGCAGGCCGGTGGGAAAATCGTGGACAAGTTCCTGGAATACGACCAGCGAACTGGAAGCGATATCGTTCGGTCGGCAGTCGCAGTGAACTCTGCGAAGGCCGACTTGATGGGCCTCAGCGAGGTCCCCAAGGACAATCGCGTCCTCATTGGTCAATCCCGAGTGAAAGGTCACGGAGTCGGAGCGGACAACGAACTCGGCGCGGAAATCGCCGAGGAAGACATCGACGAGGTTCAGGGAGCCATCGACAACATCCCCGTCCACGAAGTCGATGCGTTCCTCATCGTCGCGGGGATGGGTGGCGGCACCGGGTCGGGCGGCGCCCCGGTGCTGGCGAAGCACCTCAAGCGCATCTACACCGAACCGGTGTACGGACTCGGTATCCTGCCAGGAGGCGACGAAGGGGGTATCTACACGCTGAACGCCGCGCGATCGTTCCAGACGTTCGTCCGCGAAGTGGACAACCTGATGGTGTTCGACAACGACGCGTGGCGACAGTCCGGCGAGTCCATCGAGGGCGGCTACGCCGAGATAAACGAGGAGATAGTTCGCCGGTTCGGCATCCTGTTCGGCGCGGGCGAAGTCACCGGCGACGACGAGGTGGCAGAAAGCGTCGTGGACTCCAGCGAGATTATCAACACGCTCGCCGGGGGCGGCGTCTCGACCATCGGCTACGCCGCCGAAGAGGTCGAGAACGACCAGTCGTCCAGCGGTCTCCTCTCGCGGTTCACGGGCGGTGAAGAGGACGGCCAGACCGACACTGCCAACACCACCAACCGAATTACGAGCCTCGTCAGGAAGGCGGCGCTCGGTCGGCTCACCCTGCCCTGCGAAATCGAGGGCACCGAGCGCGCACTGCTCGTCCTGAGCGGTCCGCCTCAGCACCTCAACCGGAAAGGCATAGAGCGCGGGCGGAAGTGGCTCGAAGAGCAGACCGGTTCGATGGAAGTCCGCGGCGGCGACTATCCGGTCGCCGACTCCCAGTACGTCGCCAGCGTCGTGCTCCTCTCGGGCGTGAACAACGTCCCGCGAATCAAGGAGCTACAGGAGGTCGCCATCGAGGCCCAAGAGAACATCGACGAGATTCAGGAGGAGAGCGAGGAGAACTTGGAAGAACTCGTGGAGGACGACGACGATGAACTCGAACCACTGTTCTAAACTACTCGCGCTGTTGTTCGCCACCACGCTGGTCGTCTCGGCGGTCGGTCCCGCCGCGGCGATGTCGGCGTCGGCCAGCGGCGCGCCCGACAAGAAGCAGGTCGGCGAGGACGTGACATCGACGTTCACGATCACCAAGCCGTTCAGCGAGTACGACACGTGGACGCTGAACGGGACGACCGAACTGAAAGACGTGACGTGGACCGTCCAACTGTACGACCAGGGCGGGTCGAAGATAGGCCAGAAGTCCTACGACGGCCAGTCGTTCGACCACGCGCTGAAGAAGAGCGACGCCTACGAGGTCAAAGTCATCGTCAAGGGGACCGTGCCCGAAGTGACGAACTTCACCTACGACCCCGCGCAGAAACTGACGCTGGCCGAACTCCACCAGGTCCGCGAGGGCGGCAGTAGCGAACCCATCGCCGACCCGTGGACGTTCCGACCGTACACTCAGGAGAGCCAAGAGGCCCGCGACGCCATCGCCTCGGCACAGGACGCCATCGACGCGGCCGAGAGCTCCGGTGCGAGCGTCTCGGGTGCCGAGGACACGCTCGACAACGCCGTCTCGGCGTTCGACGCCGAGAACTTCGACAACGCGGCCGACTTCGCAAACGAGGCCGAGAAGAAGGCCGAGAGTTCCCAGCAGTCGAACCAGCAGACCCAGATGCTGCTGTACGGCGGCGCGGGACTGCTCGCGCTGGTCGTCGTGGTCGGCGGCGTCCTCTGGTACCGCTCGAACCAGCAGGACGACTACGACAAGCTTCGCTGACGTTCGGACCGTTAGACGGGGTGGCTCGGGGAATCGAAATCGACGGCGCGCCCGACGTCGGGCGCGCCGTCGGTGGGACTCGCGCTGTCGGCGGGCGCTCGCCAGCGAGCGCCCGCCCTGCCCGAAAGAACGATTCACGTTTCTCTGAGGCGCACACACATTTCTTCGAGATAGGTATAGATTGTTTACAAAAGCATAAATGCGGCCGAGCGGCGGCTCCGCCGCCGCTCAGCCGCACCGATTCCGCTACCGCCCGGACGCGACGACTCCGGCCGCCATTCCGTAGCCTCTTAAGGGAGGACGAGCGAGTTGGCAATCGAGCATGCGAGTCGTCGTCCCGTACGCCGCCGCGGAGCCGAAGACCCGGTTAGCAGACGCGCTGTCGGCCGACGAGCGGTCGGCGTTCGCCGAGGCGATGCTGGCCGACGTCCTCGCCGCGGTTCGCGCGACCGGCCGCGACCCCGAGATTCTCGCCACCGAACCGGTCGAGACCGACGCGCCGGTCGTCGTGGACCCACGACCGCTGACCGGGGCGGTCAACGCCGTCCTCGCGGCGACCGACGACCCGGTCGCGGTCGTGATGGCCGACCTCGCGCTGGCGACGCCCGACGCGCTCGCCCGCCTCTTCGACGCCGAGGGCGAGGTCGTCCTCGCGCCGGGCCGCGGCGGCGGGACGAACGCACTGGTCGCGCGCGCCGACGACTTCCGCGTGGACTACCACGGCACGTCGTATCTCGACCACCGGGCCGCCGCGCGAGAGGTCGGCGCGGACGCGACGGTGGTGGACTCCCACCGACTGGCGACCGACGTGGACGAGCGCGGGGACTTGGCGGAGGTGCTGATTCACGGCGGAAGCGCCGCGGGAGAGCGAACACCGGACGGCGCGGCGAGCGGAGACCCTCGTGAGACGAGTCGCGCCCGGTCGTGGCTCCGCCGCGCCGGGTTCGCCCTCGCCGACGAGGCGGGCCGGACGACCGTCGAGCGCGGCGAAGCGCCGTCCCGCCCGTAGCAACAGACTACTCGTAGATACCGCGGGCGTTCATCAGCGTCACGAGCAGGAGGGTCCGGAACTTCGATTCGAGACCGTCGGACGGTGACGATAGTCGTAGCTGACGGAGCCATTGGTAACCGGTCGGTTCACTTAGTCAGGTAAAGCGCGGGTTTGCGAGGCGAGTGAAAAACGCGTATCGCCGAGAGAACAAGCGTTTTGCCCCCGAAGCGAGAACCCAGACCGATGGCAGGTGCCGAGATTCCGGGAACGAGCGAGTACGACTTCGACCTCTCTCTCCGCGACGCGGACGTAGAGCGACTGCTCGACGTCACCCCCGACGACGTCGAAGCCGCCGACGAACTCACCTTCGCGAAGAACGTCTTCGTCCCGCTCACGACCGCGTGTCGGTACACCTGCACCTACTGCACCTACTTCGACCCGCCGGGCGAGGCCAGCCTGCTCTCGCCCGAGGAGGTCCGGGACATCGTCCGGACCGGCGCGGACGCCGGATGCACCGAGGCCCTCTTCACCTTCGGCGACGACCCGGACGACCGCTACGACCGGATTCACGCCCAACTCGACGAGTGGGGCCACGACTCCATCCACGAGTACCTCCGGGAGGTCTGCGAAATCGCGCTGGACGAGGGCCTGCTCCCTCACAGCAACCCCGGCGACCAGACCCGCGAGCAGATGGAGACCGTCGCGGACGTGAACGCCTCGATGGGCGTGATGCTCGAGACCACCGCCGACGTGGACGCCCACGCCGGCCCCCGCGTGAAGAACCCCGGCCAGCGCCTCCACACCATCCGGACCGCGGGCGAGTTGGGCGTGCCGTTCACCACCGGAATCCTCGTCGGCATCGGCGAGGAGTGGCGCGACCGGGCCGAGAGCCTGCTGGCCATCCGGGAGTTACACGAGCGGTACGGCCACGTCCAAGAGGTCATCGTCCAGAACGTCGTCCCGAACGAGCGGTCGAACTACGACCGCCCCTCCGTCAAGACGATGCGCCGAGTCGTGGCGATGGCCCGCGACTGCCTCCCCGAGGAGGTGTCGGTGCAGGTCCCGCCCAACCTCTCGCCGACGCGCGAGTTGCTGGACTGCGGGGTGGACGACTTGGGCGGCGTCTCGCCCGTGACCGACGACCACATCAATCCCGAGTACAAGTGGCCCGCCTTGCAGGAGTTGGAGGACATCGCCGACGAGGCCGGGGTGCCCCTCCGCGAGCGACTGCCGGTGTACCGGCGTTACCTCCCGGACGAACTGGGCGGCGAGCCCGACGGCAACGAGTGGGTCTCGGGGACGATTCAGCGAGCGATGGCGACCGACGACGAGGCGGGCGAGCGATACCGTCGGGTACTGGACGCCCGATAGCTCACCGCAGATACCGCGTCTCGACCTCCGGCAGGCGTTTTCTGACCGCGACGTAGACCACGGACGCCGCGAGACCGACGACGGTCAGTGCCCGCACCAGACCGTCGAAAAGCAGGAGCCCCGGTATCGAGAAGACCGCCGTCAGCAGGAGGTCCTCGGGCGCGCCGTCGTAGCGAACCCAGCGCCGCGGCCGAATCCACCTGCCCGCGGGGTGGACGTAGACGCCGCGGTCGTCGGTCGCCTCCCACGGCCGGAGTTCGAGTCCGCCGCCCGCGGCGTCGGTCACGCAGTGGAGCGCGGCCGACAGCAGGAAGAACGCGGCCGCGACCGTCCACTCGGTCGGCGCGAGGAGCGCGGCGCCGCTCGCCGCGACTCCGGCGACGCCGTAGTACACCGGAAAGTGGAGCGTCCGGCGGTGCTGGCCCGACAGCAGGTCGAGGTCCGGGAAGACGCCCCCGGCGAGTCCGGCCAGCGCCGCGACCGGCGCGAGTTCGGGCGCGACGAGAACCAGCGGGGCCGCCAGCGTGAGCCCCATCGCGGTGTGAGTGGTGTTCATCATGGCGCTCGTCTTCCTCGCTTCCCGCTCAGTCGTCCGCCACCGTCTCGCTCGCGGCGCGGCCCTCGGTGTCGGAGACCAGCGGCGTCCCGTCCGCGGCCGGACCTAACTCCGGGCCGAACGGCGGGTCCGCGGAGTCGATGACTCGGGTCTGGCGGTAGTCGGTCGAACGCTCGACGGGCGTCCGACCGATGGCGGTTATCATCTCGACGTACTCCGCGAACGACCGGGCCTCGCCGAACTTCCCGCCCGCCCGCTTCGTTATCTCCTCGCTGAGAATCGTGCCCATGAAGTCGTTCGCGCCGCAGGAGAGCATCTTCAGCCCCTGCTCGTCGCCGTACTTCACCCACGACGACTGGACGTTCTCGACGTTGTCGAGGAAGAGTCGGGAGACGGCTATCATCAGTTCGTCCTCGTGGGTCGTCGCGCCCGAGTCGATCATTCCCCGTTCCGCGAGGGGCGTGTTCGGGTGGACGAAGGACAGGGGCACGAACTCGGTGATGTTGTCGGTCCGGTCCTGTAGGTCTCGTATGCGTTTCAGGTGCATCACGCGGTGGGCCTCGTTCTCGACGTGGCCGTACATGATCGTCGCGGTCGTGTCGAGACCGACTTCCGCGGCGGCCTCCATCGCTTCGACCCACTCGTCGCTCCCGATTTTGCCGGGGCAGATGACGCCCCGAACCTCGTCCACCAGAATCTCGGCCGCGGTGCCGGGCACGCTGTCGAGTCCGGCGTCCGCGAGGCGGCCGTAGACCTCTTCGTAGGACCAGTCGGTCCCCCGCCGGGCGTGGTAGGCCTCCTCGGGCGTCATCGAGTGGAGGTGAATCCCCTCGACGTTCATCGCCTCCATCTGGGCGACGTAGGTGCCGGGGTCGGTCTCGTAGGCCGCCGGCGGCTTGTAGTTCAGGTCGCCCCGGTCGCTCGCGTCGAGGATTTCGAGGTGTTCGTCGTCCAGCGCGAGACCGGGGTGTAAGCCGCTGACCGACGTGACCTCGTATATTCCCGTCTCGCGGGCCGACTCGACGATTTCGCGGGACTCGGCGGGCGTCTTGGTGAAGCCGTCGTGGGTCTCCTCGCTTCCCTCCTCGAACTGCTGGGCGGTGTCCTTGAAGTTGCAGAACAGGCACCCGGTGTTGCACGCGGTCGTGACGTTGTTGTTCAGGTTGGCGACGAAGGTGACCTCGTCGCCGACCATCTCGGCCCGGCGGCGGTCCGCGGCCTCCAGTACCGCCTCTTTCCGTTCGAGGTCGATACCCTCCCGGTCGGACCCGGTGGTCATGAGCTCGATGCCGTCGGCGACCGTCAGGCGCTCGCCGTCGCTGGCTTTCGCCAGTGCGTTCTCGAACGACTGGTCGGTCTCGGGCACGCAGTCGAAGTCGAACTCCCCTCGCGGAACGTTCGTCCGGGCCGCGTCTACCATCACGCGCTACGAGGGTTGCGAGTGATAAAAACTGACGGGTTACGGCAGAGTCGAAACGTGACTTGTGTTCTTTGTGAGCGTGACCGCCGAGAACACCGAGGGGCGATGGAGAAAGCCCCCGCCCGCTCGCGGTCGCTCTGCGGGATATCCTCGACTCGCTACGCTCGTCTCGGATAGTGGCCCGCAGAGTCGACCTCGGGCCAGAGGCCCGCGAGCGGGCGGCCCCTTTCAGTCCACCCAAACGAGTGGTTCGGCTGACCGAGCGTTCGCTGCTGGTTTGTCGATTCGAGCGTTCGCCGACGGACTGTCGAATCGAGCATCCGAGCAGTCTGCGGCCCCTCGCGCTCCCGCAGGAACGTCGATAGTCGGCACGCCGAACTCACGATCCGATGCGCGAAGGTGCATACTTCGAGCCTCGAATCGCCGGAAGTGCGCACGGGAATGGAAACGCCTTAGTCCGGTCGCGGCCACCCCTCGCACATGGCTGACACCGACGGGGACGGCGACGAGGAGGCGACCACGAGTCGAGCGTCGGGCGCGAGGTGGTTACGGTGACGAGCGTCAAGGAGTTCCGCGTCGAGCGCGAACCCACGGCGACCACGCTCGGGCGCGGGTCGTTCGTCTTCACCGACGACTACTCGGTGTTCGACTGGGGGAAGATGCCCGACGAGATTCCCGACAAGGGCGCGAGCCTCTGTGCGATGGGCGCGTTCAACTTCGAGTCGCTCGAAGACGAGGGCGTGCCGACGCACTACCGGGGAGTGATAGACCCCGACACCGACGAAATCGTCGCGTTGGCCGAGACGGAGGACCCGCCGACCGAGATGGCCATCGAGTTGACCCAAGTCCCCGACCTGCCCCACGAGGGCCGCGACTACGACTACGAAGCCTACCACGAGGCGGCGGGCGACAACTACCTGATTCCGCTCGAAGTCGTCTTCCGGAACAGCGTCCCCGTGGGGTCGAGCCTCCGGAGACGGACCGACCCCGCCGACCACGGCCTCGACTTCGCGGAGTGGCCCGAGGGCGTCGTCCAGTTGGAGGAACCCATCGTGGAGTTCTCCACGAAGTACGAGGAGGGCGACCGCTACCTCTCGCGTAGCGAGGCCGACCGCATCGCCGGACTCGCGGACATCGAGGAACTCGAATCGGTCGCGCGCGAGGTCAATCGCGTCGTGACCGAGCGGGCCGCCGAGGCCGAACTGGTCCACGAGGACGGCAAAATCGAGTGTTGTTACTTCGACGGCGAGGTCCGGGTCGCCGACGTGGTGGGCACCTTCGACGAGAACCGCTTCACCTTCCACGGCCAGCAGGTCAGCAAGGAGTTCGTCCGCCAGTACCACAAGCGCACCCAACCGGAGTGGGTCGAGGCGGTCGAAGCGGCCAAACGCGAGGCCAAGGAGCGGAACGTGGCCGACTGGAAGTCGCTGTGCGAGGCGTCGCCCGAACCGCTGGACGACGGGGTTATCGAGGCCGCGCGAGACCTCTACGCTGCGGGAACCAACGCCTACGTCGGCCGCGAGCTGTTCGACGCGCCGTCGCTGGAGGACGCTGTGGCTGTGGTTCGGAATCTCTGAATAATTCTGCTCTGCTCGACTTCGGTTTCAGGCGCTCTCTCGATTTTCTATCCGAGCGTGCGTTCCGTGACTTCCTTCTCGGCGCGCGCTGGCGCGACCTCGTGTCGCGCCATCACTGTGCGAGGGACGAGTAGCGCAGCGAAGCGAGCAACGCAGGAGGCTGGGGAGGTGTGAGGCTGTTGCGGGGCGGTGGCGGTGCGGTTGCGGTCAACTCCTCGTTGTCGGCAGTAGCTAGCGCACGTCCGGAAAAGAATAGAGAAGCTAGCTACTGCCGACTCCTATCATACCGCCCCGCACAGCACCGCCACCTCGTCCTCCCCAACCTCCTCGGTCACTCCCTCACTCCGTTCGGTCGTCCCTCACGCACGTCGCTCGCGCGCCGAGAATCGAAAAGAAGACTCGTCCAAAAGAGAATTCAGCCCCGGCTACTCCCGCCGCGAAATCGAGACCGGTTTGCTGAACGACGCTCTCCACGACGACCAGTAGGCCTCACAGACCAACCACACCAACAGGGTCAACACGATGGCCGCGAGCGCCAGCACCTCCGGGCCGCCCATCCAGACCGGCGTGACGTACATCAGGCCGTTCGCGGTCCGGCCGGGGAGCAGGCCCCGGACGACGGCCCACGCGCGGTCCAGCACGCCCGGTTGCTCGCGGTCGGCCGCGACCTGTCCGCCGGAGTCGCCCGTACTCGCCTCGCCGCTACTGCCACTCCCGCCGCTTCCCCCGCCGAGGTTCGCCTTCGCCGCCGAGGGACCGCCCGTACTCTCGTCGCCGGTGTTCAGTCGCTCGGACTCGTAGGGGAACGCCACGTCCACGCTCCAGACGACTTCGCCCTGCTGGTTGACCTCGAAGACGCGGTTGCCGTTCGAGTCGGTGATGAGCGTGTGGCCGTTCGGCAGGCGGTCGGCGTCGCGGGGCCACTGCATCCGGGCGTCCTGCCACTTCCACGAGCGGACCCACTCGCCGTTCTTGCGCTGGTACTCCACGACGCGGTTGTTCTCCGAGTCGCCGATGAGAACCGCGGGACCGCCGTTCGAGGCGCTGATGTAGTCGGGGTTGTGCTGTTCGTAGATGATGCCGTGCTTGCCGTCCTCGCCCAGCGTCCGGTTCTCGACGAGACCGGTCTGGCGGTCGAGGAAGATCACTTGGTCCTGATTGCGCAGGCTCGCCATGATGGTGCCGTTCGCGAGGACTTCCACGTCGTTGAGGTGGGTCCAGTCCTCGGGGTACGGCCCGCCGCTGGCCGTCGAGTAGTTGGTCTGGGCGTCCCACGACCACTCCACGAGACCGCTGGTCGTGTTGACGACGTACACGCGGTCCTGCGCGATGTCGGCGATGACCAGACTGTCCTCGTCGAGTCGGTCGGCGTCGTGCCACCGCGTCGAGTGCTTGCCGGGGGTGATTCGCCCGTAGAGGCGGGTCGTCTCGCCGGTCGTGAGGTTGACGCGCTCGACCACGTTCCGGGTGCAGGGTTCGGTCGCGTGGCACTCCGAGGCGTTGAGGTGGTCGGCCGCGACGTACTCGACGGTGGTCTCCGTGCCCTTCACGGGGTCCACGTCCCAGTAGCGGGTGTGCGTGTCGTTGTAGTACATCACGCTCCCGTTGGGCGCGAACGCGACGAGTTCGGCGCGCGCTCGCGGCCCGTCTCCGGCCTTCCCCATCCAGGTGTTCGAGTCGGTGGCGACCACCGTGATTCCCTCCCGCGGGGCCGCGTCGAACGCCGGTCGCCCGTCCACCGACGACGACGAGGCTTCGGCGGACATGTAGCCGGAGGCGACCACGAACGACGACGCGACGACGATACCGACGAACAACACTCTAACGGCGTCCCGAAAACGCATCGTCCCGGAGTTTACGGCGGACCGTCTTTGTTATCCGGCGACTAAGCGCGCGCATCGTCGCGTTACCGGCCGGGAAATCGGGGGACAGAATGGAAGACAGCACCGAGAGACGGAATCGGAGAGAAGCGCGCGGCGGCCGACCGCTCGCCACGAAGCGCCGTCAGTCGTCGGACCGGGGCGGCGCGACCGGTCGCTCGTCGGTCGGTTCGTCGGGGGTCGCGCGGTCGAGTTCGGCGGGCATCCCGAGTTGGTAGGCCGCGTCGTCGGTCCCGCCGTCCGCCTCGGCGGTCGCCACTTCCGCGTCGTCGGTCCCGCCGTCCGCCTCGGCGGTCGCCACTTCCGCGGCGTCGTCCCGGAGTTCGGTCCGGCCGCGGTGGACGCTCACGTCGTCGTTGAGGTGGAGGCGGACCGCTTCGAGCAGCACGTCGGCTTCGAGTGGTTGGCCGCGCTCTTTCAGCGTCTCGACGCTCGCGCCGTCGGGCACGTTGAACGCGCGCTGGGCGACGATGGGACCTTGGTCCAAGTCGGTCGTGACGTAGTGGGCGGTCACGCCCGCCAGCCGGACGCCGGCCTCCTTGGCCTGCCGGTAGGCCTTCGCGCCGGGGAACGCGGGCAGGAGGCTCGGGTGGACGTTGATGATGCGGCCCTCGTACCGGAAGACGACGTTCGGGCCGAGGATACGCATGTAGCGGGCCAGCACCACGAGGTCGATGTCGTACTCCCCGAGGAGGTCCAGCAGTTCGTCCTCGTCGGCGTTGCCCTCCTCGTCGCCGACGTCGTGGAACGGGATGCCGTACTCGGTGGCGACCGGTTGGAGGTCGGGGTGGTTACCGACGACGACCGAAATCTCGGCGTCGAGGTCGCCCTCGGCCGCGACCTCGCAGAGCCGTTCGAGACAGTGGCTCTCCTTCGTGACCAGCACCGCGATGCGCTTGGTCTCGCGGTCGTCGGGGAACCGCACGCGCACGTCCACCCCGAGGTCGTCGCCGAGTTCGTCGAGGTCCGCGCGGAGGTCCTCGCGGGTCCCCTCCAACTCGGTGGCGTCCACGTGCATCGTCATCCGGAAGAGGTCGTCGCGGACCGCCTGATCGAGGTCCTCGATGTTGATTCCGCGCTCGAACAGCAAGGTCGTGACGCGGGCGACGAGTCCGGTGTCGTCGTCGCCGACGACGGTGATTTCGGTGAGTTCGCTCCGGGTCATCGTACCACCTTCGCGGGGGACATAGATGCAGGTGTTGAGGGGACTCGACACCAAAAGGGGACGCTTCGGTGCAAGATTGCCGAATGTATGCACGTTTGTGAAACGACCGCGGATTCCGAAAGGGCTTTTGAGCATGAACGACCATCTCGAACCGATGACTGCCTACACCGCCACGGTCACGGTCCGCCTGAAGGAGGGCGTCCTCGACCCCGAGGCAGAGACGACCAAACAGGCGCTGGAGCGACTCGGCTTCGAGTTAGACCACCTGCGCTCTGCCGACCAGTTCGAACTCGACTTGGACGCCGAATCCGCGGACTCGGCCGCCGAGCGCGCCGACGAGATGGCCGAGCGCCTGCTGGCGAATCCGACCATCCACGACTACGAGGTCGAAGTCGAACAGCGATGACGGTCGCAATAATCCAGTTCGGCGGGAGCAACTGCGACCGGGACGCCCGGCGCGCGCTCGACCACCTCGACATCGACGCCGAACTCGTCTGGCACGAGGACGGCCTGCCCGAGAACCCCTCGGGCGTCGTGCTCCCCGGCGGGTTCTCCTACGGCGACTACCTCCGGGCGGGCGCTATCGCGGCGAACAGCCCCATCATGGCCGAGGTTCGGGAGGCGGCCGAGCGGGGCGTGCCCGTCCTCGGCGTCTGCAACGGCGCGCAAATCGGCTCCGAGTCGCGCCTGACTCCCGGCGCGTTCACGACCAACGCCTCCGCGCGGTTCCAGTGCGAGCGCGTCCACGTCCGGGTCGAGAACGCCGACACGCCGTGGACCGCCGACTACGAGGAGGGCGAGGTCATCGAGTTGCCCATCGCGCACGGCGAGGGTCGCTTCGAGGTGACCGACGAGCATCTGGCGGAACTGAACGACGAGAACCGCGTCCTCCTCCGGTACTGCGACGAGGACGGGAACGTCACCGACGCGGCCAACCCCAACGGCTCGAAGGAGAACGTTGCGGGCGTCCTCGGCGAGTCGGAATCCGTGGCGGTGCTGATGCCGCACCCCGAGCGCATCTCTCTCCCCGACGTCGGCGGAACCGACGGACAGGGCATCCTGCGCGGGTTCGAAGCGTAGTCAGGGCCGCGACGCCCTGCGATTGCCGCGACCGTAGGCGTAGAACAGTAACCAGACGAGTATCACGACGACGAACCACGCGACGACGGCCGCGACCGACCACGCCGAGACCGGTCCGGCGGGAACCGCCAGCGGGTCTCCGGCGACGACCGACGCGCCCGACACCCCCAGCATCGGACTCGCGCCGCCCGTCAGTGGCGTGCCGACCGTCATCGTTCGATGGAGATCGGCGTGTCGCTGGCTATCCACTGGTCGTCGGTCTCGTCGCTGTTCCGAATCTCTATCCAGCCGTTCGAACAGAAGATAGTTTCGTAGTCGCCCCATCCCTCGGACATGTGTCCGACACACCGGACGGCGACCCGACGAACTCCCCGGTCGCCGGATGCCGTCCCAGTGTGCCACCCCCACGACGACGGAAGGCGAGCGAGGACTTTGTTATCCGGCGGGTATTCGGCGGGTAGGTGGGGCTTAGCCGTTCGCAACCGCGATTGAATGGCTCGTTTCCGTCGCCTGCCCGCGGTTGTGTTCGTTTCGACGCGCCTACGGGCGCTTCGGCCTCTCGTTATAGTTGTTTATCTGACTTTTCATCGAGGCGCGCTCGGTGACGTTTTAAGGGGACTGGAAGGGCCGCCCGCTCGCGGTTACACTCGCTTCGCTCGCGTGACCGCGAGCGGGCGGTGGTCGTCAATGTCGCCTTCCTCCCGTTCTCGACGCGCGTTCGTTCGGGAACGTCGTCGGGCACATGGACCGTACGCCTCCCTCGGTGCGACAGAAGACACTAGTCGGCCGACGACCATCACCCCGCCATGCTCTCCAGACGCGCGTTCTTGCGGACCTGCGCCGGTGCGACGCTCCTCGGCGTCGCCGGCTATCTCGGCTCCGGCGGCGGCCCGTCCGACGGAACGCCCACCGACACCGGGACGACGACCGAATCGACGACGCCCGCGACCTCGACGCCCGAAACGACCGCCGCGCTCGCCGACCATCGAGTCGGATACCTACGAGCCGTTTCGCGGGCTGGTCGTCGGCGACCGCCCCGCTTCGCCCGGCGATTTCTACCAGACGCCCCACGTCTGGGTCTGGAACCTGACCGGCGAGCCGACGACTATCTCGGTCGCGGTCGCGACCAGCGGCACGGAACTCCGCCGCGTCGAGTCCGAGTTTCCGGCCGGAGCGCCCCTCGCGGTCGTGTTCCGCGAGCGGCGGACCTACGATGTGTCGGTCAGCGTCGGCGACCGCGTGGCGAGCGTCACCGTCGAACCGGACCGCTTCTGGTGCAACGCGACCGGGACCGACGTGCAGGTCCGCTCGGACGCAATCGAGACCGGGACGGTCTCGACTTCCATGGCCTGCACGACGACCGCCTCGGAGTCGGCATGAATCGCCGCGCCCTCCTCTCGGTCGGCGGGTCGGGGCTGGCGGCGTCGCTCTCGGGGTGCCTCTCGTCGCTCCCGTTCGGCGGCGGGCCGCCCGAGGTCCGGGAAGCGTCCGGGCCAGCTCCGGCCCGGCTCCAGCCCGCCGTTCCGAGCCTCCACGCCGATTCGACCCGCGCGACGCTCGTCGTCGGCGACGAGGGCGACCGAGACGAACAGGTCTGGGTCTGGAACGAGACCGGCGAGAAGCGAACGGTTAGTATCGAAATCGGCGGGAGCGCCGGCGCGGAGCCGTGGTTTCGGGAGCGCTACGACCTCGCCGCCGGCGCGAACCTCGCCATCGACCTGCGCGAGAAGCGCGACTACGCGATTCGAGTCTCCGTCGGCGACCGGACGAAGACGGTCGAGTACCCTGAGTCGCGGTTCGACTGCAACGCCACGGCGACCGACGTGGTGATTCGAGACGGGAAGTTCGAGGTGGCGAGTATCCAGACCACTGAAGGCTGTGGTGGCGGGCTATGGTAGTAATTGATAGATTGAGCGGGAACGTGAGAGCCGACTAACCGGCAGTGACGGCGAGAATCGACCGACGAGAACGGCGGGAAGCTAGCTTCAGGCTTGAACACAGGAGTCACCGCAACTACACGGTACCGCCACAGCACCGTGACCGCGCCAGCGCGCGCCGGGATTGATAGTCGAGTTAGTCGAACCCGGAGAAAACAGAGAGACCGAGACGGGTCCGAAACCGACGCTTACCGCGCGAGCGGCAGACTGAAGCTCTTCTCGCGCTCCACGACGGCCTCCCACGTCGCCTCGCACTCGCAGGACACTTCCTCGAAGACCGAGGGGTCCTGCCGGAGGTCGAAGTCTTTGATGGCCTTCTGCACGCGGTCGTCGCACTCGCCGCAGTTGTGCGGGCCGCGGTCCGAACCGTGGCCCACCGGGTCCGAGACCACGATGGCGTCGGCGTCCGCGGTCGATTCGAGCACCTCGGCGACCGACCAGAGCCACGGCGGGCGGTAGCCGTCCCGGAAGTACAACTGGTCTACCATCGTGTAGCGCTGGACGTTCGTCGGGTTCATCGAGACTGTGTGGGCGTACTCGGCGCACCTGCGAACGGAGGACTTCATGTCCTCGATGGCCTCCGACTCGCTGAGGAACGGCGGCTTCATCAGCAGGTAGGCCTTGATTCCCGCGCCGGCGGCCTCGGCGTGTTCGCTCGCCTCGACGTAGTCCTCGAAGTCGAAGTACTTGTTCACGCAGTCGTGGCGCACGCGGTCGGTCGCGGTTTCGAGACCAATGGCCACGTCCGTATCGAGGCCCTGCGCGGTGAAGTCCTCGATTTTCTCCTGCTCCACGAAGTCCGGCAGACTCTCGACCACGATGCGATCGCGGTCCGAAAACGTCTCGGCGATGGCCTGCCGCGTCTCGGCGCCGACCTCGCGTTCGTCGAGGAACGACCCGGAGGTGTAGATTTTGATGAGGCCCGACTCGCCGTCGGCCTCGCCCGCCTCGATTTGCTCCTGCTCGTGGTCGAGACAGACCCGAATCTGGTCCATCAGCGCCTCGTGAGCCACGGAGCCGCCCTCGACAGACTCGGCGACGTAGCCGCACATCGTACATCCGCCGGCGCGCGCCCACCGACACCCGCCGGTGTTGAGGATGATGGTGAGGCTCTGATAGACCCCGCCGGGCGTCCGGTCCTCGTCTATCCAGACCCGCGTGGGTTCGTGGGGGTCGTAGGTCTCGTCCTTCTCGGCGCGAATCTCGCGCATCACCTTGTTGTGGGCGTCCATCCCTCGCCCCTGCTCGTAGACGTCGGGCGTCGGCTTGCTCATTGGGCGTGGGTAGCGTTCGGGCGCGTAAATCGGCTTCGGGTCCGACGCGAAAGGGGTCGTGACTCCTACTGCATCCGATTCGAAGAAGCCGCTGACTCGCTCGACAAGGGGACACTTCGACTCCGGCGCGCACGAGCAACGCAGGAGGCTGGGGAGGTCTGAGGTGCTGTGCGGACGCGGTGCGGTTGCCTCCTTTTTGTCGGCAGTAGCTACCGCGTCCTCGACTGAAACGCAGAGCTAGCTTCAGGCTTGAGCAAATCATACCGCACAGCACCGCTCCGCATCAGGCCTCGTCCTCCCCAACCTCCTCCCTCACTGCGTTCGGTCGTCCCTCGCGCGCGTTGCTCGCGCACGCCGGAGTAATCTACTACGAGTATCGAATTCCACGAGTCTCGGCCCGGACCTACGAATCCACGTCCGACGATTTCTCGCGCTCCCGAGACCCGCCCGCGAAGTTCACCAGAAGCCGCCACCCGAGAACCGCCGCGCCAGCGCCCACGCCGTCGGCGAGCATGTCCGCGACCGAGAAATGTCGGCGCGCGAGCGGGGCCTGCACGAACTCGATGCCGACGCCGTAGCCGACCGAGAGCAGGGCCGCGAGCGCGGCCGTGACCGCGGGACTGCGGCCGGGAGCGAGCGCGCCCGCCAGCGCCCCGGCGAGCGCCGCGTACGCGAGCGCGTGGAGCCACTTGTCGATGCCGAACACGCCGAGCGGACCGAGCGACGGGAGGCCCGACGACGGCGAGTCGAGGACCGAGGCGTAGAAGATGCCGCCGGCGACCACCGCGACCGCGAGCCAGCGGAGCCACGTCGGCGGACGGAGCGCGTCCAGTTCCATCGGCCGAGGATTGCGACGTGTCGCGCTAAAAACCACCGGTCGGCGAGTCGTCGCGTACCGGTTCGGACTCCGACCCCGTGACCGACACCGCCGCTTACATTCGGCCACGTCATAGTTATGTTACATGCTGGGTGCGATACTCGAAGTCGGCCTCTCGCTGGTCGAGGCGGTTCTCGAACTCTACCGGCGTCTGCGCTCGGACGACGAGTCCGACGGGTCGTCGGGGCGGGGTTCGTAACCGATACCGGTTACGCGTTCAAGGCAATCACTAACACGTTTGCGGCCCAATACAATGATACACCGTTACTATGACCGACCTCGGCGGATACCAAGACAACGTCGCCCGAATCGACCTGAGCGAGGAGGGGGTAGACTACGAGAGCATCGACGACGAGGACGCCCGGAAGTACATCGGGGCGCGCGGCCTCGGCGTGAAGTACGTCTTCGACCAAGGACCGGACGTGGACCCGCTCGGCCCGGACAACCTGCTGGCGTTCATGAACGGCCCGCTGACGGGGACCCAGACCGTAATGAGCGGTCGCATCGCGGTGGTTACGAAGTCGCCGCTCACGAACACCGTCACCGACTCCCACCACGGCGGCTGGTCGGGCGCGCGACTCAAATGGGCCGGATTCGACGGCCTGCTGTTCGAGGGCGAGGCCGAGGACCCCGTCTACGCCGTCGTCGAGGACGGCGAGGTCGAACTGCGTGACGCCTCCCACGTCTGGGGCTGGGGCGTCCACGACACCGTCGAGGAGTTGGGCGACGAGGTGGACGGACAGGTCGGCAAGAACCTCTCGGTGATGGCCATCGGACCGGGCGGCGAGAATCAGGTCCGGTACGCCTGCATCATGAACGAGGACGACCGGGCTTCCGGCCGGGGCGGCACCGGCGCGGTGATGGGGTCGAAGAACCTCAAGGCCGTCGTCGTCAAGTCCTCGACCAAGATGCCCAAGCCGGCCGACCAAGAGACCTTCCAAGAGGGCCACAAGCAGGCGATGCAGGTGATTCAGGAGTCCGACGTGACCGCCCCGAACGAGGGCGGCCTGTCGATGTACGGCACCAACGTCCTGATGAACCTGACCGAGGAGATGGACGGCCTCCCCACGCGCAACGCGAGGAACACCTCGACCAGCAGCGAGGCCGAGGAGGACCCCTCCGAACCGAACATCGACGCCGAGAAGGTCTCTGGCGAGAACGTCCGGGAGAACATCCTCGTGGACGAACCGACCTGTCACTCCTGTCCCGTCGCGTGCAAGAAGGAAGTCGAGGTGGACGTCCACCACAAGGGCGAGGACCACAACATCCGGATGGAGTCCTACGAGTACGAGTCGGCGTGGGCGCTCGGTCCGAACTCGATGAGCGACGACCGCGACAAGGTCGCGATGATGATAGACCGCTGTAACGACATGGGCGTCGATACCATCGACGTGGGTAACACGATGGCGATGGCGATGGAGGCGACCGAGAAGGGTCACATCGAGGAGGGCCTCGACTGGGGCGACGCCGACACGATGATAGAGATGATAGAGCGCATCGCCCACCGCGAGGACGACCTCGCGGACTCGCTCGCGGAAGGCGCGGGCAGGGCGGCCGCCGAGTTCGGCGACCCCGACATGAGTCTCGACGTGAAGGGCCAGACGATGGCGGCCTACGACCCGCGGGCGATGAAGGGGATGGCGATCGGCTACGCGACCTCGAACCGCGGTGCCTGCCACCTCCGGGGGTACACCCCGTCGGCCGAGATTCTCGGCATCCCGACCAAAGTGGACCCCAGCGAACCCGAGGGGAAGGGCGAACTCTGCGCGACGTTCCAGGACCTCCACGCCATCAGCGACTCGTTCGACATCTGCAAGTTCAACGCCTTCGCGGAGGGCATCGAGGAGTACGTCCTCCAGTTCAACGGCATGACGGGACTGGACTTCTCCGAGGACGAACTGATGGAGGCGGGCGAGCGCATCTACAACCTCGAACGCTACTACAACAACCTCGTCGGCTTCGACGGGAGCGACGACGACCTGCCGGCCCGGTTCGTGGAGGGGGACCCGAAGGCGATTCCGGGTCAAGGCGGCTCGGAGGGCCAACTCGTGGAACTCGACCAACTCAAAGACGAGTACTACGAGGTCCGCGGCTGGGAGGACGGCGTGGTCCCCGACGAGAAACTGGAGGAGTTGGGCATCGACATCGGTCCCGGAACCGGCGTGAGTTCGGGCGGTGCGGCGGCCTCCGGCGACGACTGAACTCGCCCGTTCCGTCGGTCCGTTTTCTCTCATCGTTCAGTGACGTAGCGGTGCGAATCCGACCGCTACGGCTATTCTTGTCGCAAGATAACGTTTGTCATGGACATCCGCGAAGCGACGCCCGACGATATCCCGACCGTCCGGTCGGTCGCGCGCGAATCGTGGCTGAACGCGTACGCCGACGTACTCCCCGAGTCCGTCGTGGAGGACGCCGTTTCGGCGTGGTACGCCGACGAGACGATGACCCGAATCGTCGGCGACGACGAGCAGGCCTGTCTGGTCGCGGTGGACGACCGGAGCGGGGCGGACGAGATCGTCGGGTTCGCGCACGGCGCGACGGACGGAGACGAGGGCGACCTGCTCCGCCTCTACGTCCACCCGGACCGCTGGCACGAGGGAATCGGGACCGCGTTACTGGACGCGATGGAGGACCGCCTCACCGAGATGGGCGCCGACCGCGTGCAGGCGATGGTGCTGGCCGACAACGAGATGGGCAACGCCTTCTACGAGGACCGGGGCTTCGAGAAGGTCGGCGAGGCCGAGACGCGACTCGACGGGCCGACCCGGACCGAGAACGTGTACGCGAAAGCATCGTAACTCGACACTGGATATATAATCTACTTTACATTCGTGCCGTCCGAACATCGCTCACAGTCCTATCGTCCGGCCGCCCCCGCCAGTCGTACCGTCCGGTCGCACTCCGGCGCGCTCGCGTGCGAGCGCGCCGGGACCGAATCCCCTTCCCTCCAGTATTGCTCGCTAATGAAATTTTCCTCGGGCGGGGTGGCAATTTCTGCCGGTATTCGCCGTGGTAATCTTTCACGAGAATACATTCTTTCGGCGCATTACACAGTCGAAGGAATGAAATAGCTCTCCGTCGGAGCTTCGATGGTTGTGTATGTCTTCCGGAAAACCGACTGGGGCTGACGACGGCCGGGGCGACAAGCGGTTCGAAACTCTCTCCGTGACCTACGGCGAGGAACCCGACCTCTCCGGCGGGGTGGGCGACGTGACCTCGCCGATTCACCTCGCGTCCACGTACGCGGTCGATGGCATCGACATGGACACCGCCCTGGAGGACTTGGACCCCGACGAAGACGAGTTTCTCTACACGCGGCTCTCGAACCCGACCCGCCACGCCGTCGAGAAGCGCGTCGCGGCGCTGGAGGGCGGCGACCACGCGATGGCGTTCGCCTCGGGCACGAGCGCCATCGTCTCGACCGTCATGGCCGCGGTCGAACCGGGCGACCACGTGGTCGCCTTCGAGGACCTCTACGGCGGCACCAACACGATGCTCAAGGAACTGTTCCGCGACAAACTGAACGTCGCCGTCGATTTCGTGGACGCGACCGACCCCGAGGAAGTCCGCGCCGCCGCGACCGACGAGACCGCCCTGCTGTGGATGGAGACGCCGACGAACCCGCTTCTCAGGCTCTGTGACATCGAGGAGATGGCCGCGATTGCCGACGAGTGCGACGCCCTGCTCGGCGTGGACAACACCTTCATGGGACCGTACTTCCAGCGCCCGCTGGAACTCGGCGCGGACGTGGTGGTCCACAGCACGACGAAGTACATCAACGGTCACAGCGACTCGCTGGGCGGCGTGGCGGTCCTCTCGGACGACGACTACGCGCAGGAGATCGGCTTCCTCCAGCAGGTCGGGATGGGCAACGTGATGGCTCCGTTCGACGCCTACATGGTCCTGCGCGGGATGAAGACCCTGCCGCTCAGGATGCGCCAGCACGAGACCAACGCCGCGGAGGTCGCGGCCTACCTCGAATCCCACGACCGGGTCGCGGCGGTCCGCTACCCCGGTCTGGAATCGCACCCCCAGCACGACCTCGCGGACGACCAGATGGACGGGCACGGCGGGGTCCTCTCCTTCGAGTTGGACGGCGGCCTCGACGCGGTCGAACACTTCGTCGCGGCGCTCGACGAGTTCACGCTCGCGGTGAGTCTCGGCGGCGTCGAGAGCCTGATAGAGCATCCCGCGAGCATGACCCACTCGCCGCTTCCGGCCGAGGAGCGCGCCGAGTTGGGGATTACGGACGGCCTACTCCGGGTCTCGGTCGGCGTCGAACACCCGAAGGACCTGCTCGCGGACTTGGAGCGGGGCTTCGAGGCTGTGGCGGACGCGGCGTCGAACGGGGAATCGGCGACCGACGAGGCGACGGAGACCGCCGTCGGCGACGACTAAATCCCGACGACGACGGCCTCGCGCAGTTCTAAGGCGGTCTCGAACTCCTCGCGGCGGTCCTCGCGCTTGCCGACCCGGAGCAGTTGCTCGGCGTGCGCGCGGGCCACCGCCTCGTGAGCGCGCCGCGACCAACCCCGGTCGTCGCCCACCTCGGCCCAGAAGCCGTCGGGCGCGAGGAATATCTCTCGCACGTCGTCGGCGTGGACGCGCTCGTAGTTTCGCCGCAGGTCGTCGGCCCGCGGTTCGACCGCGCGCCGGGCCTCGGCTACGAGGTCGGGTACCCGGTCGCCGCCGACGCTGGCCTTCGCGGCGGTGAGGACGAGCACCTGTCCTTCGATGGGGTTGTCGGCGGTCATGGTCGCTCGCGCTCGTCGGTTCGATTCGGAGTCATCCGCCCGCTCGCATCGCTTTTTGGGAGAACTTCTCGATTAGCCCGTCGAGAACGCCCTCCTCGCCCTCGAAGACGACCGTGACCTCCGTCAGCGTCATCGACGCTCCGATTTGGACTTTCTCCGACGAGACGCTCGCGCGCCACTCGTCGGCGATTACGTCGCCGTCGCCCTCCGGGTCGCCGCCCTCGATTTCGCCGCCGAGGTTCGAGAGGTAACGTCGCGCGAGGCGCTCGGAGATTCCCCGGAAGGATTTCTCGACGCGCGTCATCGCTTTCTCTCGGCGACCCGCGAGCAGGTTCGCGGTCGGGCACCGCCCGCGACCGGCGGGAAGACGCTCAGCGTGTCGCCGTCCGCGAGGGGTGTGTCCACGCCGTCGATGTGGACCACGTCCGTGCCGTTCTTCATGACGGACATCTGGGGCCGCAGGTCGCCGTCCTCGAAGAGGTCGAGACCGTACTCGTCGGTCAGGTCCGCGAGGACCTCGCCGACGGTGGCGTCGTCGGGGTACTCGCGTTCGACGGTCTTCTGGCCGACCGCCTCTCGGAAGTTGGCGAAAAAGCGGAGTTCGAGAGTCATATCACGCCCTTCGGACCACGCGGCCATAAGTTCTCATGCGTCGCGCTCGCGGCGCGGCGGTTCGCGCTCGCGCTCCGGCGACCCGCCTCGCAGGTCTCGACGCTTCCGACGACCGCCGACGCTTCCGACGAGCGCGCCGACGACCGACCCGAGCGCCGTGGCCGCGACGAGTGCGACCGACGCGGGGACGCCGCCGAACGCGACGACTCCCTCGCCCGCGAGGAGCAGGCCCGCGAACGCCGCGGCGAGCGTCCCGCCGGCGACGGCCGCGAGACCGTGGCGCGCGCCCGACCCCTCGCCAGTGCCGCCGAGGTAGCCCGCGACGTAGGCTCCGAGCGGGACCGTGAGGAGCGTCGCCGCCGCGAACGCGGTCACGACCGACTCGGGGACGCCGACGGCGAACGCCAGCGCGGGACCGGCCTGCGGGACGACCGCGACGAGCGCCCCGGCCGCGACCGCGCCGCCGTCGAGCCAGCGTCCGCGCTGCTGGCGGGTTTTCGCGCGTCGCACCCGGTCGAGCGGGTCGGTATCGTCGTCGGTCATGGCGTGGGTGCGCTCGTCGCTTGCTGTCCTCATCGGCCGGGTCGGATACCGTCGCTGACGAGGCGCGCGTGGCGCTCGCGGTCGATGCGCTCGCCGAGGCCCTCGTGGTCGTACAGTTGGCGCATCAGCGCGCCCATCAGGTCGCGCCACGCCATCGCGTAGATGGGCGACTGGCCCCACGCCCGTAACTCGGCCACGAAGTCGTCGTACTGCTCCCAGCGGTTCTCGAAGCGTTCGAGCGCGTCCACGACCGCGCTCGCGGCGGCCTCGTCGTCCTCCTCGGCGATGACGCGGTTGAGTCGGCGCTCCCACCCTTCGACCGCCCGCTCCATGTCGCGGGCGGCGTCGTCGCCGTCTGCGGGGAGCGACTCGACGATGGCGTCGGGAATCGTCAGCGAGAGTTCGTCCATGTCGGCGCGTTGGGCTTCGTGGGTGAAATAGCTACGGTCGCCAGACGAGGAGTGCTTGGTCCGTCTCACCGAGCCGAACACGTTCGCACCGGACTATTCCACGCCGGAGCGCGTACGGTCGCCCATGCAGAGCGACGCACGGACCGCCGAGGCGACCGCCGACGAGCGCGGAACCACCGTCGAGAGCGCCGAAGACCGCGAAACCACCGTCGAGGTCCGCTGCACCGGCCACGTCCGGACCGCCACCGGCGAGTCGAAACTGGAGTTCGCCTTCGAGGGCGAGACGCTCCGGGCGTTCCTCGACGCCTTCTTCGCGCGATACGACGTGAAAGACCTGCTACTGGCCGAGACCGAGGACGAGGCGACCACGCGCGGGTGGGCCGACCCGCCCGAGGAGCTCCCCGGTACGTGGCGCAAGAACCCCGAGGGCGAGCAGACCCGGACCTACGCCCGCGTGCTGGTCAACGGCCAGTTCAACGAACACCTCGCGGGTCTCGACACCCGACTGCGCGACGGCGACCGCGTGGGACTGTGCTACCCGTTCATCTTCTGTTGCTGAGATGAGTGCCGGTGTCGTGACGCGGTGGTCACGGCGGTTCGTCGCCGCGAGCGCCGTCTTCCTCGTCGCGTGGCAGGTCGTCGCGCTCGCGGACGCCTCCGGCGCGCTCGCCGGGACGGTGCCGGCGGTCCCGGGCCGGACGCAGGTCACCCTCGCCGTCTACGGGTTCGTCCTCCACACCGTCTTCGGGAAGGCCTACTCGCTGGTCCCGTCGTACTTCGACCGGTCGCTCGCGCTCCCCCGCGCGCCGGCGGTCCACCTCCCGCTGACCGTCGTCGGCGCGGTCGGACTGGCACTCGCACCCCTCGGCGGAGTTCCCGGACTCGTCGGCGTCCTCGGCGCGCTCTCGTGGTTCGCGGGCGTCGCGGTCTTCGCGGCGGCGCTCGGGTGGACCCTCCGAACCAACCCGACCGGCCGCGAGACCGGCACGAGCGACGCCAACGCCCACCGCCGCGGGGTGGACCGCCTGTCCAACGCCTTCGTGCCGGTCGTCCTCGCGTACCTCGTCGTCGGGAGCTACGCCACCGTCGCCGAGCGTTCCGCGCTCGGACTCCCCGGTTTCGCCACGCTCGGCCCGGCCCGCACCGCCCACCTGCTCGCAGCGGGCACCGCCGCGCTCCTGATATTCGCCGTGGGATTCCGGTTGTTCCCCCGATTTCTGGTCGCCTCGCCGCCCACACCGCTGGTCGGCGTCGTCCTCGCCGCGGGCGCGGTCGGTCCCGCGGTCCTCGCCGCGGGACTCTACCGCCCGCCGCTGTTCGGCGTCGGGGCCGCGCTCGAAGCGCTCGCGGTGGTCGGGTTCGCGCTGGCCTACGCCGTCCTGTTCGCGCGCTCCGAGCGCCGCCGGGTCGGGTTCTACGCCGTCCTCGCCGGAACCGCGGCGGGCGTCTGCGGCGTCGCGCTCGGCGTCGGCTTCGCCGTCGGCCACCTCGCGGTCGCCCCCGAACTGACCGCGACTCACTTCCGACTCAACGTCCTCGGATTTCTGGGGCTGACGATAGTCGGCGCGACCTACCAGTTCTACCCGCCGACGGTCGGGACGTTCCCCGGCGCGTCGGACCGGACCGCGCTCGCCTCGGTCGTACTCCTCGCGGGCGGCCTGCTCGCGGAACTCGGCGGTGCGCTCGGAGGATGGAAAATCGCAGTCCTCGCGGGCCGCGCGAGCGCACTCGTCGGCGCGCTCGCGTTCGCGGGACTCGTGGTCGGCGTATTTGCGGAGCGATGAGTTCGCGGCGCGCTCGCGCCGCGAGCGCGCCGTCAGTCCAACCGCTTGGCCATCTGCACTTCGTCCACGAGGTCGCCCTCGACCTTGTAGTGGTCTGCGCGGGTCGCCTCGCGGGTCCACCCGTGGTCGTCCAGCAGTTCGAGGGCGTCCTCGTTGGTCGCCGGGAGGCTCTGGTAGACCTTGACGCAGTCCTCGGAGTCGGCCCACGCCATCCCGCGTTCCAGCAAGGTGCCCCCGATGCCCCGCTCGCGGTACTCGGACGCGACGCCGACGGTCAACTCGGCGGTGTGTTCCCGCGCCGGGAGTTCGAAGCCCTGCAGGGACACCCAGCCGACGATTTCCCGCGACGCGTCGTCGCCGATTCGCTCGGCGACGAACACCATCCGGGACTCCCGCTCGTTGCGTCGAATCAGCGCGCCGTCGCGCTCTATCGCGTCGGCCACGCGCTCGTCCACGACGATGCCTCCCTCGTCGGCCACCTCGCGGATGAGTGCGGCGACCGACTCGCGGTCGCTCTCGCGGGCGGGCCGGACCTCGTACTCGAAGTCGTCGCTCTCGTGGGTCCGACTCTCGGCGTCGGGTTCGACCGCGAGTTTACCGTCGCGCTCGGTGAGATGGCCCTCGGCTTTCAGTTCGTCCACGCGGTCGTTGAACTCCGCGACCGGCAGTCGGACCGACGGTTCGGTCCCCGACCGCGCGGGCTTGGATTCGGCGCTCTCGGAGACCCGAATCGCGTCCCGGACCTCCTCGCGCGTGGCCGACCCGTGGCGCTCTACGTACCGGTAGATGCGACTCGCCACGTCGCTGTCGAACTCCAGTTGCGGTGTCGCCATGTCGCAGACGAGTACGCCGCGAACGCTCATGGTTATTGCGGCGATACGCGAGCGTACGCACCGAGTACGAAACCGGAGGCGCTCCCTTCGACTAAAGGCGTCGTCGCGCGGCGGGGCGCGTAGGGGAACGCTGGTCCGAACGTGTCCGCGAGCGTCGCCAGTCACGAGGGCGACGAGATGGCGTTCTTCGGGATGACGACGCGACGCTGACGCTCTGAACGCGCTACTTCTCCTCGACGTGCCGGACCGTCGTGGCGATGCCGCGCGTGCTCTCGGCCATCTCGGGGCCGGACATCTCGGCGCGGCCGACGGCGAACGCCTTCGGGCCTTCGACGACCACCTCGTCGCCGACGCGCACGTCGTCGTCGGCGTCCACGACGCCCGGCGCGAGGACGCTTCCGTGGGGCGCGAAGCTGTCGATTTCCACGCGCTTGGTCGGGGCGTCGGACTCGACCCACCGGCGAGCGCCCGCGAGGGTGAACGAGAGGACGCCGTACTGGGGCACCATCGCGGCCAACTGCTCGCCGTCGGCGTCGTGGACGCGCAACTTGGGGTAGCGCGCCTCGGTCCGAATCTCGTCGAACAGGGCGTCGCCGGCGCCCGGCCCGAACTGGTAGTCCGCGATGGCCCGGACCGTGTTGTGCTGGCGCTCGCGCTTGCCGTACTTGAGTTCGCCGTCGAGGGTCCGCATGAGGTTGCCGAGCGATTCGGTCGTCGTCGGGTGGTCTTCGACGGTGTACTCGAAGCCCATGCCGAGTTCCGCCTCGACGCGCTCGCAGACGTCGCGGTAGCCTTCCGGCGGGACGTGGGCGATGACGCGCGGGTAGTCGTTCCGTTCGAGGTAGCGGCGCAGGACCTCGGCGACGAACTGCTTCTCGTCCTCGGACCACCGGCCCGTGACCACCGAGTCGTAGTGCTGGGCTGGGTAGGTCAGCTCGAGTTCCTGCGGGACGACGCCGATTGGCGAGGTCATCGAGACGGTGTGGCCCCGGAACTGGATGGCGTCGTGGAACTGACCGTGGCTCTGGGACTCGCTGTAGGGTTTGGCGGCCGAGCAGGGCACCAGCACGAGCGGGTTGTCGAATCGGCTCCGGTAGCGAGTCGTCACGCGGTCGGCGAACCGCTTGATTTCGACCCGCTGGAGAGTGTCCTCGGTCGCGGCCGAGAGCTCGCTGTCCCGGATGAGCGGCGTGCGCTCTTCGAGGTAGCTCCACTGCTGGTCGAACTCCCGGAACGCGGCGGTGAGCCACTGCTCGTGGCGGGCCTGTCCCTCGATGTAGTCGCGGAGTCGCCCGGCCCGGATTCGCTCGCGGACGACGCCGAGTTCGGCCTTCAGGGCGTTCTCGTTGTGGTCGGCGCAGTCCTGCCGAGTGAACTCCGAGAGCGGTTGCTGGCAGGCCGGACAGGCGCAGGGCAGTTCCGAGAGGTCGTCGAGGTAGTGGGTGCCCTCCGAGGTGAGATACTTGCCCTCGGTCCCGGCGACGACTGCGGCGTCGGTATCCACGAGGTCCACGCCCGCGTAGACCAGCGTGGCGACGTTCGCGGGCGTGGCGACGCCCGGCAGGTAGAGCGCGCCGTCGGCCGGAATCGCTTCGCGGGTCCGGACGATGGCCTCGCGGAACCCCGCGCCGTGGCCGACGAACCCCCGCGCGCCAGAGAGGACGTAGGCGTCCGTCCCGAAGTCGTCGGCCGTCTCGGGCGCGACGACGGCCGCGCTCGGGTAGTCCACGTCGGGGTACTCGACCGCGAACGAGTCCATCACTTCCTCGTCGGTCCCGCTCGGGAACCCCCGATGGGGGAGAATCGTGAGTTCGTCGTCGCTCCCCTCGGGAACCTCTCGGTCTCCGGTCCAGAGGCTTCCGGCGTCGCGGAGGAAGTCGTCGGCGATGGCGGGCGTCGTCACCGAGTCCGCGAGCCGCAACTCGGCGACGCGGGCCGCGCCGTCGCGCTCGTGGACCTCGAAGTAGTCGGTCATACCTCCGGTTCGGGGGTCGAGGGGCAACTATCTTGCGAGACGGTCGCGGAGTAGAGCGGAGCAGTCGCGGAGCGGACCGGAGCAGTCGTGGGGCGACCGCTCGGTCACTGCGTGACAGGCCCGTCCTCGCCGTCGCGCACGGCGTCCACCGTCAGCGCGTTGGCGACGAGGTTGCCGTGGCCCCGGCGCAACCGCTCGGAGAGCGCCTGATGGGAGATGTCGAGTTCGTCGGCCACGTCCCGCGCCGAGGCACCGCGGGGCACCTCGTAGTAACCGGTTTCGAGCGCGGCCGTGACCGCCTCGTACTGCTCGGCGGTCAGGCCGTGCCGACCGCCGCCGTCCCTGCTGTCGAGTTCGTGAATCTGCTCGACGTCCGCCCCCAAATCGCGGTCCCGGCAGAACTCGTGGGTCTGAGAGACCGCCGCCCGGTCCGAGAAGAGGATGCGGAGGTGCCACCGGCCGTCCTGCCCGCGGGCCTTCAGCACCGCGGCCCCGTGTTCGGTCATCGAGTGGAGCAGGACCTCGACCGACTCGACCCACTCCATCCGGTAGAATCGGCCGTCCGGCAAGTCGGTCAGCCGTCGCTCGTTCTCGACGGAGGGATCCTCGGCGAGCGCGTCCTCGAACGCCGCCAAGTCGTCGCCCGCGGCCCAGACGAACGGCATCACGCGCTCTTCGTCGTGGGCGACGACGCGCTCGGCCTCGACGGTCACGTCGGGGACCCGCGACAGCGTTCCCCGGAGCGCGAACTCCTCGGCCGGAACCCCGAGCTGCGCGATGGTACTCATGTCGGGTCGTACGAGAGACCTCCTAATATGGCTTGTAGCCGATTGCTTGCCAATGTCGGGTGGCGGTCCGTGGCGGGAGTGCATCGAAACTGTTACCTCCCCGATGGGAACGCTACGGAACGTGAACGCCGACGCCGACCGCGACGACCGGTCTCGAAAACGGTCGCTGAAGTGGACGCTGGGTCTCGTGGCGCTCGTCACGGTCCCGCCTGCGCTCCAACTGTACGAGGACGGAACGGTCTCGTGGATGCTACTGCTTCTCGGCGTCGTCTCGTGGGCGGTGGCGGCGGGTCCGGTCGCGGCGAGCGACCTCGGCCGGCGCGTCGGGTCGTGGTTCGAGTCCATCGGCTACCGCGGTCGGGGCGCGGTCATCGTCGCCTTCGCGGTCCTCGTGTGGACGTCGCTGTTCTCGTTCGACCTGCCGACGGTGCCGATTCAGAGCTTCCTCCTCGGCGGGATAGTCGGTCTCGCGGCGGCGGAAATCTGGCGGTACGCTCGCTCAGAGTAACCTACTCCGAGAGGTCCGCCACGTCCACGCGCTCGGGCACCGCCGCCAGCGCGCTCTCGGGCCAGTCGTGGTGGGCCAGCGTGAACTCGACTTCGGGGTTCGCCGCGACGAGGCGATCGACGCCCTCGGCGGCCGACCGGTACCCCTCGGCGTCCATGCGCTCGGGGACCTCGGCGGTCAGGGGGTAGGTCTCCGAGAGGTCCCGCGGGAACGGACCGAACGGGGCCACGACGCGCCACGACTCGTCGTAGCGGTCGCTCGCTCCGCCCTCCGACAGCAGCACCTCGTCGCCGGGCGAGAGCGCGAGGCGTTCGAGGCGGTTCTGGTGGCGGACGACCTCGGGTCGGCGCGCGCTCTCGCCGGAGAGGTAGAAGAAGGCTCCCTTCGACGTGGAATCCTCGCGCTCCAGTTGGTCGGCGTGGCCGACCAGCGCGCGGTAGCCGTCGAGCATCGCGGGGTGGGCGCGAGCGCGGGTCTCGACCAGTTCCAGCAGGTTCCCCGACCGGAGCGCCTGCTTGACCGTCCGAATCTCTCGGAACGTGACGTGGAGGTTGTGTTCGGCCAGCAACTCCTCGCGGTCGCGGTCGTCGAACCCTCGCAACTCCGCGGGGGTGTGGGCGGCGCAGACCGGACACGAGCAGGGGAAGTAGTCCAAGTCGTCCAACTGCTCGGTGCCCCGGACCGTCAGGTACCGGTCGTCGCGGGCGTAGAGCGCGTACGCCGCCGAGTCGAAGAGGTCACAGCCCATCGCCACCGCGAGCGCGAACATCATCGGGTGGCCCGCGCCGAAGAGGTGGACCGGCGCGGCCGCGCCTAACCCGCGCTTCGCGCCGGCCACCACGTCCACCATCTCGGCGTACCGGTAGTCGTTCATCAGCGGGACCACGGCACCGACCGGGAACACGTCCAGTTGGGTCGCCTCGGCGTGGCGACCCGCCTCCTCGCGGAGGTTCGGGTAGGTCGAACCCTGCACGGGCGCGTTGACGAGCATCTCGCCAACGTCCACGCCCTCGGCGACTTCGAGGCGCTCCTGCGTGGTCGCCAACTCGTCTTCGGCCTGCTCTCGCGGGGCGTCGGGCGGCGTCGGGATGTCCACCGGCGTCCCGATGTCGCTCCCCACGTCGTGCTGGAACCGGAGAATCTCGGGCGTCGTCACGTCGATTTCGCCGTACTCGGCCAACTGGAACGACCCCGAGTCGGTCATGATGGCTCCGTCGAAGTCCAGCACGTCGTGGAGTCCCCTATCGAGGGCCGCCTCGCGGTAGTCGTCGCTCCCGTAGAAGATGTAGGAGTTCGTGATGAGAATATCGGCACCGAACTCCGACTGCATCCGGGCGGGTTCGACGGTCCGGACGTGGGGGTTGACGACCGGCAGGAGCGCGGGCGTCTCGACGGTCACGCCGGCGCGGGGGACTTCCAGTTCCCCGATGCGACCCAGCGCGTCCTGGTCGCGAATCTCGAAGTTGTCTCTCATTGGCGCGCTATTGCCTCAGCAAGCGGGTAAGGGTTCCGTTCTCGGGCGTCGGTCGGGGGGTCGTGCGAGGCGCACCTTCGGCCCGGCGCGTGCTGGCGCGACCTCGCGGTGTGAGGTCGCGCCCACACGCGCGAGGGATGACCGAACGAGTCCCCGAAGGGGACGAGTGACGGAATCGGTTGGGGAGGTCTGAGGCCCACGCTTGCGGTGCGGTTGCGGTTAGCGGTATGATTGGCTCAAGCCTGAAGCTAGTTCTCTTCATTTTCGTCCTGACGCTAGCTCTCTTCGTTTACCGTCGAACTCCAAATCCACAAAACAACCGCCTAGTTCGCCCGTTTCCTTATTCGTCCGTCTCGGTCCCGAACGCCTCGTAGTACAGCAATCCGAGCGTCGTCCGCCCGTCCCGAATCTCTCGCTCGGCGACGTGCTCACGCAACTCGTCCAGCGTCGTCGTATCCACGCGAATCGACTCGTTGTGGTTGAGTTCCTGTTCGGCGGTCGGGGTACACCCGCGGGCCACGAAGAAGTGTAACAGCGAGTTCGCCACGCCGTTCGCCGGTTCGACGCTGGTCAGGAACTCGACGGAGTCGGCCTCGTGGCCGGTCTCCTCCCGGAGTTCCCGGCGGGCCGCCGCGGCGCGGTCCTCGTCTTCTGGTTCCATCCCGCCGACCGGGAGGCTCCGGTTGACCCGTCGGACGGCCTGTCGCCACTCCTCGATGACGACGACTTCGCCGTCGGGCGTGAACGGGAGGACGACGACGCTCGGAGCCTCGTCGAGGTAGTCGAAGTCGGTCTCGGTGCCGTCCGGGAGTCGGACGTCCTCGTTTCGCACGTCGAAGCCGGGACACGAGTAGGCGACCGCCGAGTCGAGGGTCTCCCACGCGAGCGGGTCGTCTGTCGCGGAGTCGTCCGTCATGGGACGGGATTCGCCGGCGGGGCGCAAAAATCCCGACCGTTCGGAGCGGTGTCGGGCGGGCGAATCCGTCGGTCGCCGGTTTCCCCGTCGGCGCGTGTTCGTTTCTGCTCACTTCGAGCACCGAACGTCGGATACGGGAAAATAGTTCGCCATATTGCATGTATCTGGACGGGTTCGGCCGGAGGCCGTGATTGATATTGATTGAATCTGATTGAGTCTGCGCAAAGTTTAAGTTCCCACTATTTATTGGTAGGAACGTCCATGGCTGACAACCGTTCACGGACGAGACGGCGATTCATCGCTACCGCGGGCGCGAGCGGCGTTGCCGCGCTCGCAGGCTGTAGCGGCGGTGGCGGCGACACTTCGAACGATACGACGACCACAGGGTCGGGCGGCTCGGAGGGCACGACCGTCGGCACCACCATGTCCGGCGGGGAGATGGCCGACAAGATCGTGTTCTACAACTCCGGCGGGCTGAGTTCGGACCCCGGTACGGAGAAGAACATCAAGCGCTTCGAGGACGAGACCGGCATCACGGTCGAGGTCAACGAGGTCCCGTGGAGCAACCTCAAGACGAGCCTCACCACTAACTGGCGCAATCAGAGCAGCCAGATAGACGCGTTCAACGGGCCGACGTGGTGGCTCGCCGACTTCGTGAACGCGGGCTGGATCGAACCGCTCGGCCTCTCGAACGCTCACATGAACAAGTTCCCCGAGAGCCTGCGCAGCCTCGTCACCTTCGACGGCAAGACGTACATGGCTCCGCAGTTGGGCAAGTGGGGCAGCTACCTCTACGACAAGAAGGTGCTGTCTCAGGCGGGCTACGACGCGCCGCCGGACACGTGGGACGACATCCTGAAGATGGGTCCGGACCTCGGCTCGGGCAACCGGTCGGCGTTCGGGTTCACGTGGGCGAACAAGGACGTGTTCATGTTCAAGCAGTTCCTCTACCAGGCGGGGAGCCAGCTGTTCAACGACAGCAACCAGCCGACCTTCGTCGAGACGGGGACGAAGGTGTTCAACGACTTCCTCGTCCCGCTCCGCGAGCAGGGGCTCATCCCCGACGGGACTTCGAGCATGGGCGAGGGCGGCGTCGGCGACACGTTCATCGCCGGGAATCTGGCGACCGTCGAATCGTGGACGCCGCTGGGGTCGCGCGTTCTCGGCTCCGACGGCTGGGACGAGAGCCGCCTCGGGAGCGCCAAGCCCCCGAAGGGTCCGTCCTCCCGCGCCACGTTCCAGGACGCCAACGGCGTCGCTGTCTCGGCGTTCTCCAAGCGCAAGAAGGCCGCCAAGGAGTTCGCGAGGTTCATGTCCACGACCGAATCCTCCAAGACGGACATGGTCGTCGAGGGCAACCCCTCGGTCGTTCCCGAGGTGTACGACTCCTCCGAAGTCAAGGAGAAGTACCCCGCCGACCTCGTGGAGGACATGAAGTTCAACCTCGAACACGCCAAGAGCGAGACGTACCTCGCCCAGCCGCAGGTTGACAACTTCCTCTCGAACCAGATTACGCCCGCGCTCCTCGGAAACAAGGACCCGAAGAAGGCGCTTCAAACCGCGCGCGACAACATCGTCGGTCTCTATCAGGACATCGGCGTCCTGTGAACGCCGTCACCCGTTTCCTCATACGACACGATGACTGAATCACAGTATTCCCTACGACGACGGCTGGACAAGCTGTTCGTCCCGCTCACGGTGGGGCCGACCGTCCTCTGGATAGCGGGTATCATCGTCTACCCGACGGCGAAGCTCCTCTGGTCGAGCCTGTTTTTCACCCATCCCATCACGGGGCAGAAGCAGTTCGTCGGCCTCCGGAACTTCCGGCGGCTTCTGTTCGGCGACGGCGGGGCGCTGTTGAACCCCAGTTTCGTCTCGTTCACGAAGAACACCCTCATCTACGTGGGGTTCAGCGTCACCATCTCGTTCCTGTTAGGGCTCGGCATCGCCATCCTCCTGAACAAAGACCTGAAAGGCCGGGGGTGGTTGCGGACGGCGGTAATCGTGCCGTGGATTCTGCCGTACGTGATGAGCGGGCTGATGTGGCGGTGGATGTTTCAGGCCCAGTACGGAGCGATCAACGGCGTTCTGATGCAGACGGGCATCATCGACAGCAAGATTGCGTTCCTCTCAGATGGGACGCTGGCGATGATGGCGCTCATTATCGCTGACGTGTGGGTGTTCACGCCGTTCATCATCATCATCCTGCTCGCGGGACTCCAGAACGTCCCCGAACAGTTGTACGACGCCGCGGAAGTGGACGGCGCGAGTCGCTGGTCGCGGTTCCGGAACGTCACTTACCCGTTCCTCAAGCCGTCGATACTAGTCGCACTGACCATCCGCATCATCTTCGACATCCGCGCGCTCGACCTCGTCTGGGTCATGACTCAAGGCGGCCCCGGTACGCAGACCGAGGTCTGGGCCTCGTGGCTCTACCGGACCGCGATGGTGTTCAACAAGCCCGGTGAGGGCGCAGCGCTCGGCGTCGTGATGCTCGCGGTCACGTTCGGTATCGTCGCGGTGCTGTACAAGCTATTCGGAGAAACTCCCTACGAATCATGAGCACGAAAACGTCACCGTACGCCCGACTGACGGAGAGTCTGGGCCTCGACACGGACAACGAGTGGCCGAGCGTGGTGCGCGAGCGACTGGCGGCCTACGGCCTGCTCGGGGTGTACGTGTTCGTGGTGTGGTTCCCCATCTACTACATCCTCATCACGAGCTTCAAACCCACCGCGGAGGTGCTGAACCTCCCGATCACGTTCTACCCCCACGAGGCGACGATTCAGAACTACGTGGACATCTTCAATAACCGGCCGTTCGAGCTGTACACGTTCAACAGCCTCGTGGTCGCCAGCACCACCACGGTCATCGTGGTGACGCTGGGGACGCTGTCGGGGTACACGTTCTCGCGGTACGACTTCATGGGCAACAAGTCGCTGCTGCTCAGCATCGTCGCGGCGCGGATGATTCCGCCCATCGCGCTCATCGTGCCGTTCTTCTCGATCATGTCGAATCCGCCGATTATCGGCGGGTTGACCGGGAGCCTCTACGACACGAAGATAGCACTCATCCTGACGTACACGTTCTTCAACCTGCCGTTCGCGGTGTGGATAATGAAGAACTACTTCGACGGCGTGCCCGAGAGCTTAGACGAGCAGGCGAAGGTGGACGGCTGTTCGACCTGGGAGGGGTTCGTGAAGGTCATCCTCCCGGTCGCCAAGCCCGGAATCGCCGCGACGGCGATTCTGGCGTTCATCTTCTCGTGGAACGAGTTCGTCTTCGCGCTCGTCCTCACCTCCTCGGAGCAGGCTCAGACGCTACCCATCGCAGTGAGCCTGTTCGTCGCAGACGACTTCGTGGACTGGGCGCACCTCGCGGCCGGCGGGATGATCGCCGCGCTCCCCGGCATCCTGTTCGGCCTGTTCTTCCAGCGGTACATCGTCAGCGGACTGACACAGGGAGCGGTGAAAGAATGAGTTCGGAACACACGACGGACGACGGTGGTATCGATGGCTGAAGTAACGCTCACGGACCTCGTCAAGCAGTTCGAGGACGTGGTCGCGGTGGACGGCGTCTCGCTGGACATCCCCGACGAGAGCTTCACGGTCCTCGTGGGACCGTCGGGCTGTGGCAAGACGACGACGCTCCGGCTCATCGCCGGACTGGAGCGGGCGACCGACGGCACCATCGAAATCGGCGACGAGATAGTCAACGACCGGCGGGCCTACGAGCGCGACATCGCCATGGTGTTCCAGAACTACGCGCTCTACCCCCACAAGTCGGTCGAGGGCAACATGCGATTCGGTCTCGAACAGCAGGGGACCGACGACGAGGTCATCGAGGAGCGCGTCGCGGATGCGGCCGAACTCCTCCAGATAGAGGAGTTGCTCGACCGTCGCCCCTCGGAGCTGTCGGGCGGCCAGCAACAGCGCGTCGCGTTGGGTCGCGCAATCGTCCGGGAACCGGACGTGTTCCTGATGGACGAACCCCTCTCGAATCTGGACGCCAAGCTCCGAATTCAGATGCGCGCGGAACTCAACAAGCTCCACGACAAGCTCTCGACCACGACGGTCTACGTCACCCACGACCAGGTCGAGGCGATGACGCTCGGCGACCAGATCGCGGTGATGGACGCCGGAGAGATTCAGCAGGTGGGGCCGCCGACGTTCGTCTACGAGAACCCGCGCAACATGTTCGTCGCGGACTTCCTCGGGAGCCCATCGATGAACTTCCTCGAAGGCGACCTGCGACGCGAGGACGGCGAGTTCCGCCTCGACGTCGGTCCGATAGAGCACGAGGTCCCGACCGAGTACCACGACGCCCTCGACGGCTACGACGGCGAGCGCGTCGTCCTCGGCGTCCGGCCGGAGGACGTGACGCTCCGGCCCGACGGCATCCCCGTGACGGTGAACGTCGTCGAACCGCAGGGCGAGAAGACGGTTCTCGAACTCGCCCTCGGGGACCAGACCATCAAGGCCTCCGTGGACCCCGGCGTCGCCGTCACGTCCGACGACCGCGTGAGCGTCGAGTTCGACCGCGAGTCGGTCCACTACTTCGACGCGGCGACCGGCGAGTGCCTCGACTTCTCGGCCGACGACGAACCGGCGGTCGATTCGAAGTCCGCGACCGTCGCGGGCGGTAGCGGGGCGTGAGGACCGTGAACGCGAGCGGACCGACGGTGGCCCTCTCGGGACTCGGCGGCTGTCTGACGGCGCTCGCCATCGTGAACTACGCCAGCGGCGTGTACGGCGGTGCGACCGTGGCCGGCATCGGCGGTATCGTCGCGTTCGCGTTCGTGCTGCTGGTCGAGTAACGAACGCGTCCGAGCGAAAACGAAAAGGGTCCCGAACACCTCCACGCGGATAGCGAACACGCCCACGCATGCTTCCAGCCGAACGCAAACGAAAGATCCGCGACACCGTGACCGAGCGGGACGGCTGTTCCGTCTCCGAGCTCGCCGAGATGCTCGACGTCTCGAAGGCGACCATCCGGCGGGACCTCCGCGACCTCGAAGACGAGGGCCTCGTCGAGCGGTCCCACGGCGGCGCGCTCCCGGTCAGGACCGTCGCCAGCGAACAGTCCTACAGTCAGCGCGGCGTCCAGAACCTGGAGGCCAAGCGGGCCATCGCGTCGCGCGCGAGTCGGGAGGTCCACGACGACCAAGTGGTCTTCTTCGACTCGGGGACGACGACCATGGAGGTCGCAAAGCAGGCCCCAGACGACGTGGGGTTCATCGCGGCGACGAACTCGCCGATGCTGGCGCTGGAGTTCGCCGACAACGGCCGGGACGTGAAGCTGACCGGCGGCACGCTCCGCCAGCAGACGCGGGCACTCGTCGGTCCGACCGGCGAGTCGTTTCTGGAGCGGACGAACTTCGACCAGGTGTTCCTCGGGACGAACGCCGTCGATCCCGACGCGGGTCTCACAACGCCGAACGAGGCCGAGGCCCGGATGAAACAGTTGATGTGCGAGAAGGCACAGCGCGTCGTGCTGGTGGCCGACGAGACGAAGTTCGGCCGCAAGAGCTTCGTGCAGTTCGCCGACGTCGAGACGGTCGATCTGGTCATCACCGACGCCGAACTCGACGGCGAGATGCTCGAAGCGTTCGAGGCGGCCTCCGTGGACGTGGTCGATGGAGTTGGTAAATGATACTGACGGTCACGCTGAACCCGGCCGTAGACCACACCATCAAGCTCGACGGCCCGCTGGAGGCGGACGCGGTCAACCGGACGACGCTCGACCAGTACGACGCCGGGGGCAAGGGCATCAACGTCTCGAAGTACCTCGAAGCGTTGGACGCGGAGACGGTGACGAGCGGGCTGGTGGGCGGCCTGTTCGGCGACTTCGTGGAACGACAGCTCTCCCGGACGAAGGTCCCCCACGACTTCGTGGAGATGTCCGGCTGTACGCGGCTGAACACGACCATACTCTCGGAGGACGGCGAGTACAAGATAAACCAGTCGGGCCATCCGGTCAAGCGCCGGAGCGAGCGCGCCATCATCGAGAAGATAGCCGACTACGACCCCGAGACGGTGGTCGTCGCCGGGAGCCTCCCGCCGGGTCTCGGCCCCGCGACCATCGACCGAATCGCGGACGCGGGCGACTGGGACACCGCCGTGGACGTCGAGGGCGGCCTGCTCGACCGGCTCGAAGTGCCGTACGCGTGGTGCAAGCCCAATCGCGCCGAACTGGCGACCGCCACCGGCATGCCGACCGGGACCGTCGAGGAGTGTCGCGCGGCGGCCCGCGAACTCCAGTCGCGCGGCTTCCGGCGCGTGGTGGCCTCGCTCGGCCCCGACGGAGCGATTCTCGTCACGGACGACGACGGCTTCTACGTCGAGCCTCCCGAGACCGACGTGGTGGACACCGCCGGTGCGGGCGACGCACTTCTCGCGGGCGTGCTGAAGGCCTCGGCCGACGGACTGCCGCTCGGCGAGACGCTCCGGTACGGCGTCGAGGTGGCTGGCCGCGTGGTCGAGGTGCCGGGGACAACGGTGCCGTCGCTGTCGGCGGTGGCCGAGGAGGCCAGTTCGAACCGCCTACGGTCGCTCTGACCGCAGAGAAACGAACAAAAACGAACGAATTCAAAAACACTTTGGCCGTTCGGTCATACGTGGGGGACAATACCATGGACGGTGGACCGACGGGGAAGCGGGGGACGCTCCGGTCCGTCAGGGCGGACCTGATGACCGGCGTCACCTACATGATTCCCTTCGTCACGATAGCCGGCGTCTTTCAGGCGGTCGGCTACACGCTCGGCGGTTCGACGGCCATCGGGGGCGACATCGGCACGCTCCCGTGGTACTCCGTGACGGTCGGGTCCATCGCGCTGAACGCGATGGTCCCGATACTCGGCGGGTTCGTCGCGTACGCGGTCGCCGACCGGCCGGGCCTCGCGCCGGGGTTCGCACTCACGGCACTGGTCCAGGACCCGCGCCTCCTCCAGCAGACCGGCGAACTGGTGGGCGTGAACACCGGCGACGCGCAGGCGGGCTACCTCGGGGCCCTCATCGTCGGCCTGCTGGTCGGCGTCGTGACCCAACGGGCCAAGTCGTGGGACGCGCCGCCGGAGATTCGCCCGCTCCTCTCGGTCCTCGTCGTCCCCGTCGGCGTCACCGCGGTCCTCGCGCCGGTCGTGCTGACCCTCGGCGTCCCGCTCGCGCTGACGATGAACTACGTCGAGTTCCTCCTCCGGGGTGCCTCGCTCCCCGTGCTCCTCGTCGTCGGTGCGACCCTCGGCGCGATGATGGCGGCCGACCTCGGCGGCCCCGTCAACAAGGTCGCGTACGTCTTCGCCGTCGGTCTCCTCCCCGAACTCCTCTTCCGACCGATGGCCGCGGTCATGGTCGCCGGGATGGTCCCGCCGCTCGGGATGGCCGCCTCTCACCTGCTCGCGCCGAGTCGCTACCCCGACGTGGACGGGAACCAGTCGCGGGCGGCGGCCATCGCGGGGCTGTCGTTCATCACCGAGGGCGCGCTGGCCTACACGACGCAGGGGCCGGGTCGCTCCTCGCCGGCCTGCGTCCTCGGGAGCGCGGTCGGCGGTGCCGCGTCGATGGGGCTGGGCGTCACCATGCCCGCGCCCCACGGCGGCATCCTCGTCGTCCCGCTCGCCAACGACCCGCTGGCGTTCCTCGGGTGCATCGCGCTCGGCGCGGCAACCACCGCCGCGACCGCCACGGTTCGACGACCGAAGATTGATACGCCGCCAACTCCGCAGGGCGAGTGACCGCCATGAACGCCGAGGATTTCGTCGCTCCCGCGCTCGTCACGCTGGAGGAACCGCCCGCCGAGCGCCGGGCGTGCATCGAGTTCCTGCTCGACCTCGCGACGGCGGCGGGTCGCGTCACCGACCGCGAAGCGGCCCGCGACGCGCTGCTGGAGCGGGAGGCCGCGTCGCCGACCGGACTCGGCAACGGCGTCGCGCTCCCCCACGCCCGGACCGACGCGGTCGCCCGCCCGACCGTCGCGTTCGCCCGGTCCGAGCGCGGCGTCGATTTCGGCGCGCCGGACGGCGACCCGGCGACGCTCCTGTTCTGTCTGCTCGCGCCCGCCGACGCCGCCGCCGACCACCTCGAAGCGCTGAGTCGGCTCTCGCGGGCGCTCGCGGACCCGACGTTCCGGAGCCGACTCGCCGAGGCCGACTCGGAGCGGGCCGTCGTCGCCGCGATTCGGGAGGCGGTAGCGTGACCGAACGGCGCGTCACCGTCGCGCGGGAGACCGGTCTCCACGCCAGACCCGCGCGGGCGGTCGCGGAGTCCGCCGCCGACTTCGACGCCTCAGTGACCGTCGAATACGACGGTGAGACCGCGCGGGCCGCGAGCGCGCTCGAACTCACGGCGCTCGGCGTCCGGTCGGGCGAGTCCGTGACCGTCCGGGCGGCGGGCGACGACGCCGACCGCGCCGTCGCGGCGGTCGCCGCCGTCCTCGCCGAGGAGGGCGACCCGTGACCGACCTCCGGGGCGTCGGCGTCGGGACGGGCGCGGTGACGGGGCAAGCCGTTTGGCTGGCGCGCCCCGACGAGTCCCCGGAGCGCGACGGGTCTCCCAGTTCTCCCGACGCGGAGCGCGACCGGTTCGAGCGCGCCCGCGCTCGGACCGTCGAGGAACTGCGCGACGAGCGCGACCGGGCGGCCGTCGCCGTCGGGAAAGCCGCCGAGGAGGTGCTGGCCACCCACGAGACGTTCCTCTTCGACCCCGCGTTCGAGGAACGGGTCGAGGACGCCATCGACGACGGCGACGCGGCCGAGCGGGCGGTCGCCCGCGCGCTCGAAGACTGGATAGAGTCCTTCGAGGAGACCGGTGGGAAGACGGCGGCGCGAGCCGACGACCTCCGCGACCTTCGGGGGCGGTTCCTCCGCGCGCTCCGCGGCGAGTCCCCCCGTTCCGTCGGCGACCTCCCGGACGGCGCGGTCGTGCTGGCCGACCGACTCGACCCCGGTACGGCGGTCCGACTCGCCGCCGACGACGTTGCCGGCGTGGCGACCGCCGAGGGGAGTCGAACCGGCCACGCGGCCATCGTCCTCCGGTCGCAAGGCGTGCCGGTCGTGGTGGACCTCAGCGAGGAGCTTCGGACCGTCGAATCGGGTGCCCGCGTCGGGTTGGACGCGGTCGCGGGTTTACTCACGCTCGACCCGAGCGCCGTGACCGGCGCGGGACCGGCCGAGGCGGTCGTCGCCGACGCGGTCGGCACGGCGTCGGGGACGCCGCTCGCGGTGACGGCGAACGTCGGGTCCGGACGGGAGTCGGCGGTCGCTCGGGAGCGGGGCGCGGACGGCGTCGGCCTGTTCCGCAGCGAGTTCCTCGCGCTGCGGTCCGACGGCGTTCCCGACGAGGACGCCCAGACCGAGGCGTACGTCGCGGCGCTCGACCGATTCCCGGACGCCGAGGTCGCGATACGCACGTTCGACTTCGGCGGCGACAAGCCGCTCCCCGACGCCGAGGGCGACGTCCCCCGCGGCGTCGCGGGGTCGCTGGCGACCCCCGACCGCCACCGCGAGCAGCTCCGCGCGCTCTGTCGGGCGGCGGCCCGCGGCGCGGGCGAACTCACGGCGGTCCTCCCCCACGTCACCCGACTCGACGAGGTGGCGGCGGTGCGCGACCACCTCGACGCCGCCACCGACGAACTCGCGGCCGCCGGCGTTCCCCACGAGCGGCCCGCCCTCGGAGTGATGGTGGAGACGCCCGCCGCGGTCGAACTCGCCCCCGAACTGGCGTCGCGGGTCGCGTCCCTCTCGCTGGGCACCAACGACCTCTCGCGCCACGTCCTCGGGACGACCCGCGACGCCGACCCCGCCGTCACCGAACCCGCCGTGGTTCGGGCCATCGGGCGGGCGGTCGCCGCGGCGACCGACGCGGGCGTTCCCGTGCGGTGCTGCGGCGAGGCGGCGGCCGACCCGGCGTTCGCCGCGCTCCTCGTCGGGTTCGGCGTGACCGAACTCAGCGTCGCGCCCGACGCCGTGCCCGCGACGAAGCGCCGACTCGACGGCATCGACCGGAGCGAGGCGGCGGCCCTCGCCGAGCGCGCGACCGCGGCGAGTACGAAGAGTGAAGTGGACTCGCTGCTCAAGGAGGCTCCATGAGGCTCGTCGCCGTCACCGCGTGTCCGACCGGAATCGCCCACAGCCAGATGGGCGCGGAGTCGCTGGCTCGGGCCGCGACCGACGCCGGACACGACATCGAGGTCGAGGTCCACGCCGCGATGGGCACCGAGAACGAACTCGGCGAGCGCGACCTCGACCGGGCCGCCGCCGCCGTCGTCGCCGCCGACGTCCGGGTGGACACCGACCGATTCGAGGACCTCCCGACGGTCGTCGCGCCGGTCGGCACGGCGGTGTCGGAGCCGGAGCGACTCGTCGAGCGAGCCGTCGAACTCGGGCGCGAGGGGGACGCCGAGACCGTCCGCGTCGGCGAAGAGTCGGCGGACGGGACGGGCGGCGGACTGCTCGACGGCGTCCGCCGACTGTTCGAGTAGCCCCCGACGCGCGACACCGTTCTCCGCCGTTCACTGACCGGCGAATGGTCTCCTCGGGTCTCGGAACTGAGACGACTCCGATTCGAGACCGACTACCGGGTCTCGGCCTCGGCGGTCCGCGTCCGGCGCTCGGTTCCTCTGGACTGGTAGACGTTGTATCCTGCAAGGACGGCGACCAGCGCGCCGCTCACCACGTCGCTCCAGAACGCGCCCTCGAAGGCCGTCTCGAAGACGAACGGTGCGACGACCATCCAGAGACCGAGCAACGCGACCAGCGAGGCAGCGCCCGTGTTGACGCTCTCCCGGTCGTCGGCCCTGACCGCGTTGTAGCCCGCGATGACGCCTATCGCGGCCCCCACGATGATGTCGTTCCAGAAGTTGGCCGCCGGCGGTGAGTACAGAAACGCCGAGAGGACGATCCACCCGCCGACGAGTGCCGTCGCCGCCGACACGTATCCCCCCGTGCTACCGTTGCGGTTCGTGGCCGTGTTTTCGCTCATGATTTCCCCGACCGAAGTTGGATGCTGAACCCGATAAGTAGAGCGGTTGGTATATAAACTCGCCCGGTGCCGCCCCGCTGTCGTCCCGGTGGCGTCCCGCGGCGGCCGGAGAACACTTCCCCGTCGCGCTCGGAGTCGCGTCGGGGGAAACCGTGGCTTCGATACCACCGATTATCGACATCCGAGACGACCTGCGACGCGCGCGCGACGCGGCCGACGCCGACGTGACCGAGGACTTCGAGACGGTGCGCGACCGCCTCGACGCCTTCGGCGAGCGCGACCGGGCCGACCGCGAGGGCGTCGTGGACGAGATAGACAACCAACTGCTCCGCGTCGAGGAGTTGCTGGACGACGAGGAGGCGACCCGCGCGGTCCGGTCCGCTCGCAACCGACTCCACATCTACCGGGAGTCGCTCTCGTCGAGCGACGAGGGCCTCCTCGTCGTGGACTCGGGCGTCTACCAGCACGAGGAACCGGAAGCCGAACGGGGAGAGGTTCGACGACCGCTCCCGGTCGGCGAGGTGACGCTGACGGTCACGGTGGCCAACAGCGGCGAGGACGCCGAGGTAGAACCGATAGTCCGGTTCTACGACGAAGACGGCGAGGAGCTGGAGTCGGCCAGCGGTCCCGCGTTCGACTTGGCGGCCGGGACCGAGGGCCGGATGGAGTTGGAGGTGGACGTGCCGAGCGACGCGACCCGCTACGCCGTGTCGGTCGTGCGAGCGGCCTGAACGTACCGAACGTCTCGACTCGCGCTCTCGTCGGCCCAACTCAGGTAGTAGGTCATGTCGGGCTTCTCGTCGTCGGCGAATCTGTCCACTTCGTCGGCCATGATGGACGTGTCGGTGAACGTCCAGTCCTTCGACTCGCCCGCGGGGACGGGGACGGAGACGCGCTCGACCGGCGTGTGTGCGACCATCGGCCCGGCGCGGTTCAGTCCGGCGACGAACCGCCCCGGCACGTCGCTCTCGTTTTTCACGGTGGCTCTAACCGTCGGCGAGTCGGAGACGGGGACAGTCTCGGGAATCTCGGCCGAGACCGAGAACGACGGGTCCGGCGCGGCGAGTCGCCGCCGGACGCTCTCGTCGGGTCGCCACTCGCCGCCCGGCCACGTCAAGGCGGCGTCGGTCCCGGCGGTCGTGCCGTCGGCGTCGGTCTCGTCGGCCGACGCGGGGAGTTCGAACAGGAGCAGTCCCCGCCCGGCGGTCCGGTCGTAGGTCTCGGTCCGGCCGCTCCGGACGCGCCACGTCCGGAGCGGCCAGCCCATCGAGACCGGCGCGTGCTCGCTCCCGGCGAACCGGAACGAGAAGTCCTCGCGGGCCGGCGGCGCGCCGGCCTCGGTCGTCACGTCGAGGTAGAGGTACTGGCCGTCGGTCGGGTGGACGCCGATGGAGTCGGGCGAGTTCATCGTCACGAGCCCTGGCTGGAGCGCGTCGAGTGTGACCGAGACGGTCGCGGTGGGCGCGGTTTCGGTCGTGGTCTCGGCGGTCTCGCTGGTCGTTTCGGCCGTCGTCTCGGTCCGGCTCTCGTCAGTGCCGGTCGTCGGGTCACCGGACGAGCCGGAGAGACAGCCGGCGAGACCGGCGAGCGCGGTCCCGGAGCAGGCGAGGAGGGCGCGTCGTCGCATAGCGGCGATTCTTCCGGTCCCGATAAGTGTCTTCTGTCGCGGACGTCGCGCGTATCGCAAGCCTTTCGGCCCAGCGCTCCGCCGTATCGGGCATGGTGCTTCCAGAGGGGTTCGCGCTCCCGCCGCTCCCGTATCTCGTGGGGCAGCTGGCGGCGGTGGCGCTGGTCGGCGGGGCGCTCGCCCGGTCGGACCCGCACGTCTCCGACCGCATCGTCCTCGCGCTCGCGCCGTGGGTCGTCGTGGGGTCGAGCCTCCACGTGCTGTTCGTCCTCGACTGGGTGCCCGGCGTCGTCGCGCCCCTGCTGGGCACGCCCTCGGTCTACCTCTCGACGTTCGTCGTCGCCGGGGTCGTCTGGTTCGCCGGGATTCACGCCTCGACCGACCCCGAGCGCCCGGTGGTCGCGGTCGGGGTGCTGGCCGCGAGCGCGGTCGTGGCCTACGCGCTCGCTCGCGGGGCCGAGACCGGACTCCGGCTGTTCTGGCCGCTGGTCGGTCTCGCGCTGGCGCTCCTGCTCGCCGGGACGCTCTGGGCCGCGACCAGATGGTCGCGCCCGAGCGTGACCGCGGCGACGGGCGCGACGGGCGCGCTGGCGCTGTTCGGCCACTCGCTCGACGCGGTCTCGACGGCCGTGGGCGTGGACCTGCTCGGGTTCGGCGAGCGAACGCCGGTCTCGCGCGCGGTCCTCGACGTGGCGGCCTCGCTCCCGACCGCCGACCTCCTCGGCGTCGGGTGGCTGTTCGTCCTCGTGAAACTCGCCATCGCGGAGGCCGTGGTGATTCTGTTCGCGGATTTCGTCCGCGAGGACCCCCGCGAGGGGTTCCTGTTGCTGGGCGCGGTCGCCGCGGTCGGCTTGGGTCCGGGCGCGCACAACCTGCTCCTGTTCATGGCGACGGGCTGAGCGCGGGAGTTTCGGATTTCGTGACCGTGGCATCGGCAGTCGCTGGCTTCGCTATCCCGGCCGAATCCCGACCGATGGCGACCCCGACATCGACCCGAACCACCGTTCACCGGTCTCCCGCGTTTCGGTCCGAGAATCCCACCAGCATTTTAATCGGCGGAGTGCGTACGGTCACGGTATGTCGCTCGAACGTTCTCATCTCGAATCTCCGAACAGTCCTCTCGGTCACCAGCCATGGTCGAGATAGTCACCGCCGGACACGTCAACTGGGACGTGACGTTGCGCGTGGACGCCCTCCCGATGCCCGACGGCGAGGCCCGCATCGACTCCCAGTGTCGGTCGGGCGGCGGGAGCGCCGCCAACGTCGCCGTCGCGCTGGCGGGCATGGAGTTCGACGCGGGACTCGTCGGGAGCGTCGGCACCGACGAGACCGGCGAGTTCGTCCGCCGGGAGTTGCGGGCCGCGGGCGTGGACTGCTCGCACCTGCTGGGGGTCGAAGACCGCGAGACGACGACGAAGTACCTCATCGTGGACGACGACGGTGAGGTGATGGTACTGGGCAACGAGGGCGCGAACGAGGCGGTCGGACCCGACGACGTGGACCTTCAGTTCGTCGCCGGTGCCGACCACCTCCACCTGACCAGCCAGCGCCCCGACACCGCCGCCACGCTGGCCCGGACCGCGACCGACGCGGGCGTCAGCGTGAGTTTCGACCCCGGCAGACGCCTCGCCGAGCGGGACTTCGGCGAGGCGCTGGCCTACTCCGACGTGGTCTTCCTCAACGACCGCGAGGCCCGAGCGTTGCTCGACAGCGACCTCGAACACCCCTCGTCGGAACTCCACGGTCGCGTCGTCGTCATCAAGCACGGCGAGGACGGCGCGCAAGTGGACACCCCGAGCGCGTCGTTCGACCATCCGGGGTTCGACGCCGAGGTCGTTGACACCACCGGCGCGGGCGACGCCTTCGCCGCGGGCTTTCTCGCGGTGCTGCTGCGCGACGGCGGGGTTCTGGCCTCCGACGCGGACTACGAGCGCGCGCTGGAGTTCGCCAACGCCTGCGGTGCCTTGGCCGCGATGGAGGAGGGCGCGCGGACCGCGCCGTCGTTCGAGGCGGTCGAGGCGTTTCTGGACGGGCAGTTCTGAACCCGCTGCGTAGTCGAAAGTGACTACTGCGTCGGTCGAGTGGGACGACGTATCGATGACCCGACGCGACGAGTTCCCCGACCGAGCGACCGCTACGCCTGACGCCCGCTCGCCGACCGCGAACCCGCACGCTTTTTCTCCCTCTCCCCGGAAGTCACGCGCATGGCGAAACAGCCCCATCTCCTCGTCGAAGAGGGCGACGTGAACGACATCGCGCTCATCCCCGGCGACCCCGGCCGCGTGGACCGCATCGCGAACCTCTGCGATAGCTCGGCGGTCGTCGCCGAGAACCGCGAGTACAAGGTCGTCAACGCGACGTACGAGGGCACCGACCTCACCATCTGCTCGACCGGCATCGGCTGTCCCTCCGCCGCAATCGCGGTCGAGGAACTCAACGAGGTCGGCGTCGAGACCGTGATTCGCGTCGGCACCACGGGTGCCCTGCAGGAGGGCATCGAGATCGGCGACATGATTATCGCCACCGGCGCGGCGAAGAACGAGGGCACCAGCAAGCGCTACGAGGACGTTGCCTACCCAGCGGTGCCGGACTACGACGTACTCTCGTCGCTCGTGGACTCCGCCGAGGCCAACGACGAAGAGGTTCACGTCGGTCCCATCGCCAGCGACGACGCCTTCTACGCCGAGACCGAGGAGTACGTCGCCGACTGGGAGGACGCCAACATCCTCTCGGTCGAGATGGAGGCCGCGGCGGTCTTCTCGCTGACCCGGCGGCGCGACATGCGCGCGGGAGCCATCTGCACCGTGGACGGCAACCTCGTGGAGGGAACTCAGAAGGGCGAGACCGACGACGAGGAACTGCCCGAGAAGGCCAAGAACAACGTCGAGCGCGCGATTCGGATCACGTTGGACGCCGTGGTCGATTTGGCCGAATGAGCCCCTGAACGTCGTCTGTTTTGCAATTTTCGACGACCAACTGGCACTTTGGGAATTCACGTTGAGAGGGAGTCGTAGAAAGCCCCCGCCCGCTCGCCTCCGGAAGACGGTCCTGCTCGTCGCTTCGCTCCTGCGCGGGCTGCGACTTCCGAGGTCACACTCGCTTCGCTCGCGTGACGGTCGCTCAGCGGGATATCCTCGGCTCACCTGCGATTCGCCTCGGATAGTGCCCGCAGAGACGACCACGGGCCTGCGGCCCGCGAGCGGGCGGCCCCTTTCAGTCCACCCAAACCGCGGTTCGTGTCACCGAGCACGTTCCGGTGGTCTGCGTCACCGAGCGTCTTCCGGTGGATTGTCGAATCGAGCGCGTCCCCGTCCTGCGACCCCACGAACGAGCAAACAGATACTTGAAGCGCGGCGGCCGACGTGTGGGTAGCCCATGCTCGACGGCCTGCGCGCGCGGTATCTCGACGTTCTCCGGCGGGTCCGGCGGTTCGAGCGCCGGGAGATGCGGGAGTTCCGTCGGTGGATAGAGCACACCGCGAACCTGATTCACCTCTCGGTCCTCCTCCTGATTCCGCCCCTCATCGCGCTCGTGACCGCCATCTCGAACTCGCTCGAAGTCCTGCCGTTCGTCCTCTTCCCGCCGCTGGCGTCGGGCACGCACACGCTGTTCGCCGACCCGGAGGGGACCTACGCCTCGCCGACGAAGTTCGTCGGGGGACTCACGACCGGGGCGCTCTGCGGGACGCTGGCCGTCTGGGTCGGCGTCAACACGATGCTCCGGGACCCCCTCGGCGCGAGTCAGTTGTCGGTCTCGCCGGTCGAGGCGGCGCTGGCCATCTTCCTCACCGGCGGGCTGACGTGGGCGCTGGACTTCGAGGAGCCGTCGGCGTTCTCGACCGCCCTGCTGGCGCTCATCGCGCCCGCGTTCAGTTCCGTGCAGTCGGTCCACGCCTTCTTCCTCCAGTACGTCGGGTCGGTGTTCGTCGCCAGCGCCATCGTCGCCGGCGCGTTCCACGTCTGGCGCGAGCAGTTCTACGAGCGCCGGTCGCGCTACCTCTACCAGTCCACGAAGGGCGACGACCACGTCCTCGTCCCGATGGGGAGCGAGGGCGACCGCCCGACGGCGATGTTCGCCGCGCGACTCGCCGCGGCCCACGACGCCGGGAAGGTCGTCCTGCTCGACGTGGTGGACGAGGCGGCCGTCGAGGAGGCCGAGCGCACGATGACCGTGCCGGCCGACGGGACCGACACGCGACTGGTCGACCCCGCGCTGGCCGACGACGAGGACACCGAGACCGAGGAGGTGCAGGTCGCCGACGAGTCCGCCCAGCGCCTCGAAGCGGAGGCCCGGCGCATCGAGACGAAGGTCGGCGTCCCCTGCGAGGTGGTCGTGGTCGGCGACGGCACCGACCGCTCGCGGACCGTCCTGAAGACCGCCCGCGAGACCAACTGCGACCTCGTGGTCGCGCCCTACGAGGAGCAGAACGGCGGTCTCTCGCCGTTCGTCCGCGGCCTCTTCCGGAGCGACCTGGACGCCGTGGCGTTCCGCCCGACCGACGAGTCGCGCGAGCGCTGGAAGCGCGTGCTGGTTCCGGTCCGGCGCGCGGGCGACACCGCCCACGCGATGATAGAGTTCGCCCGCCGGGTCGGCGGCGGGTCGGGCCGGGTCAGCGTCTGCACCTGCATCGACCGCGAGGACGAGCGTCGCGCGGCCGAGACGACGCTGGCGAACCTCGTGGAGGCCTTCGAGGGGTCGTTCGAGACCAGAGTGTCGCGGTCGTCCATCGAGTCGTTCCTCGCGGCCAACGACGCCTACTACGACCTGACCATCATGGGCGCGAGCACCGACCGGTCGGCGGCCTCGCGGTTCGTCTCGCCGCCGACGTTCGAGCGCATCCACGACTTGGACTGCGACGTGGCCATCGTCCACCGGGGATGAACCCGGAGTCCGCGTCCCACCGGTTGACCCGTAATCGGCTCGTCGTGTCTCGGAACTGTCCTGCGTTCGTTGTTACGCGAGAGAGCCGACACTCATCCGGAAGCCTAATCCCGCCGACCGTGGTGCGCGTTACTCATGCGCACAGGTTACGACCGACGCGACACGGTGGCGATACTCGCGACGCTCGCGCTGGGGGGTCGGGCGAGTACCGCCACCGCGAACGCACAGGAGGGCGGCGGGAGCGACGGAGAGGGGAGCGGGCAGGGCGGCGGCGAGAGCGACGCCGAGTCGGGGCCGACGCTGAACCGACTCGCGACCACGGCGCTCGGCGCGGAGATAACCGGCCTCTTTCTGACGACCGACGGGGAACTGTTCTTCAACGTCCAGCACCCCGACGAGAACAACGTGCTACCCTACGACGAGGGCACGGTGGGCGCGCTCGTCGGGGCCAGAATCGACGAGTTACCCTCGGATTTCGAGAGCGTGCAGATGCCGGACAGCCGAATCGAACGCGAGCGCGTCCGGACCGCCGTCGGGAGCTACCAGCCGCTGATGAACGGCGGAGACCGGGTACCCAACTCCGGCGACGGCTTCGGCGTGGTCTACTCCGCGACGGGCGAACCGATGACCGACGGGATGTGGCCCGACTTCAACGGCTTCGTCCGCGACGGCGACCGGGCGGGCTACCTGTTCACCAACTGGGAGCGGTCGCCCGGACTCGTGACCCGGATGCGGGTCGAGCGCCGGGGGCGACCGGGGGCCGCCGCGTGGCAGGTCACCGACGCGATGAACGTTGACTTCCGGCCGGTCGAGGGGACGTGGACCAACTGCTTCGGCACCGTCTCGCCGTGGGGCACGCCGCTGTCCTCCGAGGAGTACGAACCGCCCGCCGACGTGTGGTACGACCCCGAGCAGGAGACCTACGGCAACGGCGACGGCCGGATGGCCGAGTATCTCGGCTACTGGGGGAACCCGTATCGGTACGGCTACGTCGTCGAGATAACCGAACCCAAATCGAGCGACCCGACGCCCGAGAAGCGGTTCGCCATGGGTCGGTTCTCCCACGAGAACGCGGTGGTGATGCCCGACCGGAAGACCGCCTACATGAGCGACGACGGGACCGGGACGGTCCTGTTCAAGTTCGTGGCGGACTCTGCGGGCGACCTCTCGTCGGGCACGCTGTACGCCGCCAGAGCCAAGCCCGGTCGGGGCAACGACCCCGCGAACGTCGCCTTCGACCTCGAATGGGTCGAGTTGGCCCACGGCGACGAGGAGCAAATCGCGTCGTGGATAGCCGAGTACGACGGACAGGACGAGAGTACGGACGCCGACTACATCACCGACGAGCAGGTCCAGCAGTGGGCCAAGGGGAACGCCCCCGACGACCGGGTCGCCTTCCTCGAATCCCGGAAGGCCGCGGCCGCGAAGGGCGCGACCGACGAGTTCCGGAAGATGGAGGGCATCACCGTCAAGTTCCCGCAGGCGGGCCGAGCGGAACCCGGCGACTACCTCTACGTCGCGATGTCGGAGGTCAACGAGACGATGGCCGACGGCGAGGGGACCATCCGGCTGCAGGGCAACGACTACGGCGCGGTCTATCGCATGGAACTCCGCGAGAACTTCGACGTGAGCCGGATGGAACCGGTCGTGACCGGCGGCCCGAGCGCCAACATCTGCGGCGGGTGTCCCTACGACGCCCGCCCGGACTCGGCCAGCACGGTCTGTCGGGACTGCGCGTTCAATCCGACCCGCGAGGAGGAGGAGTCCGCTAACTCCGACGCCTCGGGCGCGACCCTGTTCGGGACCGACCCGATGCGGGCGCAGGTGGACCCCGAGAACGCCATCGCCAACCCCGACAACCTGCTCGTGACCGGGAACGGCCGGGTCGTCATCGGCGAGGACAGCGAGTTCCACGAGAACAACATGGTCTGGCTCTACGACCCCGGCGAGGGCGAACGGAGCGCAGGTAGCGGGTCGTAGTCTCCGCCTTCCGTCACCCCGCTCGTCCCGTTCGGTTCGCACCGCACGTCCCGCGCCCGACTCCAGTCACGACCGAGGGGCTTTCGGGACGCCCCGGAAGTCGGCCCAAGTGTCGGAAATCCGCAATAAATTGCGGACGACTATCACCCAAATAATATACGTGTACAGTTTATCCCTCCAAGAGAAGGAGTAAATCGAATGGGAATTCTCGATTCGTTTGGCGCACTAGTAGGTAGTATCGTCGCGGCAGTCGTGATGTTGGTCTTCGCCGTGCTGAGTTTCTTCGTCACGGTGTTCATCGTGCAGACGGGGGCCGGAATTGCGGGTTTCTCGCCGAGCGGGGACTTCGTCGTGCTGTCGGCGGCTATTCTCTCGACGGGAGCCATCGTCGCGGGGGCTACTCCGATGACGGGTCTCAGCGGCGTCACCGAGTAGCGGTTTACTCGGTCTCTACCGGCCAGCGCACCGAACTACGGACGTTTCGTATTCTGAAAAGCCGCCGTTTCTGACCCATCACCACCACTTTTCGGCGACGTGTCCCCGTACAGGACACCTACCCGAACCCCTCGGACTCGATGCGCGAGGCCGGGATACCGAGTCGCTCGGCGGCCGTCACGAGACCGTACACCATGGCGTTGATGCCGCACGCGTACACCTCGCTGTTCGTCGGGTCGATGCGGGCCTCGACTCCTGATTGAGGTTGCTCCCGCAGCCAGCGTTCGAGCCGGTCGCCGAGTCCGGCGGTCACGGCGGCCGGGTCGGTGTGCTTGAGCAGCGCGTGCTGGACGTAGTCGGTCTCGCCGTCCCAGTCCGAGAGGACGGACTCGCGGCTCAGACAGGGGACGAAGTGGAAGTTCTCTTGGGTCCGCTGGAGTTCGCGGAACCGGTCCAGATACGGGAGGTCGTCCTCCCACGCCGCCCCGAGGAACAGCCACACGTCGCGTCTCTCGCCCTCGTACTCGTCGCGGCCGGTCTCGAAGACGTACTCTATCATGCTCCGGAACGGTGCGACCCCCGTACCGGTCGCGAGGAACACCATGTCCCGCGGCGAGTGGTCCTGGAGGACGAGTTCGCCGTACGGGCCGCGAATCGTCACCTCGTCGCCGACCGCGAGGTCGGTGCAGATCTCCGGCGAGAGGCGGCCACCCGGCACGCGCCGGACGCAGATTTCGAGTTCGTCCTCGGTGGGCGAACTCGACAGCGAGTACGCCCGCGACGTGCCGTCGTATCGGAGCCCGACGTACTGTCCGGCGAGGAAATCGACGTCCGCCTCGGTGCGGAACCGCGCGCTGGTGAGCATCGGCTTCGGTCGCTCGACGCGCTCGGCGAGCGTCGCGACCCGCCGGGCGACCGCCGGGCGGTCGTCGCGGGCGAGTCGCGCGGACAACCGCTCCCAGTCGTCGAACCCCTCGACGGGACCGTACCCGGCGAGTCCGCGCTCTTCGAGCCACCGGGTCATCGCGGCCGCGGCCTCTGGCCGTCGGTCCCGATCCATCGTCGTGACGTCGGTGACGCGCGCGGACTCGGTGACGAGCGGGAGGTCGGCCAGCGCGTCGTGTTGGGACAGGTGTTCGCGTACCGGTGCTGCCATATCGGACGCCGGGACCGGAGATGGAAATACGTAGCGATACTCCCGATGCGCCGCGGCCGCCGGACCCCAGCCGTGCTACGCGGCTCCGACGGGGAGCCGCGGCCCGCCGAGACCGCTCCCGGCGCTCGTCGCCGGACTCCGCCCGACACCGTTCGCGGTCGGCGAACCCAACTGTCGCGCCGTCGAGACGTCCCCGTCCTCCCGAATCACGACGACCGTCACGTCCTGCTCCGTCCGCGCCACGATGCGCTCCCGGAGGGCGTCGGCCGCGTTCGCCGACCCGCCGACGGTCCGGACCGTCACCGCGGAGGGATGGCGGAGAAAGAGTTCGGTCCGGTAGGACACGTCCACCGAGAGGACGCGGGCGTCCGTCTCGGACGCGATGTCGGCGACCGTCCGCTCGAACTCCGCGTTCTCCGAGATGTTGACCGTGGTGACCGCGAGCGCCGACGAGAGCACGAGCACGGCCGCGACGAGCAGGACCGCGCGACGGACGACCGCCCGCCGAGCCGACTCCTCGGCGTACCAGTGTTCCGGCCGGTAGCCCTGCACCCAGAGCGTGGCGAGGCTGGCGACGTTGATGGACAGGACGTTGACGAGGACGAGGATGGCGGCGCTCACCGCGGCGGTCACGTCGCCGTAGGCGATGCCGAGACCGACGGTCGCGGCCGGCGGGATGAGCGCGACCGCGATGGCGACCCCGACCAGCGCGACGCTCGTCGTACTGGTGAGCGACATCGCCCCCGCCACGCCGGCACCCAGCGCGACCACGAGCGCGAGGCCACCGGGGTTGATTCGCTCGGCGACCTGCTGGATGAGTCGGATGTCGGCGTGGGGCAGGAACGTCGCGCGGAGGAGTCCGGCGAACGCGGCGGCGCTTCCGACCGCGACGAGCAGGCCGACGAACTGCGCCCTGACGCTCGTTCGGAAGAGGTCCTCGTCGTCGAAGATGCTGCCGACGCTCGCGGCGATAGCCGGTCCGATGAGCGGGGCGATGACCATGGACCCGACCACGACCGCGGCGCTGTTCGTCAGGAGGCCCGCCGTCGCGATGATGGTACTCAGAACCGTGAAGACCACGTAGTTGGGCGTGACCGACGCGACTTCCCTGGCCCGCGCGCGGAGTTCCTCCCGCGCGATTCGACCGTTCGTCTCCTCGATGGCGTCCTCGTCGGTCGGTCGGCCGTGTCGCTGGCGCTCGAACTTGTCGGACAGGACGGTTTCGAGTTTGCCCACCGTGATGTAGCCCTTCCGCTGGACCCCGGCGTCCCGGAGTTCTTCCACCAGCGACTCCACGTTCTCGGGTTCCGTGGGGACGAACACGAGCGCCGCGTAGTCGCGCCGAGAGGTCTCCTCGGTGAGAAAGTACTCCGCCTCGGCGTCCGCCAACACGCTCTCGACGCGGTCGCGCTTTCCGACGGGCACGGCAACTTGGAGGAGTCGCATGTCCGGGTGCTACCGTTCTGACTCAAATAACCTTGGGATACTCGGCGCGAGGAGTCGCGACGGGCGGTACCGTCGGTGACTGCGCTCGCGGCGGGTCGCACTCAGCGCTTCGGCGACTCCCCGGCGAGTCGGTCCGCGACGTTCTCCATCCCGTCGCTCCCGAGCGCCGAGCGCACGAGCAGGTGGCCCCCGATGGTCGCGGGACTGATGACCGAGTCCGCGCCCGCCCGCCGGAGTTTGTCCACGTTCTCGCGGTCGGTCGCGGCCGCGACGATGCGCACGTCCGGGTTGAGTTGCCGGGCGGTCAGCACCGCCAGCGCGTCCTCGGCGTCGTTGTTGGTCGCCGCCACGACCGCGCGGGCCTCGTCGATGCCGACCCGCCGGAGCGGTTCCTCGTCGCTCGGGTCGGCCTTGAGGACCTTGAACCCCCTGTCGCCGAGTTCGGTCGCGCGCTGTGGGTCGGGCGTCACGACGACGAAGTCGGACTGCCCGTCGAGTTCGTTCAGAATCGGTTCGGTCAGGTCGCCGTAACCGAGGACGACGACGTGGTCCTCGAGGAGTTCTAGTTGTGCTTCCGTCATTCTTCCGAGTGCAGAGGCGAGGCGGGCTTCGATGGCGGGACCGAGCAGGGAGGCCAGCGCGACGGCGAAACTCGCAGTTCCGAGGACGACCACCGTCAAACTGAACAGGCGGCCGGTCTGGGTCGCGGGCGTGAGGTCGCCGTAGCCGACGGTGCTCGACGTGACGAGCGTGTAGTAGAACGCGTCCAGCGGCGTCTCCACCTCCGGAAAGTGGTCCGCGAGCGCGTACGTGCCCACGGTGCCGTACACCTGCACGCCCACGAGCGCGGCCAGCGAGGCCAGTTGCGAGGCCGTGAGGTCCGCGTCGCGTTCGAACCGGCGGCGAGTCCGCAGGACCGCGGCGAGCGACGCCAGCGAAGCGACGACCAGCGGGAGCGAGTAGGGACTCGACTGGACCAGCCCCTGCACCGCGGTCAGCGGGAGCAAGAGGACCGTCGAGTACCACGCCGCACGCAACCCCCGTCGCATCCCGAACGCGCTGGCGAGCATCAGGAAGCCGGTCAGCGTGCCGGTGAACCCGGCGGTCTCCTGTGCCCACTCGGGGATGCCGCCGCCGAAGAGGTTCCGGGCCGACGCCGCGGTGAACCCGATGCTGGAGACGCCCGTCGCTATCGACAGCACTGCGACCGCGAACGTCAGCGCCACGACGACTCGCACGCCGACACGGTCCCGCCACGACACCTCCATACCCGTATCTGTCGCCGTCTTCGCAAATAAACGTCGGTAGTGCGTCGCTCGTCGGTAGTTCTTTAGGCGTCCCGTGGCTGGCAGGTAGCAACGATGGCTCTCGGTGCCGCACTGTTGATAGATCTCCTCGTCGGTCTCTACGTCGGCGTGCTGACCGCGGTCGTGCCAGCGCTGGTCGCGTGGTCGCTCGGATTCACGTTCAAGTACTTTACCGGCGTCACGATTCCCGGCTTCGGTGTCCTCGTCTTCGGGGTCGCCATCGCGGGCGTGCAGGGCGGTCTGCTCGGCCTGCTGGACCCCCAGTTCGTCACCTCGCCGCCCGCGCTGGTCTCGGCGCTGGTCGTGATGATGGCGACGCTGTACGCCCACGCGCAGGGCGACCGGATGGGCGCGGAGTTCCCCCGGAGACTCACGCTCAGCGGGCTTCGGGAGCGCGGCCTGTCGGCCGACGCGATAGAACGCGTCGGGCGCTTCGGCCAGATTCGAATCCGGACGGTCGGCGAGGTCGGCGACGTGGAGGGGTACCCGCCGCTCCCCGACGACCTCCGGACGACGATTCGGGACGGCGAGTGGACCCTCCCCGCCGACCTGCCGCTCTCGGAACTGGAGACCCGGCTCTCGGACCGACTCCGGACCGACTACGACCTCGCGGCGGTCACGGTGAGCATCGACTCGCGGGGCCGGGCGACCGTCAACGCGGCCCCGCCGGTCGGCGCGCTCTCGCGGCGCGTCCCGGCGGGCGAGCGCGCGGTTTCGGTCGAGACGCTGGTCCCGACCGGGCTCGCTCGGACGGACGAGGTGACGGTTTCGACCCCCCGCCGCGACGTGACCGGGACCGTCCTGAGCGCCCGGTCAGGGAGTTCGGGCGCGGCGGGGTCGAGCAGGGCCGCGACCCCGACGAGTTCCGCGGGCGACGCGACCGACGCCAGACCCGACGGACGAGCGAGCGACGGGCGAACGACCGACGCGACCGGTTCCGACCCGACGCGCTCGCACTCCGGCGCGAGCGCGGCGGCGGGGCAGGCGACCGGCGGCGACGGCCGGGTGACGGTCGCGGTCCCGCGCCGGGAGGCCGAGACACTGCTCGGCGTCGAGGAAGCCGAGGTTCGGGTCCGCGCCCGCGGGACCCGCCGGGAGTTCGAACTGCTGTCGCTGTTGCGCCGGGACGGCAAGCGCGTCCGGCGAGTCGAACTGGCCGCCGACGGCCCGCTCGACGGCGCGGCGCTCGGCGAGACGAACCTCCGGGAAGCGTACGGCGTGGCGGTGCTGGGCCTCCGGCGGGGCGACGAGTGGACGGTCGCACCGCGGGGCGCGACCCGTCTCGCGGGCGGGGACCTGCTGTTCGTCGTCGGCGACCGCGCCGCGCTCGACCGGTTCGCGGAGGTGGCGGCGTGACTCGCTCCCCGAACGCGCCGGGTCCGGCGTCCCTCCGGGGGGTGGCGGCGTGAGCCTCCTCGCGGCGGTCGAGCGCCCGGCGGTCGCGCTCGCCCGCGTCGTCGGTCTCGCGCTCCTCGCGGGCGGCGTGGCGACGGGTGCCGGCGTCCTCTATCGGTCGGTCGCCCACGCGGAGATTCCCGAGGGACTGGCGGTGCTTGTCGGACTCGGCGTCGTCGGCGGGTGGCTCAACACCACGACCGCGCTCCGGCAGTTCCTCGGCACCGGCGAGACCGTCCCGCCGCCCGACGTGGTGGCGATCAACGTCGCGGCGTTCGCGCTCGGGGGCGCCGCGGCCGCGGTCGGAGCGCGGTCGGGCGCTCGCGTCGTCGCCGACGCCTTCTCGCTGGCCGGCGGCCGCGAGTTCGAGGGCGACGTGAGCCGACTCGTCCAGTCGGTCGGCCGGTTCGTCACGGTCGAACTCCCCGAGGAAATCGGCGACATCGACGGCTACGAACCGCTCGACGAGGAGACCGCCGAGTCGCTGACCGGCGCGTCGCTCCGGTTCCCGCGCGGGCTGACGGTCGCGGAACTCCGCGAGCGACTGGTCGAGCGACTCCGCGACGACTACGGCGTCGGCCACGTGGACGTGGAGTTGGCCGACGACGGCACGGTCGAGTACCTCGCGGCGGGCGGCCGGGCGGTCGGTCTCGGCCCGACGCTCGCGCCGGGCACCGTCGCCGTCGCGGTCCGGGCCGACCCCGCGTTCAGCGCCAGTGCGGGCGACCTCGTGCAGGTCTGGCGGCGCGGCGAGTCGGCGTCGGAGACCGACGCCGACTCGCCCGCAGACGACGCAGACTCACCCGCAGACGACGCGAATGCGCTCCCGAGCGGGGCGAGTTCGCCGGACGACGCCGGTCCCGAGCGCGTCGCCACCGCGGAACTCCGGGCGACGGTCGGCGACGTGGCGACGCTGGCGCTCGACGCCGACGCCGCGGCCGACCTCGACGCCGAGGCCGCCTACCGACTGGTCACGCTCCCCACCGAACCCAGCGCCGACCGGGAGTTCTCCGCGCGCCTCCGGGCGGCCGACGAGACGGTCGGCGCGGTCACGCTCTCGGCGGCGAGTCCGCTCGTCGGCGCGCCGGTCGGAAGCCTCGACGCGACGGTGGTCGCGGTCCGCGACCCGAACGGCATCGAGACGATTCCCGCCGACGACCGCCTGCTCGCGCCCGACGACACCCTCTACGTGGTCGCTCGGCCGGACCTCCTCCGGAAGGTCGAGGCCGCGGCGGGCGGCGCGGCCGCGGACGAGGAGACGGCCGGGATGCGGTCGGACTGGCGTCGGCAGTAGCTACCTCTCCTCGACACTCACCGGCGTTCGGAACGCCCCACTCACCGTCGGTCCGAAAGACCTTCTCGTCCAGAACGTCCGGAGAGCGATGGAACAAAGGCCGCCCGCGACCAAGCCCCGCGCATGGAGTGGAAGCTGTTCGCGGACCTCGCCGAAATCGCCGGCGGGAAGGAGGTCGAAGTCGAGACCGACCCCGGCGAGACGGTCGGCGACGCGCTCGCGGCGCTGGTCGCCGCGCGCCCCGACCTCGAAGAGCGCGTCTACGACGACGGCGAACTGCGCGACCACATCAACGTCCTCCGGAACGGGACGAACGTCCGCGCCGAGGACGGACTCGACACCGAACTCGACGCGGGCGACGAACTCGCGCTATTCCCGCCGGTCAGCGGCGGGTAGCGCCCGCGCCGCCTTCGGTCTCCGCATGACGAGTCACGCGCCGCTTTCGGTCTTGGCGCGACGAGTCACGTACCGCCACACAACCAGTCACGTACCGTCTACGCGCCGGTAGGGAGACGCTCACGAACCTGCCAGAAGGCCTTACCGTCGGCTTGTCCTACCTCCGATGGGAATGGGAGACGGCGAGGATAACGGACACTCGCTGGGGGGCGGCGATTCGGGAATTTCGGACGGCCACTCGCTCGACGAGTTGATTCCGGGCGACCGCGAGTCGCCGAGTTCGCCACACCGGCGGGTCGTCCAGTGGGTACTCCTCCGAGGCAAGCGGATGTGGGTCGCGGCGGCGCTGTTGCTCACCGTGCTGTCCGTCCTCGTCGGCGGGTCTATCGTCAGACCGTTGGACCTCCAGACGCTTCTCAGAGACACGAACACGGTCCAGACGCTGTTCAGCGCGCTCCTGAGCGGGTCCATCCTGCTGGTTTCCATCGTCGTCTCCATCAACTCAATCGTCCTCTCCGAGGAGATAACCGACATCGAGACCCAGCGCGAGCGCATCGACGCCTCGGTGCGCTACCGCGGGCAGATAGAGGAGTTCATCGAGTCGGACGTGAGTCCCGCCCGGCCCGCCGAGTTCCTCCGGACGATTCTGAAGGTCATCGACCGGCAGGCCGAGGGTATCGAGTCCATCGCCGAGCGGGCCGACAGCGACGAGTTCGCCGAGGAGGCCAAAATCTTCTCCGAGGAGGTGAGCAAGGAGGCCGAGAAGGCGGGCGAGACGCTCTCGGGCGCGAAGTTCGGGTCGTTCAAGGTCCTGCTCGCGGGGCTGGACTACGACTACTCGTGGCAACTCCACGTCGCCCGGCGATTCAAGCGCAAGTACGGCCACTGCCTCGGCGACGACCAACAGCGGGCCATCGACGACCTCGTGGAGACGCTGAAGGTGTTCGCCACCGGCCGGGAGTACTTCAAATCGCTGTACTACAAGCGGGAGTTCTCCAGACTCTCGGCGCGACTCCTCTACGTCTCGCTTCCGACCATCGTCTACATCTCGTACGTGATGCTGGTCATCGGTACCGACCTCTTCCCCGAGGTGTGGCTGTTCTGGCAACCCCTGAAGATAACGCCGCTCTCGCTGTTCACTACGTTCTCGTACACCGTCGCGCTCGCGCCCTACGTCGTCCTCACGTCGTACGTCCTCCGCGCGATGACGGTGACGCTCCAGACGCTGGCGTCCGGGCCGTTCGTCCTGCGCCAGAGCGACGAACTCGACGAGTTCGACTGGGACGACGACGTGGAGGTCGCCGAGACGAGCGTCCCGACGCCCGCCGAGAGCGAGGAGGACGACCGGGGCGAGGGCACGCCCGCGGAGGGCGACGACGAACCGCCGGAGGAAAAGGTCGCCGACGGGGACGACGAGTCCGGCGAGCCGACTACGGACGACGAAGGAGATTCGTCGGACGAGGGAGAATCGTCGGAGGAAGACGAATCGCGGGACGAAGACGAATCGACCGACGACGAAGCGGAACGGTCCGAAGAGAAACCCGCGGACGACGACTGAGCCGACGACCGACCGTGCGAGCGACGGACCACCGAGCGGTCCGATTCGCGCTCTCGGCGCGAATCGGACCGCTACCGGGTGAGACAGCGAATCGAACCGCTCCGTGCGGTCGGCCCCGCCCGCGACTCACGCGGTCAGGTCGGCCCGCGAATCACGCGGTCAAGTCCGCGCCGAGAACGAAGTCGGGTTCGTCGGCGACTTCGACCCGGCAGAGCGCGGCGTCGCTGACGAACCGAGGCGACTCGGGAATCAGCACGCGCGTTCGGTCGGCACCCAGTTCGGCGGCGTCGCGGGCTACCGCGTCGAACAGCGCGTCTGCGCTCTCGGCGTCGGCCCACGCGCCGACGCCGTACTCGACCCACTGTTCGGTTTCGCCCGCTTCTTCGTCGGATTCGCGCTCGTACTCCCGGATTCGGTGGGCGAAGCCGCGGGTTCCGTCGCCCTGCACGACGAACAGGCCGCCGTCGTCGGCCGCCGCCCGGAGGTCGCCGAGGGTCAGTTCCGAGAGCGCCCACGACTCCTCGGGGTCCAAGGCGAGGCCCCGGAGTCGGTCGCGGGCCTCGCTGTCGGTCCAGTAGCGCCACGCCGCCCGCGGGTCGCTCGTCACCTCGAAATCGGCCGAGGACGACCCGGACACTGACGACCCGGACGACGCCGGAGCGTCGTCCGGGTCGTCGGCGTCGGTCGGGTCGGGGTGCGCCCACCGGAACTCGGTCACGGGGTCGTAACCGGTCGCCCGCGACTGGCCCAACCCGGCGACGTTCCACGAGAACACCATGTTTCTGGCGACGGTCGCGCCCCGCTGGCGCGCCCACTCGAAGAGCGACTCGGTGACGGCGACGCTGACGCCCCGGCCCCGGAACTCGGGGTTGACGCGCAGGCCCTGATTCCACGCCTCCCACTCGGAGAGAAGGACGGTCTGGGCGAGTCCGGCGACCTCGCCGTCCGCCACGGCGACCGCGGTGTGCTTGTCCTCGCCCTCTATCCAGTCGTGATAGACGTCCGGGATGTAGTCGCCGCCGTCGCGTTCGGGCCACGTGTTCTGCGTGAACGCCGCGACGTCGTCGTAGTCGTCGTGGCGCGCTTCGCGAACTTCGACGCCCGCTCGCTCGGTCGTCTCCGACCGCTCGCCGCTCGCGCCCGTCATCTCACTCCCACGGTACCGACCGGTCGGTAATCTCGCCCGCGACGGGGGTCCGGACCGTCGTCTCGGGGTCGTCGCCGTTGGCCAGCGCCCACATCAGTTTCACCTTCGCGGTGCCGGGGAGCATGTCCTCGCCCTCCACGACGCCCGCGTCGAGCAGGTCCCGACCGGTGTCGTACACCCGGTCGCAGACCCGACCGTCGAGACACTGGCTGGTCATGACGACCGTGGTTCCCGAATCGACCAGTTCGGCGATGCGGTCGGTCCAGTCCGAGTGGACGTGTCCCAGCCCGGTGCCTTCGAGGACGAGACCGGCCTGCCCCTCCGCCACGTCGAGCGCCGACTCGTCCATGCCGGGCGTGAACTTCAGCAGTTCCACGTCGGATTCGAGGTCGGGCGACAGCGAGAGATCGGTCTCGCCACGCTCGGCGTAGTCGCGCCGGAACGAGATTTCGGCGTCGCCCGCGTCGTAGTCCACCTCGCCGAGCGGTTTCGCGCCCACCGTCTCGAAGGCGTCCCGGCGCGAGGTGTGGTTCTTCCGGACGCGCGTACCGCGGTGGAGCGCACAGACGTCGTCGCTCTCGGTCGCGTGCATGCAGACCATGACCTCCGCGGCGTCGGATTTGGCGGCCTCGACGGCGCAGACCGCGTTCATCACGTTGTCCGACGAGGGTCGGTCGGCGGACCGCTGGCTCCCGGTGAAGACGACCGGGACCGGCGTGTCGAGCATGAACGAGAGCGCCGACGCCGTGAACTGCATCGTGTCGGTGCCGTGCATCACGACCACGCCGTCCGCGCCCGCCTCTATCTCCTCGTGGACGGCCTCGGCGAGGTCCACCCACACGTCGGGCGTCATGTTCTCCGACAGGATGTTCGCCACCACGCGGCCCCGGTAGTTCGCCCGGCCCGCGAGGTCCGGGACGGCCCGAAGCACGTCCTCGGCGTCGAACTGCGCCGTCACCGCGCCGGTCCGGTAGTCCACCGTCGAGGCGATGGTGCCGCCGGTCGAGATGAGCGAGACGGTCGGCAGGTCGGGGTCGAACTCGACGGCCGACTCGTCGTCGGTCTCGCCCGCCTCGATGTCGTACACGTCGTTTTCGAGCACGTCCACGTCGGCGTCTGCGCGGTCGATGCCGACGTTGTATCCGCCCTCTAGCTTGACGACGAGGTTCTGGCTCGTCGAGGAGGGGAGCAGTACGCCCTCGTAGGTCTGGTCGGCCCGCTGGACGCGGACGCGGTCGCCGGGATTCATACCTCCGAGTACCGGCGGGGCGGACTTGAAACCATCTTTTCGGCGCGTGGGGAGTCTCGCCGCGAGAACCGGTTTTCGGAGGCGGAAGCTCGGTCGGAGAGTACTCGGTCTCGAACTCCTCCGAAGCCACGGAAAGACCCATTACCTCCGACGCCGCAGACTCCACCATGCCCCAGCGCTCCGACCAGCGCACCCGCGACTCGTTCGCGGACGACCTCACCGAGACCCTCCAAGACGACGCCGAGACCGCCGAGCAGGAGACTCACTCGTCGTTCGTCCAGCGCGCCAAGCACCGCGCCGGGAGCATCTTCTCGCCCAAAATCTTCCTCGTCGCGCTCGGTCTGCTCGGCGTCGGGATGTTCGCCGGGAACGCCTTCATTCCGCTCCCGGTGCTGGACAACCTCGCGGGACTCCTCGGCGTCTTCGCCGGCGCGTTCGCCCTCGGTCTCGCCGTCGAGCGCTCGACCGTCCTCGAATCGGCCGCCGCCGGTGCGGTCGCGGCGGGACTGACCGCCCTGCTGGGTAACCTCGCGCTGACGGCGTTCGGCGACGCGGGCGTCCCGCTGGCGGTCTTCGGCGCTGGCACCGGCCTGCTGGCCGGCGCGCTCGGCGCGTACTTCGGCGGCGACTTGCGAAACGGACTGACCGCGGACGTCTGAGAACGAGCCCCGTCCGCCTGCTTCTACTCCGCTAGCTCCCACTCGCCGTCCTCGCCGCGCTCCAGAACGCCCCGCTCCGCGAGTTCGTTCAGCGCGCCCTCCGCGACGCGCTCGGGGACCTCGACCGCGCTGCTCACGTCGCCGACCGTCGCCGCGCCGCCCGCGACGGCAGCTAGCACCTCCGCGAGGAGTCGGCTCTCGCCGTCGCCGTCGAGCGCGTCGCCGAGTCGGTCCTGCACGTCGGCGAGGCGGCCGTGGACCCACCGCTGGGCCAGCGAGAGTTCGCGCTGGAGCTGCTGGAGTTCGTCGAGTTCCGAGGCGAGTTCGGCGGCGCGAGCGGCCGTCTCGCCGTCGCCGTCGCTCTCGGTGGACGCCTCGATTTCGCCGGCCTCGGTCTCACCGGCGTCCGTCGCGTCGGCATCGGTCGCGTCGGCGTCCTCTTCCTCCGCTCCCTCCTCGCCGTCCTCTCCCTTGGTGTCGAATTGGACGTTGAGCGAGACGTAGCGCCACCTGCTCGCGTCGAGGTTCACGCTTGCGGGGTAGGCGCTCTTGACGCCGAACTCGTAGGGCGAGACGTTCACTTCGAGTCGCAGATTGCGGGAGATACTGAAGTACTTGCGGCGCTGGTCGTCGGTGCGACTCTCGACGAGGCCGGCGTCTTCGAGCTTCCGGAGGTGGTCGATGACGGCCTTCGGGCTGACGCCGAGGTACTCGCTAATCTCGGTGACGTAGCAGGGTTTACGCGCGAGCAGACGGAGGATGCGCCTGCGGTTCTCGTTCCCGAGGATGTCGAGTAGCTCGGCGGAGTCCATTCGGTGTCGGGGGTACGCGTCGCGCGCTCAAAAGCGTGTCTTTCGGTCCGGAAACCGACGACGGGAGACGCCTCCGAGAGCGGCCCGTCGCCGGGTCGCACCGCTGGATACTATCGGGCCGCGAAGAAGTCGCCGCCGGCGAACCGACCGACGCCCGCGACGAGCGCCGTGGAGACGCCGTCGATGAGGTCCGGCGTCGTCAGCGTCGCGCTACCGGCGTCGCTCGGCGGGCCGCGGGTGCCGTTCGTGGCGTTGCCGGGGTCGGTGCCGTTTCCGACGCCGATACCGGTTCCGTTGCCGGTCACGTTGCCCACGGGACCGTTGCCGACGCCGGATTCGTTCCCGGCGTCCGCGAGACCCTCGCCGTTTCCGACACCGCTTCGGTTCCCCTCGCCGGCGACACCGTTACCGTTTCCTGCGTTACCGGGCATCGTACCGTTTGCGCCCTCCCCAGCGGCGTTCGCGGCGTTGCCGTTTCCGTTTCCGTTGCCCTCGCCGACGCCGCTTCCGTTGCCTTTACTGACACCGTTTCCGTTGCCTTCGCCCACGCCGTTCGGCGGGCCGCGCTCGCCCTCACCGACGCCGACTCCGGTCACGTTCCGTGCGACCGCGGCGATTTCGGGGCCGGTCAGGTTCTTGGTCTCGCTCCGGAGGTTCCCGAGCGCCTCGACGTTCGCGTTCACTTGCTCCGCGCGGTTGGTCGTCGTGTCGATGGCCGACCGGAGGGCGTCGATTTCCCCGACCAGCCGGCTCATCTTCGCCTTGTACGCGGTCCGGCTGATGTTGCCCGCCTTGCGTTGGGCGACGAGTTCCGCCCGGCGCTGGCGGAGGTCGGCCAGTTCCTTGCGGAGTTGCGACGTCCGGGTCTCGACCAGTTCGACGCGAACCGACTGGTTCTCCGTCCCGTTGAACGCCGCGGTCCACATGCCGGTCTCGACCGCGCCGCCGACCTCGGCGGCGCTCGACTGCATGAACGACGAGATGTCCGTCCCCAGCGACGAGTTAGCGGTCGTGTTGTTCGGGGCGGCCGCGGCCGGGACGGCGGGTCGGGCGTCCGCGAGACCGACTCCGGGGGTCGGCGCGGCGGCTCCGGCGGTCGTCGCTTCGGGGCCGGACGCCGTCGCGCCGGCGGGAACGGCGACGACCAGCGCACCGCTGACGACGAACAGCGCCACCAAGGCGACTCGGTAGAGACTCATTGATTCGTCGTTTAGGGTCCCAGCTTAAAAAGGCCGACATTCGTTCGTTCTGTTCACGAGCCGATTTCGGGCCCGTAAAACCATCCTTAGAGTTTAAAAGCGGACGAGAAGCGCTCTACGAGTGTCGAGAGAACCCCGAAAGCCGGTCGAAGGACCGAGCGGCGACCCCGACCGCCAGAATCGAGAGGGCGACGGTCAGGACGGGCAACAGCAGGTCCGGTTCGTACCGGAGCGGCGGGTGGAGTCCCAGCACGTAGTCGATGGCGTCGTTCGCCAGCAGGGCCGCGAGCGCGGTCGCCAGCGCACCGCGGGTCGTCGCGCCGTAGTACGGCAGGAGCGCGGCCTCGACCACGAACCCGAGGTGGGTCACGACGATGAACCAGTAGGCCCAGAAGGCGTCCGGACTCCACGGCGGGCCGAAGTACGCCGAGAAGCCGAGGTTCAGCGAGACGAACGTCCAGAGGCCGTACTTGACCAGCCACGCGAACGCCAGCGTGTGGAGGTACGCCAGCGCGCGGTTCCGAGGTGCGGCGGCGGCGCGACGCCCCAGATTCGGCAGGAGCGTCGTCAGCGAGAGCGTGACGAGGAACAGCGCGGCGGGCGAGTCGGCGTAGAACGGCCAGAGGTACACCGGAACGTCGGGCAGGGTCTCGACGTAGAACTGGACCCCGACCAGCGTCGCCAGCACGTTCACTGCGATAAGCCACGCGAGGTTCGGTCCGTCTTCGAGGAACTGCCGCGCGACCCGCTCCGGACTTCTCATACGGGCAGACCGGAGCGCCACGCTCTTCAGTCTTCTCAGACCGACCGAACGTCGGGGTCGTCGGGGGTTGCGGGAGGTCGCCGGAAGTTGCGGGAGGTACAGGGTCGCCGAGGGTTGTCGGAGGTCGCCGAGTGCCGGACGCCGGAAGTCGGACGCCAGAAAGTGACACCTCGACGCGGACGACGTGGAGAAGTCGAAGGGTATTAAAAAGTGGTTTTGCACTACTATATAAATCTTGGCGAAAAGTTCATGTGTAAGCGGGATATACGCTAGCTCGTCACATGTTCGCAGAGTTCTCCAGCGGCTACTACCTCGGGCGGCTCTACGTCGAACCGTTCGGGGGTGACCGTGCGGCCATCCGCCGCGACCAGCACGAACAGATAAACGAACAGCTCTACGCCTCGGGCGAGGGCATCGAGCGTCTCGACAGCCCCCTCGTGATGAAGATTGGCAACCGCCACGTCGCGGTCTCCGGCGAGGAGGGCGTCCCGGAGGGGACGCTGGCGCTCCCCGAGGACCTGCTCGAAGACACCGACATCCGGAACCCGCCGAAGCTCAAGGAGGTCCTGCTGGCGAAAGCCGAGCGCGCCGACCAACTCCTCCAGTATCAGGCGGAGCTACCGGGCGTCGGGACGTGACTAAAATTTCTCACTTTCGAAAACAAATTTAACGCCAGGAGCCCCTACGCTCCCGTATGGGAACGTCCGTCTTCGGGAGCGACAACGCTCTCACGTACACGGAAATCCACGCCATAATCCTCGGCGCGGTCGTCGGCGTCCTCGCCGGCTACGCTCACGGCATCGGCCGGACGACGGTAGCGGTCGGCGTCGCCGCCACGTTCGTCGCGGTGGCGCTCGGCCTGAAGTACACCGGCGAGATTCCGGCCGCCCAGCAGACCCTCCGGCGCGAACCGTGGTACGCGCTGGCGGCCTTGGTGGTCGGCGGTGCGGTCGTCCTCGTCGTGGTCTGACCGAATTACGGCGCAATTCGGTCGAATTTTCAAACGAAACCGAGAATCGTGATTGTGACGATGTGTTCGACGCCTGCCGAGAGTGTTCTCACCGAATATGGTCGGTCGTGGGTTCACGAACTTACAAACCACGTCAGAGGAACACTACAACCGACAACTTACGTCTTCACGAAATCGCAGAGCGATACCACGATCTCGATTGGATAGATTCCGGGTCAAGTATCGTGGTACTCCTCCCAGAAACCGGCACGATGGGGGACAAAATAGTCGAGGAACGTAGTTCGGAGTACGTTCTCAAGATGCGTGGCGGTGGTCGAGCAGACAACCCGCCGAACAACAAAATAACGGAATGGGGTCCATTCTATCGAAACGAGGTATTCGGTGAGGTACGAATCTGGCTAGAAGCGAATTCGAGAGGGTATCCGGAACTATTTGCTCCGATAGCCGACTGGGACCGTCAGAACTTCCAGTGGTTGGTGATGGAGAAAGCAAAACTGCCAGAAGACCCAATCCCGGCCATAGAGATTCTCAAGAGGAAGTTCAATCAAAGAGACGATTGGACGATTGACGATGCCGAAGTCGGTGTCCTCGACGACAGATACGTCTTCATCGACTACGGAGAGTTCTGGCTCCGTGACAGTTGGAACGTCTCGGAGGAAAACCTCCTCGGTCGCGGATAGCTTTCTTCGCTACTCGCCCCACTCGCGGGTACGCTTGGCCCGGTCGCCGACCGGTTCCACGTCGAGGGGTTGGTCTCTCGTGTCGAGTGCCTCCAGCGCGGCCGCGGCGCTCGCCTCGGTCGAGAAGTAGGTTATCTCCTCCTCGACCGCGGTCTCCAGCAGGTCGCGGTTGCGCGAGACGATGACGTCGATGTCGCCCTCTAAGACCGCCCGCTCCGCGTGGTCGGCCCATTCCTCGTCCCCGGCCTCGTCGTCCGTCTCGAACTCGTCGGGCGTGACGACCTCGAAGTAGTCGGCGAACTCCGCGGTGCTGAAGTACTCGCCGAAGTCGTCGGTGAGGTCCACCAGGGCGGTGCCCGCGTCGGGAATCGGCTTGCCGGTCGAGTCCTGGGCCTTGTCGTAGGCCTTCCCGAAGGTGTCGGCGGTGCCCATGACCTCGCCGGTCGATTTCATCTCCGGGCCGAGGCGCGGGTCGCTCCCCGGCAGGCGGTCGAACGGGAGGACGACCTCCTTGACGCTGACCTGCTCGGGCACCTGCTCGTCGGCGTCCAGGTCGGCCAGCGACTCGCCGGCCATCACCTTCGCGGCGAGTTTGGCGATGGGGACGCCGGTCGCCTTCGAGACGAAGGGGACGGTGCGCGAGGAGCGCGGGTTGGCTTCGAGGACGTACACTTCGCCGTCCTGCACCGCCAACTGGACGTTCAGCAGCCCCACCGTGTCGAGGCCGACCGCGATGTCTTCGACGACCTCGCGGACTCTGGCGAGGGTGTCGTCGTCGAGCGCGCGGGTCGGAATCATGCAGGCGGAGTCCCCGGAGTGGACGCCCGCCGACTCGACGTGTTCCATGATTCCACCGATCAGCACGTCTTCACCGTCCGACACGGCGTCCACGTCGAGTTCCACCGCGTCGGCGAGGAACTCGTCCACGAGAATCGGCTTGTCGGGCGAGACGCGGACCGCCTCCTCGATGTACTCCTTCAGTTCCTCGTCGTCGTACACCACGTCCATCGCGCGCCCGCCGAGGACGTAGGACGGCCGGACGAGGACCGGGTAGCCGATGTCGTGGGCGAGGTCGAGCGCCTCGGCCTCGCTGGTCGCGGAGCCGCCTTCGGGTTGGCTGATGCCCATCTCGTCCATCAGGCGGTTGAACCGGTCGCGGTCCTCCGCGAGGTCCATCGCCTCGACCGCGGTGCCCAGAATCTCGCAGTCGAGTCCGCGGCGCTCGAGTTCGGCTTCGAGCGGTTCGCCGATGTCCACGGAGGTCTGGCCGCCGAACTGGACCATCACGCCGTCGGCGTTCGTCGTCTCGATGACGTCCGCGACCTCCTCGGCGGTAATCGGCTCGAAGAACAGGCCGTCGGAGGTGTCGTAGTCGGTCGAGACCGTCTCGGGGTTGTTGTTCACGACGTGGGCCTCGATGCCCTGCTCGCGGAGCGCACGGACCGCGTGGACCGAGCAGTAGTCGAACTCGACGCCCTGCCCGATGCGGATGGGGCCGCCGCCGACCACGACGACGCTCTCCACGTCGCGGTCTACTTGCACCTCGTCGCGGCCGAGTCCCGCGCCGGGCCGCCGCGAGGAGTAGTAGTACGGCGTCGAGGCCGCGAACTCGCCGGCGCAGGTGTCCACCTGCTTGAAATCGCGGTCGGGCGCGCTCGACTCCACGTCCTCGATTGCGACGCCCGCGCCGTCGGTCGATTTTTTCGGGGCGTCGGCCGCGTCGGCCGACGCCGTGCCGCCCGCGCTCTCGTCGGGAATCCACGAGGCGTGGGTGTCGTCGAACTCGCCGCCCGCGATGGCGGTGATTTCGTGGTCGGTGAAGCCGCGCTCGGCGGCGGCCTCGAAGTCGCCGTCCTGCGCGGCGACCGCGGCGTCGGCGACGTTCCCGAACCGCTCGACGTACCACTCTTCGATGTCGGTCAGTTCCACGACCTCCTCGACGGTGTAGCCGCGGTCGAACGCCTCGAACATCGCGTAGGGGCGGTCGGGCGTCGGCGATTGGAGGTAGTCGGTTTCGAGCGTGTCGTCGTCGACCGCGGCCCAGTCCACGTCGGGGTCGTACTCCGAGGAGCGAAGCGCCTTCAGCAGGCTCTCCTCGAAGGTCCGGCCGATGGCCATCGCCTCGCCGGTCGATTTCATCGCGGTGCCCAACTCGAAGTCCACGTCGTCGAACTTGTCCTTGGGCCAGCGCGGGACCTTCGTGACCACGTAGTCGATGGCCGGCTCGAAGGCCGCGGTGGTCTGACCCGTAATCTCGTTCTCTATCTCGTGGAGGCGCTTGCCCAGCGCGACCTTCGCGGTCACGCGGGCGATGGGGTAGCCCGTCGCCTTCGAGGCGAGCGCCGAGGAGCGCGAGACGCGGGGGTTGACCTCCACGACGCGGTACTCGCCGCCGGGAGTGCCGTCGTCGCGCCACGCGAACTGGATGTTACAGCCGCCCTGAATTCCGAGGTCGCGGATGACTTCGAGCGCGGCGTCGCGCATCTCCTGGTGGCCGTCGTCGGGGATGACCTGCGAGGGCGTCACGACCGTCGATTCGCCGGTGTGGATGCCCATCGGGTCGATGTTCTCCATGTTGCAGATGATGATGCAGGAGTCCCCGGCGTCGCGCATGACCTCGTACTCCAGTTCGACCCACCCGGAGATGGATTCGGTGATGAGGACCTCGCCGTTGCGCGAGAGGCGCAGGCCCTTCCGGACGCGAACGAGGAGTTCGTCCATGTCTTCGACCACGCCCGACCCCGACCCGCCGAGGGTGTAGGTGGTGCGGGCGATGACGGGGAGACCGCCGACCTCTTCGACCGCGGCCTCGACGCGCTCTTCGAGGTCCTCCTCGGTGATGGCCGAGACTTCCTCGTCGTCGTCCAGCGTGATGGTGGTCGAGCGCGCGACGGGTTGGCCCAACTCGCGCATCCGCTGGCGGAAGAGGTCCCGGTCCTCGGTCGCGTAGATGGTGTCCAGCGGCGTGCCCATGATGTCCACGTCGTACTCTTCGAGGACGCCCTCCTCGGAGAGTTCCGCCGTGACGTTCAGCCCGGTCTGGCCCCCGAGGCCCGCGATGACGCCGTCCGGGTTCTCCTTCCGGATGATTTCGGCGATGGCCTCGGTCGTGATGGGTTCGATGTACACCTCGTCGGCCATCTCCGGGTCGGTCATGATGGTCGCGGGGTTGGAGTTGACCAGCACGACTCGCGCGCCCTCCTCCTGTAGCGCGCGGCAGGCCTGCGCGCCGGAGTAGTCGAACTCTGCGGCCTGTCCGATCTGTATCGGTCCGCTACCGATGAGCAGGATGGTCCGTCCGTCGCCTGCGGTGTCGTCGGTCATCTGTTGGTAGGAGAAAGTTCGCTCATCGTAATAAATCCGACGATGAATTACGAGTTCCGAAATCGAATTTCGAAATTCGTATTTCGGTGTCGGAAGGTCGGACTCCGGACGCCAGCGTCGTATTTCGACCTCGGAGGGCGCTGGCGTACAGTCCTGCGCGCCAGCGCCCGTGCGCTCGCAGAATCAGCCGCCGGGGTCGCGCTCGGTGGACCGTTCGTCGGAACCGCGCTCGGTGACACGACCCACCTGCGAACGCTCGCCCACCCGAACCACTCGTCTGGGTGGATCGAAAGGGGCCGCCCGCTCGCGTGCAACGTGGTCGTTTCCGCGGGCTACTATTTCTGCGCGGGCGGTGCGGAGAGCGCAGAAATATCTCGCGGAGCGACCGCGAGCGGGCGGGGGCTTTCTAAACGGTCTTCTCTGCCGTCCTCGTAACCGATTCCACGGAGATTACGTCTCGTGGCGGGCGGGGGCTCTCGAAGCCGTCTCCACGACGCTCTCGGCGGTGATTCGCTCGGAAACGCCGGTCGTCCCTACGCCACGAATTATCGAAGACGGTTTTACCCATCCCCGACAACCAGAGGCCAATGAGCGCCGACGACACGGCGGCTGACGCCAGCACGCCGACCCCAGAAGACCGTCATGCAAACGCACGCCAGCACGTCGTCGCAGTCGATGCCGACGACAATCCCGAGGAGACCGTCAACCGCCTCGACGCCCACACCGGCGACGGCATCCGCCACCGGGCGTTCACGTCGCTCGTGTTCGACGGCGACGGCAACATCCTGCTCGCCCAGCGCGCGCCGGACAAGCGCCTCTGGGGGACGTGGTGGGACGGCACCGTGGCCTCCCACCCTATCGAAGGCCAGACGCAGGAGGAAGCCACGCGCCAGCGGTTGGACGACGAACTGGGCATCTCGCCCGACCAGTACGACGACCTGCGCGTGACCGACCGCTTCGAGTACAAGCGATACTTCGAGAACGCGGGCGTCGAACACGAGGTGTGTGCCGTGCTGAAGCTGACGCTGGACGACCTGTCGCTCGACCCGAACGAGGAGGAGGTCGCGGGCCTGATGTGGGTGCCCTACGAGCGCCTGCACGAGCATCCCGAGTGGTATCGGCAGTTGCGCCTCTGCCCGTGGTTCGAGATCGCGATGCGCCGCGACTTCGAGTAAGCGCGGAACCGAACCGCGTTTCGCGGCTACTCCTCGCGCCCCGCCAGTCCCGCGAGGTGCCCCGCTTCCTCGACGATAATCCGCTCCACCCCAAGCTCTGCGGCGTCCTCGCTCCCCGGCAGGCAGAAGACGACCGCGCCGTCCACGACGCCCGCCGTCGCGCGCGTGCCGACGACCTTGGTCCCGATGTCCTCGTGGGAGAGCAGGCGGAACAGTTCGCCGAAGCCCGGCAGTTTCTTGTCGAAGAGCGGTTCGACCGCCTCGATTGTCACGTCGTCGGGCGTCACGCCGGTCCCGCCGGTCGTCACCACCGCGTCCACGTCGTCGCGGCCGACCAGCGCGTCCACCGACCCCTGCACGCCGTCGTAGTCGTCGCCGATGAGGTCGCGGCTCACGACCTTGTGGCCCGCGTCTTCGAGGCCCGCGACGATGGCGTCGCCCGACGGGTCGTTCGAGAGGCTCCGAGAGGACGAGACCGTCACGACCGCCGCGCCGAGCGACTCCACGTCGTGAGCGTGGTGGTCGTGAGAGTCGTGGCCGTGCTCGTCGCGGGAGTCGTCGTGACCCGTCTCGTCCGTCGGCGTCGCGTCCTCGCTCGTCCGGTCGGCGTGGCTCTCGTCGTCGTCCTCGTCGTCGTGTCGCCGCGTGTCGCGTGACTGGAAATCGACCATGTGGGAGTATTTGGCAGACGGGGACTTAAATCAACGCCGGCATCGCGATTCCTTCCGGGTTTCTGTCGATTTCGTCCCGTCGGTTCCGGCGGTCGCGCCGCGCTCGCGGCGCGACCGCTCGCAGACCCGAACGGTCAGGATAGCGTCCGCAAAGGAACAGCTACTCTTCGGAGAGAAATACGAAAACGGCCTCCACCGCCTCGCCCGCTCTCAGCCCGACCGCTGGGCCGACCAGACGGCGGTCGCGCCGAGCAGCAGCGCCGGAATTAGCGGCAGGACGAGGTAGGCGAACCGGAACGGCCGGACCGGCGGTAGGACCCAAATCGTCGCGGGAATCACGAGGAAACATAGCGTCATGACGCCGACCAGCACCCACCCGCGCCAGTCCCACTCCTCCGTTCCGCGCTCGACCGGCGCGCCGGGGTGGTCGGGGTCGCCGTCGTAGGGCCGGTCGGGGTTCTCGCCGGCACTCGCACCGTCGTCGCCCCCACCGCTCCGGTCGCGCTGGCGCTCGTCCTCGACGCTTCCGGGTCGGTGGGTGTAGGTGTCTTCGGTCATCCGTCGTACTCGCTGTCGGGCACGACCACGACCTTCCCGAAGCCCTCGCGCTCTTCGAGCATCTCGTGGGCGCGCGCCGTCTCGCTCATCGGCAGGGTCTCCCGGATGCGCGGCTCGAAGGTGCCGTCCCAGACCAGTTCCAGCACGTCGTCCACCTCGCCGGGGTTCGCCATCGTGGAGCCGATGACTTTCAACTGGTTCCAGAAGATGCGATTGATGTCCGTCTCGGGGGTGCCGCCCGTGGTCGCGCCGCAGGTCAGGACCCGGCCGCCCTTGGCCAGACTCGCCAGCGAGTCGCGCCACGTCGCCGCGCCGACGTGGTCAACCACCACGTCCACGCCGCGCTTGCCGGTCAGGTCTCGAATCCGGGACGCGAAGTCCTCGGCCTCGTAGTCGATGGTGTAGTCGGCCCCGACCTCCTCGGCGTACTCCAACTTCTCCTCGGAAGAGGCGGTCGCGTAGACGTTTGCGCCGGCGTAGTCGGCGATTTGCACCGCGGCGTGACCGACGCCGCCCGAGGCTCCGAGAACCAACACGTCCTCGCCGGGCGAGACGTTCCCCCGCGTCAGGAGCATCCGCCACGCGGTCTGGAACACCAGCGGCGCGGCCGCGGCGGTCTCCCACTCGACGCCCGAGGGGACCTCGACGAGGTTGTCCTCGGGCACCGCGGCGCGCTCGCTGTGGACGCCCCGGACGTGTTCGCCGATGATGTGGTAGTTGACGCACATCGAGTACTCCCCGTGGCGGCAGTACTCGCACTTGCCGCAGTAAACGCCCGCCGAGACGGCCACGCGGTCGCCCGGCTCGAACCGGGTCACGTCCTCGCCGACTTCGAGGACGACGCCCGCGCCGTCGCTCCCCGGCACGTGTGGCATCTCTAACTCTACTCCCGGCAGGCCCTTGCGCGTCCACACGTCGAGGTGGTTGAGCGCGCCCGCCTTCACGTCCACCAGTACCTCGTCGCGGTCCGGCGTCGGGTCAGGGAACTCGCCGTAGTCGATGACGCTCCGGTCCCCGTGGTCGCTGAACTGGACGGCCTTCATACCCGACAGGTAGGCTTCGCGGGGTAAAACTGTTCCTCGACGCGGCGAGCGAGCTACCGGTCGGCGACGACTCGCACGTCCTCCGCGACGAACTCGTCGCCGGTCCACCGCCACGACGTGAGCCGAGGAGCGCCACCAGCTAAAGAGAGAATGAGATAGGACCGACCCGGCCACGTCGCCAGTTCGGCGTCGGTCGCGCTCGGTTCGGCCGGACCGCGGGGATGGGAGTGGTAGAACCCCACGACTTCGCGGTCGGCGTCCTCGATGCGCTCCATCAGGTCGAGTTGCTCGCGCGCGTCGATTTCGTACCGGGTTTCGGGGGTCCCGGCGACGTTCTCGGCGGGATGACGGGTCTCGACGCGATGAGTTTCCTCGTCGCGCTCTCCCGCGAGGACGCCACAGATTTCCTCGGGTGCGCCCTCGCGTGCGTGAGCGAGGAGTTCGTCGCGGACCGTCTCGGGGATTCGGAGCGTCGGCACGGGTGTCGGGCGCGAGTTGGGGTTCTGCGGGTAAAAGTGCTGGCTCGTGGGTTTTCGGGAGTCGGACCGCGACGACCTCGCGCGGTGGGCGCGGCGCTCGTGAGCGCCGCGCCGGAAGTCGAAGAACGCGCTCGAACGAAGAATCCGCGTGTGCGCTACTCGAAGTCCAACTCGTCGCTCCGGTCTACGCCGCGGAGGACGAACGGGCCGATGGAGAGCGTCCGCTTGGCGACCGTGGCGATGCGGAGGATGTACGACAGCAGGAGCATGAACGGCACGATAGCGACGGTGGTGGCGAAACTCGTCACGAGGATGTCGTTGCTGATGCCCAGCGTCGCGCCCGGCAGCGCCTCGGCGTCGTAGTAGATTATCATCGAGGCGGCCACGACCAGCGCCGGGACCGCCGAGTAGAGCATCGCCCGCGAGAGGTTGACCAGTTCCCACTGGAAGTAGAGCGTCTTGAAGTGTTCGCGCGCCGGGCCGAAGAACGACAGAACCTCCACCAAGTCGTCGAAGGCGTCCTCGGTCTCGTCGGTCAGCGCGTCGCCCTGTTCGTTGTGGAGGCGGCGCGCGACGAAAATCTTCCACGAGTAGTTGAAGTCCAGCACCGCCGAGAGCAGGTCGTAGCTCCCGAACTCCGCCTCGTCCAGTTGGTCGCTGACCTCGTTGGCGTTCTCTTCGAGCGCGTCCACGTAGTCCTCGACGACGTCTCGCAGGTCTTCGTCGCGACTGTCGCTCACCGCGTCGGCGAGTTCGTTGGCCCGCGAGCGGGTCTCGTCGATGAGCGCCTGTAGGAAGGAGGCAGGTTCGGGCGGACTGACGGGACTGTCGAGGACTTCCTCTACGTCCTGTCGGAACTCCATCGCACCCTCCATCCGGCCGCGCTGGTCGCCGACCGGCCCGAGTTCTTGGGAGAGGACCAACTGGTTCAGCGTCACGACCAGCGTGACGCCCGTGATGATGACGGTCACGAACGCCTGGAACAGCGTCTCGGTCGGGTCGGACTGAGCGACCGACCGCTGGAGCGGCGAGGGGTCGAGTACGCCGATGGCAACCAACGCGACGAACACGCCGACGAGCAACACGCTCGCGACGACCCACCGATTTGCCTCCATCAGGAGCCAGAGCTTCCAACTGCTCTCGTCGGCCCGCGCCCGCATCGTATCGCTGGGCTGGGAGTCGTCGTCGTCGGACCCGATACTCCCCGACCCGCCGTCGCTCTTCGGCCCGGCGTCCCCCGCCGTTCCGCTATCCGACATGTGCGTTCGCCTACGCGCCCGCCACGGAAAACACCCGCGGGCCTTTTGCCGCTCGCCCCCGTGTGTGCTGGCATGCCACATTCGACCCGACTCGCCCTCGCGCTCGTGGCCGCGCTCGTCCTCGCGGGCGCGGCCCCGACAGCGGGCGCAGGCGCGAGAGACGTGGCGGACGCGGGGGGAGTCGCGGGGGTGGAGGAGGCGACGGACGCGAACGACGCGCCGCGAGCGACCGGCACCGGGGCGACTGACGACACCGAGGCGACTGACGACACCGAGGCGACGACGACCGAGTCCGACGAGTCCGTCGAAATCGAGACCGAGGGGTTCGACCCCGACTACGACCCGGCGACGGTGTTGAGCCGGGTCGAAGAACTCCGGGGGCTACAGGCCACGCAGGGCATCACGCTCCACGAGTACGACGCCGAGGAGGGTCCGCCCTACGACGTGCGCGACTCGTTCGGGGCCATCCGGCCCGTCGGCGCACAGACCCTGCAGTTGTACTCGAACGCCTCGACCGAGTGTCGGCAACCGCTGGGCTACACGGTCCAGCGGCAGGCCGCGGTCCACATCTACCTACTGAACGACGAGGCGCTCGCGGAGCACGACGTCTCCCAAGAGGCGGTGCTGGCTCACGAGTTCGTCCACGCGCTCCAGTTCCAGCACGACCTGCTGACGCCCTCGCGCCGGCAGTTCCAGTCGGAGTTCGACCGGTGGACCACCGACTCGCGACTCGTGACCACCGCCATCGTGGAGGGCGACGCGATGTGGGTCACCGAGCAGTACTTCGACGAGTACGACGACAGCGACTACTCCGTCGCCGAGTACAACCGGACGCTGGCGCGGGCGGCGTGGCCCCACAGCGTCGCCGGGACGCCGTACTACTACGGCTACGAGTTCTACGAGCGGGCCGGGAGTTCGCCCGCCGACCGGTCGGCGACCATCGAGCGACCGCCGAACTCCACCGCCGAACTCCTCCACCCCGGCGAGGAGGTCGAGCGCGTCCGGTTGCCCGACGCCCCCGACGTCCCCGACGACCGCAACCTGACGCGCTACCACACCGACACGGTGGGCGAGTTGGTGGTCCGCCACGCGCTCCGGATGAACGGTTTCTCGTTCGCTCGCGCGGCCGAGGCCGCCGACGGGTGGGCGGGCGACCGGATGTACTACTACGCCGCCGAGGGCGCGACCGGACCGGCGACCCACTGGGTGACGACGTGGGAATCGGAGGCGGAGGCCCGCGAGTTCGCCGCGGCGTGGCGAGCGATGCTGGACGCGAACGGTGCCGAGAACGGTGACGGCTCAGACACCATCTTCGTCCCGGCCAGCGAGCAAGCGCCGGGGATGCACTACGTGATAACGCGCGACGGCACGACGGTCCGCATCACGGCGGCGGAGGTGGCCGGGATCGCCGAGCGTCTCGCCGAAGCGACGCGGGCCGACGCCTCGCCGGAGACCGAAGCGGCGCACGACCCGACCGAATCGGCGAACAGACTGACGACCGAGGCGGCGCGCGACTCGACGCGAGAAGCGAACGCGACGGCTTAACTGCTCTCGTCGTCGTCTTTCAGTTCCTCTAACTCGGCCTCGATGTCCTCGTCCGCGCTCTCGCTCTCGACTTCGGTTTCGAGTTCTGCGTCGAGTTCCGCGGAGTCGGCCTCCGACTCGCCGGAGTCGCTGGACCCCTTGCCCATCTCGGTCTTGAGGGTCTCCAACTCGGCGTCCACCTCGCCGGAGGTCCGGACCTCTTCGAGTTCGCGGTCGAGGCTGTCCTTGTCCGAGAGCGCGTCCTCGAAGACGCCCGAGTCCTGCAGTTCGTCCATCGCCTCCGAGCGGGCCTCCATGTCCTCGGTGCGCTCCTCGGCGCGCTCGATGGCGCGACCCACGTCCTCCATCTCGTCGCCGGCCCCCGTCATGGCCTCCGAGACGCGCGTCTGGGCCTCGGCGGCCTCGTAGCGCGCCTTCATGCTCTCCTTCTTGGTCCGGAACTCCTCGATGCGGTTCTGGAGTTGGTCTTTCTTCTCGACGAGGTTGTCCTGCGTGTCCTGGAGACTGGCTATCTGGCCCTCCAGGTCCTCGATCTGGTTCATCTTCTGTTTCTTCTTCTCCAGCGCGCGTCGGGCGAGGTCCTCGCGGTCCTGATTCACGGCCTCACGGGCCTGCTCGTTGTGTTTCTCGACGTTCTCTTCGAGGCGGCGCTTCTGCATCTCGAGTCGCTTCTTCTGGGTGGTGAGGTCCGCGATACCCTGCTTGACCTCCTGCAACTCGTCGCGCATCTGCTCGTAGGAGTAATCGAGCGTCTCCGAGGGGTCTTCGGCCCGATTGAGCGCGGCGTTGATCTTCGACCGGACGACGTACGACAGGCGTGAAAGCACTCCCATATCACCCTCTTTCGTGACCTGACCCTTAAAATCCTCACCTCCCCAACAGTCGTCTGACGTGCGAGTGACGTTTCGGCTTCCGCTGGCCGACCGTTCCCGGTCCGACTCGAACGACGGATTTGCAACCCTTATCAGAACGCTCGGACAAGGAGACGCACATGAACTCCGAGGACCTACCGATTCCCGGCGCGCGAGACGTGCGCGCCACCCTCGACACGCCCGACGACGACCCGGACGCCCCCGAGTCCGCCGACCCCGAAGCAGTCGTCGTCGCCTGTCCGCCCCATCCCCAGCACCGCGGGCACCGCGGCGACAAGCGCCTCGTCGCCGTCAGCGAGGCCCTCAATGAGGCCGGAATCGCCTGCCTGCGGTTCGACTACGGCGACTGGGACGAGGGGTACGGCGAGCGCGAGGACGCCCGAAACGCCCTCCGGTGGGCGCGCGAACGCTACGACCGCGTCGGCATATTCGGGTTCAGTTTCGGCGGTGCCATCGCAACGCTCGCGGCCGCGACGACCGACCCGCAGCCCGACGCCGTGGCACTGCTCGCGCCCGCCTCACGGCTGGCCGACGACTTGGACGCCGCCGAGGCGCTGGCGGACGTGACGGGGCCGCTACTGGTCGTCTACGGGACGCGCGACGACACGGCCGACTGGAAGCCGCTGGTCCAGCGGGCGGAAGCGTCGGGCCGCGAGACGGTCGAGATGAGCGCCGACCACTTCTTCGTCGGCCAGCACGGGAAGGTGGCCGACGCAGTGGGCGAGTTCCTGATTCGGGAACTCTGAGGGCGGCCTCACGCCACCAGTTCGGGTCGCGCACCGATTTCGACCGGAACCGTCGTCACCGCGCCGTCCCGGCGCACCCGCACCGAGAGCGTGTCGTCGGGGCTCGCTTCGAGCGCGAGGTAGGCGTGGAGGTCCTTGTCGGAGCGAATCGAGGTGCCTTCGACGGCGAGGATGGCGTCGCCGCCGACCGGGACGCGGAACCCCTCGACGCGCTCGACGCTCGTACACGGCCGGAGTTGGCCCGCGGCCGGGACGTCGGAGGGAACGTTCACGACGATGACGCCCTCGGCGTTCGGGAAGCCGTTCGCCCGCGCGACCAGTTCCGTGACGGTCGCGGTCCGGGCACCGAGATAGGGGTGGTCGTACTCGCCGTCCGCGAGGAGCGCGGGGACGACGCGCCGGACCAGCGCGGCCGAGATGGCGAACGCGATGTTGTCGCCGCCGCCGGAGTTGACGACGCCCAGCACCTTCCCCGAGAGGTTGACGAGCGGTCCTCCGGAGTTGCCGGGGTTGACGGGCGCGTCGGTCTGGATGGCGTTGGGAATCTGGTAGTCGCCGACCGGACTCGGCACCTGTCGGTCCACGCCGCTGACGATGCCGGAGGTCAGCGACCCCCGGAGTCCGTACGGGCTTCCGACGACCGCGACGCGGGTGCCGATGGCCGGCTCGGAGTCGATGAGGTCGAGCGGCGCGATGCCGTCGGGCACGTCCACCTCGATTACCGCGAGGTCGCTCCGCGGGTCGCGGCCGACGACCCGGCCGACGCGCGAGACGGTGTCGTCGAACTGGACGCTCACGCGGTCGGACTCGCCGACGACGTGGTAGTTGGTGACGAAGTGGCGCTCGTCGTAGAGGAACCCCGACCCCTGCGAGCCGCGGGGCGTGCGAATCAGCGCGACCGACTCGGAGGTCTCGCGGTAGACGCGAGTGTAGACGCTGTCGGCGTCGGCCGCGGTCGTCCCGGAGGCGTTCCGGACGGGTCGCTCGTCCGTGCCCGCGGTCGTCTCGGTGTTGCCCGCGCCGGTCCGGTCGTCGGAACTGTCCGCGCTCGGGGCCGTGTCGCTCGAACACCCGGCGACGCCGGCGGTCGCCGCGGTCGCCAGTGCGCCGAGGACGCGTCTGCGAGTCGGTTCCATCGGTTTGCCGTCCCACTATTCGACAAAGAAGGTTGGGATAGCGCCCGAGAACTGTGTGGCTACCGGCGGGAGGGTAGCCGTGGACGCGAGGGGAGTTGCCGACGCGGGGGTAGCCGCAGGCGGGAGGGAAGCCGCCGACGGAGGGCCGCCAATCGTGACACCCACTGACGCTCCTTGCGCGCTCCGAAATCGTTTTGAACAGCGCCCGCCGACACCCAGTATGCCGACAGAACCGGAAACCGATTACGACCCCTCCCTCGGGAACAAGTTCATTTTCGTCACCGGGGGCGTCATGTCGGGACTCGGCAAGGGCATCACTGCCGCCAGCACCGGCCGTCTGCTGGCCAACGCCGGGTTCGACGTGACCGCGGTCAAAATCGACCCCTATCTCAACGTGGACGCGGGGACGATGAACCCCTTCCAGCACGGCGAGGTGTACGTCCTCAAGGACGGCGGCGAGGTGGACTTGGACTTGGGGAACTACGAGCGGTTCCTCGACGTGGACATGACGTTCGACCACAACGTCACCACGGGAAAGACCTACCAGCACGTCATCGAGAAGGAGCGCGCGGGCGACTACTTGGGCAAGACGGTCCAAATCATTCCGCACGTCACCGACGACATCAAGCGCCGGATTCGGGAGGCCGCCGAGGGCCACGACGTCTGTATCGTGGAGGTCGGGGGCACGGTGGGCGACATCGAGGGGATGCCCTTCTTGGAGGCGCTCCGGCAGTTCGCCCACGAGGAGGACGAAGAGGACTTCCTGCTGACTCACGTCACCTTGGTTCCCTACTCGAAGAACGGCGAGCAGAAGACCAAGCCGACCCAACACTCCGTGAAGGAACTGCGTTCCATCGGGCTTCAGCCCGACATCCTCGTCGGGCGCTGCGAGGACGAACTCGACCCCTCGACCAAGGAGAAGATCGCGCTGTTCTGCGACGTGCCGACCGACGCCGTGTTCTCGAACCCCGACGTCGAAGACATCTACCACGTCCCGCTGATGGTCGAGGAGGAAGGGCTGGACGAGTACGTGATGGAGCGATTCGACCTCGCCGACGAAGCCCTGCCGCCCGCAGACCGGGACAACACGTGGCGAAACCTCGTCACCCAAGACACCCACGGCGAAGTCGAAATCGCGCTGGTCGGAAAGTACGACCTCGAAGACGCCTACATGTCGGTCAACGAGGCGCTCAAGCACGCCGGACTGGAGAAGAACGTGGACGTGAACGTCCGGTGGGTGGACTCCGAGAAGATGGCCGAGGACCACGAGGAGCGCCTCTACGAGGCCGACGGCATCGTCGTCCCCGGCGGGTTCGGTTCCCGCGGAACGCGAGGGAAAATCGAGGCCATCCGGTACGCCCGCGAGAACGGCGTGCCCTACCTCGGTCTCTGTCTCGGGTTCCAACTCGCCGTCGTGGAGTACGCCCGGAACGTCCTCGGACTCGAGGGCGCTCACTCCGCGGAAATCGAGGCCGACACGCCCCACCCGGTCATCGACCTCCTGCCCGAGCAGTACGACCTCGAAGACCTCGGCGGGACGATGCGACTGGGTGCCCACGAGACCGACATCGAACCGGGCACGCTTGCCGAGCGCATCTACGGCGGCACCTCCTGCACCGAGCGCCACCGCCACCGCTACGAGGTCAACCCCGAGTACTTCGACCAGTTCGAGGAGACGGACCTCGTGTTCTCTGGGCAGTCGGGCAACCGGATGGAGATTCTGGAACTGGCCGACCACCCGTACTTCCTCGGCACGCAGTTCCACCCCGAGTTCCGGTCGCGGCCGACCCGCGCGAGTCCGCCGTTCGTCGGCCTGCTGGAGGCCGTGCTCGACGAGTCCGAGGACGGAACCGACGCGAACACCGAGACGCCCGAGGAGGTCGAAGCCTGATGGTCAACACCGACGAATTCATCGACGAGAAGGTCGCAGAGATTCGCAACGACGTCGGCGACGCGAACGCCGTCATCGCGCTGTCGGGCGGGGTGGACTCCTCGACGGCCGCCGCGCTGGCCTACGAGGCGCTGGGCGACCAACTCACCCCGGTCTACGTCGATACCGGCCTGATGCGGAAGGGCGAGACCGACGAGATTCGGGAGACGTTCGACTACATGGACAGCCTCCGCATCGTGGACGCCAAGGACCGATTCCTCGACGCGCTCGCGGACGTCACCGACCCCGAGGAGAAGCGCCACGCCATCGGCGAGCAGTTCATCCGGGAGTTCGAGACGGTCGCCGAGGAGACGCAGGCCGACTATCTGGTGCAGGGGACCATCTACCCCGACCGCATCGAGAGCGAGGGCACCATCAAGTCCCACCACAACGTCGGCGGTCTGCCGGACGTGGTGGACTTCGAGGGCATCGTCGAACCGATGCGCGACCTCTACAAGGACGAGGTCCGGGAGGTCGCCCGCGCGCTCGACCTCGAAGAGATAATCGCCGAGCGCATGCCGTTCCCCGGTCCGGGCCTCGCGGTCCGCATCCTCGGGGAGGTCACCGAGGAGAAACTGGAGGTCGCCCGCGAGGCGACCCACGTCGTCGAGGAGGAACTGGACGAATACGACCCGTGGCAGGCGTTCGCCGCGGTCCTCGGCAAGGCCACCGGCGTCAAGGGCGACAACCGCGTCCACGGCTACGTCGTCGCGGTCCGGTCGGTCGAGAGCCGCGACGGGATGACCGCCCGCGCCCAGGAAATCGACTGGGAAACGCTCCAGCGCATCCAGAGTCGCATCACGGGACAGAACGACAACGTCTCGCGGGTCGTCTACGACGTGACCCACAAACCGCCCGCGACCATCGAGTACGAGTGAGATGAAGGCGATTCTCGTCGGACCCGACCGAGACGGACTGGGCGACGCCCTCGAAGCCGAGGGCGTCGAGTTGACGCGCATCGACGCCGTGGCCAACCGCCCGGCGCTCGAAGAGGCAGGCGTCACCGAGGCCGACGCGCTCGTCCTGACCGAGACCGAGGGCGCGACCGCCATCTCGGTCGCCAAGGACATCAACGACGACCTGCGCGTCGTCGTCTACACCGCCGACGACCTGCCGGACTTCGCCCGCGGGCAGGCCGACTTCATCGTGGACCCGCAACTGCTCTCGGCCGACGCGGTGGCCGAGGAACTGGCGGCCTGAGCTGTTCCTCACTCCGCCAACCGCGCTTCGAGAAACGGTTTCTGCACCTCGTCGTCGGCCAGTTTATCGACTACCAGCCACTCGTCTTCGACGGCGAATCCGGCGCGCTCCAACTGCTTCTTCGTCGTCTCGATTCCGGCGATGTCCCACTGCATCTCGACGCCGCTGTCGAGCCAATCGGGGTTCTCGCCGGACCACTCCTCGCACCCCTCCGTCAGGAGGACGCGCCCGCCGGGCCGGAGGACGCGCGCGAACTCCGCGAGGACCGTCTCGTGGTCGTCCGACGGCACGTGAATCAGCGAGTGGAAGGCGGTCACGGCGTCGAAGGCGTCGCTCTCGAACGGGAGCGCGGTCATGTCGCCGCGGACGAGCGGCGCGCCGGGAACGGTCTCGCGGGCGAGTCGCAACTGTTGGCGCGAGAAGTCCAGACCCACCGGGTCGCCGACCGCGGCGAGTCGTTCGAGGACCGGCGTGCCCTGTCCGCACCCCGCGTCGAGGACGCGCGGGCGCTCGGGGAGCGCGTCGAGGAACTCGGTCAGAATCTCCGTCCCGCGGCCCTCCGCGGACCGCTCGTCGGCGTACGTCTCGGCCATCGCGTCGTAGGCCCGGCGAACGGCGTCTCTGTCGCTCATCGCGTCGGTGAACTCGTTCGGTGAACGTAAGTCTCGGGGGAGTGTGGGCCGAAGTGGCAACCCATCGCTCCGACCGACGAGCGGTTCGGCTACGCGCGGTCCGCCCGTCGCTTCTCGGTCTCCGTCTCGACGTTCCGGAACTCGAAGCGCGCGCCGCCCGCCTCGCTCTCGGTGAGGGTGCAGTCCCAGCCGTACGTCTCGGCCAGTTGCGAGATGAACGTCAACCCGAGACCGATGCCGTCGGCGTCCGTAGTGTACCCGGCGTCGAAGACGGCCGCGCGCTCGTCGGCCGGGATGCCCGGCCCGTCGTCGGCGACGTAGAAGCCGGAGGGGAGGTCGCCGACACGAACGGTCACGCTCTCGTCGGCGTGTTCCACGGCGTCGTCGTCCGCAGGGCGACTGGTTGTCGAACCGTGTTCGACAGCGTCGTCGGCCGACGGCCGACTGCTCGTGGAGCCGTGCTCCACGGCATTCTTGAACAGGTTTTCGAGCAGGTGCCGAAGGTGAACCGGGTCGGCCGGGACGGTCCTGTCGGTCTCCACGACGAGGTTCGCGCGCTCGACCGGCAGGCCCTCCCACGCCTCCGCGGCGACCTCGCCGAGCGACGCGCGCCCGGTCTCGACGCTTGAATCGGTACTCCGGGCCGTGATGAGCAGAACATCTATCATCTCCTCGATGCGCTCGTGGGCCGATTCGACCTCGGCGGCGGCGGCCTCGTCGCCCGCCGTGGCCTGCGGGAGGTAGATTTGGGCGATGTTCAGCGGGTTGCGGAGTTCGTGGGCGAGCATGCTGGCGAACGATTCGAGCCGCTCGTTCTGGCGCTGTAACTCGCGCTCGTGGTCCTCGGCGTCGCGGGCACGGGAGATGGCCCGCGCCTCGTTCGTTCCGATGGCGAAGCCGCCGAGGTTGCCGACGGCCGCGGCGAGGACGACCGACCACAGCGGGTGGTTGACGTTCACGTCTGGGTCGAGGAAGAGTAGTCCGACTATCCCGAGCAACACCGCGGCCCCGCCGAGACACCACGTCACGACGCGGGGGTACGCCTCGGGCCGGAGTTCGGTCGCCGGGAGTCGAAGCCCGCCGTAGAGGAGCATCGCGCCGGGACCGCCGACCTGCACGACGTTCAGGAGCGCCTCCGCGAGCGAGTCGCCCGACGCCACGACCGCCGCGAACCGACCGACGGCGAGGACGACGTACAGGAGTCCCAGCGCCGAGACGACGTGCGCCCAGTTCGGTCCCTGGCGGAGACGCGAGGAGCCGACCATCGATTTTTCGAATGCACGGCCCGAAGTTATACCGTTCGGCGTCAGCCGTTACAGCCGGTCGGCCAACTCCCGGAGTCGCTCGCTCCCGCGGCGCATGATGGGCGTCCCGTGGCCCATCGCGGCCATCTCGAAGTCGGGCGCGTCGTCGGCCAACTGTCGGATGCTCCGGGCAACCTCGTCGGTGTCGTAGCTCGTGACCCACGGCGAGGCCTCCAGTCTACCGTCGGCCTCGCGCACGAGGTCGCCGAGGAACGCCACGCTCGGCGAGTCGGCGACGTAGACGGTGTGGCCCGGCGAGTGGCCCGGCGTGTGGTACGCGGTGAAACTCCCGATTTCGTCGCCGTCCTCGACCGGTCGGATGGAGAGGTCGGGAACCGAGACGAGGGGGTTCGTCACGCGCTGGAGCAAACCCTTGTGGTTGCGAGCGCTCGGCTTGCGCTGTCCCGCCAGTATCTCGGCGTCCGCGCGACCGACGTAGACGGGCGCGTCCAGTCCGAGTTTCGAGAGTCCGCCGACGTGGTCTACGTCGTAGTGGGTGACGAGGACGCGGGCGACGTCCGAGACCCGATAGCCCGCCTCGCGGATGCCGTCGCGCAAGTCGGCGGCGTCCCGCGGCGTGCCGGCGTCCACCAGCACGAGGTCGCCGTCGTCGTCGGCGAGGTAGGCGTTGACGCCGCCGAGGTCGAGCCACCAGACGCCCGCTTCGGTGCCGGGTTCGGCTTCGAGTTGGGTCGCAGTCGCCATGTCGAGAGACACGACAGCATACCTCAAAGCCCTGTCCCCCGCGGAACTCCTCGGCGGACGACGCTCGCGCGTCGGCGTCGGCCGACTGAGGGTGCCGTCGCCGAACGGACGCTTTTTGTCCGTGGGGACCCCTCGTTCGGACATGGAGAACCGCTTTCCGTCCTCGGGGTCGGTAGACCGCAAGCGGGCCGCGCTGGCCGTCCTGCCCTTTCTGACGTTGGGACTCCTCGACGTCGTCCTACTGCTGGCGTGGGGTATCGACCCGCTCTGGGGATTCGCTATCCTGCCGCCCATCCTGTTCGTGAGCGTGCTGGCGTGGATAGCGTTCTCGACCGGATTCGTCGGCGAGCATCGCACGTAGTCGCCGCCTCGGTCGGACCATCGCGCGGTCCGGCCGTCGCCGAACGGTCGTCTCGTTTCTCGACCGTCGAATTACGACGCCGCTCGACAGTCGCTCGAGCGCCCTACGCCGCCGTTGAACAGTTCAAAACCGTTCACTACGGCGGTGAACGAGCCTGAACCATCTGGACGGTCCTCGCGGTTGAAGTGGGAGGCTCACATAGGGACGAGTGCGGTCATTGCGACCGGCGCACTGCCGTCCGCTCCCGGCAGTGCGACGACGACCGCAACCGCACATCCCGGCACGACGAGCGGCGACGAACACACCCGGCCGGGCCGCTCCGCCCACCGGCCCGGTTTTCCGCCAACGCGACGGCCGACCGCTCGCCGCTGCTCGTCTTCGAGAGGCACACGAATCCGCACCCATCGACCGCCGCACTCTCCGATTTGCCCTCCGCGCGGCCGCGTCCCGCCACCCGGCCGCGACGGCACTCGGCCGTACCACCCGGCCGAACCGCGACTTGGCCGCACCCAGCACGACTGCGCCACCGGACTCGTCCGCCCGCCCCGCTTTTCGGAGACGGACGGCAGCGACCGACCGTCGGACCGGTTTTTAAGACCCGTCCCGCCGTCTCTCACCGCATGGGACTCGACCGCTATCCCGACCTCGACCCCGAGCAGGGACAGGTCCTCGATACGGAACTGGCCGTGACCGACGACGTACTCGTGAAGGCGTTCGCGCTCGGCCCCGGCGCGGAGCTGTCGCCCCACGACCACGCCGACGCGACCAACGTCTTCCACGTCCTCGAAGGCACGGTGACGGTGATTCAGGGCGACACCGAGGAGACCGTCGAGGCCCCCGGCGTCGTCCTCCACGAGCGCGGCGAAGTCCACGGCGCACGCAACGACACCGACGAGCGCGCGGTACTGACCGCGAGTCTCTGCCCGCTCCCGTCCTAAGAAGGCGGAGTCACTGGCTTTCGACGCGACTTCGCGTAGCGCCGCCGCTCCCAGTGTCGCGCGCTCTCCCGATTTCCGGTGCGGCACGTGCGGGCGCGGCGCTCACGAGCGCCGCGCCCACCGCACGAGGTCGTGCTGAGTGACGAAGCACGGCTCGGGAGACGTGGTTCGTCCGTAACCGATTGACCTCCAGCGATACAACTCGACCGCCGGAGACGCCGCTCCAATCTCCAGCGACGCCACTCGTGCGATTGTTTGGCTCGGCCCTCTCTCAGGTTAGTCGGACTGGCGGTCGTCCGGCCTCGACTCCGGCCGACCGCGCGAAGCGTCCGGGCGAAGGTGGTCCCGCTTCCGTACTTGAACTTTGGCGACGAACGCCGGCCTCACCGTTCAGAAATTTCTATGATTAGAATAAAAATGTACGACCACTTCAAGGACTGCTCTATCGTTCTATACTGGCTACGACGCGACCGCCCCGACGAGAGTCTCCGGAGTCTCCTCCGCGGTTCGGGGGCAGAACGCACTTCTGCCGGGCGAACGAGTTACAGACGCTAATGGACCGGTTGGAAGCAACGCGCGTCACGAACTGGCTGGAGGGGTCGGTGACGTTCCTCCAGACGGTCATCGCGGCGTTTCTGGTCGTCTTGCTCCTGTTGGGCGTAGTCAACCTCGGCATCACCATCGTCGCGTCGCTGACGATGTTCGGCGCGACCGAGTCCTCCGGCGTCGTCTCGCTCATCCGGTCGGCCATCGACATCGTGCTCTACCTGTTCGTCGTCGTGGAACTCTACAAGACCGTCGTGGCCTACGTCGAGGCACAGAGCGTCGTCATCGCGGTCATTCACGCGGGCCTCATCGCCGTCGTCCGCCAGATAATCATCTTCAAGCCCGACGAGTACTCCCCGACGGAGGCCATCACCATCGCCGGCGTTTACGCGCTGTTGCTCGGCGCGTTGCTCTTGGGCTTCTTCGCGGTCCACCGCCAAGCCGGGAGCGGCGGAGAACTAGAGTAAAGCCGAGCGCGCCGTTTGGCCGGAGTATCGTGGCTTTCTGGCGGGCCAACTCCTGCTTGAACGCTCGGGAGAGCGGACGGCGAATCGAAGACGACGGTGCGTCCGCCGATTCGGACCCCGAAACCGGAGTCAGTTGTTCCCCGTGCTTTCGCCGGTGCTCTCGCCCGGTCCCGTCTGGACCTCGATGCCCGGTACTTTGATCGCCTCGACGCCTATCAGGTCGCCCGGACACCGGTCGGTGCGCGAGACCACGAACGGCGTGCCGAGCGGGATGTCCGTCGGTAGCGCGTCCACGAAAATCGTGTTGCGCTCGACCAGTTGCGTCGCCTCCACGGTCGGATTCCGGCCGTAGAAGCCGATCGTCCGACCCGCGTTCTTCCAGTCCACGATGATGCCCTCCCAGACGTTGAGGTTCTGTGGCGGCCACTCCTCGCCGAAGTTGCACTGATCGACCTCGTTCTGGTCTACGCCCTTTAACTGGTCGGGGCGTTGGTCCTTCTGGTCGGTCATGATGATTATCTGCTGACGGAGATCGGCGTTCAGACGCTCCGGGTACGGGAACACCATCCGCCGCCCGTAGAACGACGTTTCCGGGTCGCTCCCGCCGTCGTCGCCCCCTTGACCGTCTCCGTCCTGCGCTCGCGCGCCGGCGGTCAGGCTATTCGCGACACCGCCGATGCCGAACGCGCCGACCGCGCTGTGCTTGAGAAAACTGCGTCTGTCGAGGTCTAAATTTCGTTCGTCGGTCATTTCCCCACCTGTCTTCGAAAGACGTCATCGACGCCCGTAACGGTTGTTGCCGTCGCCGGAGACGCCGACTCCCGCCACGCCGTTCGTAGACGGGCGATAGGACGAAAACCGCCGGCCGCGGGACGCGTTCGCCGTTGGACGAGCGCGCCGTAGCCGTCGGCCCCGTACTGCATTCACGACCCGCGATTTTCTCACCTCGAACATCGCCGCCGCGACCGAGGAGCAGGTGATGATGATAACCGACCTCGACGATACGGTGTCGAAGCTGTAGGTTTCGTGACCGCGACCCTCACCTAGGACTTCCCGACAGCACCGGCGACTGCCGCTATCGTTGCGCCGCTGAAAACTGTATCCACGTCAGCGACCGCCACCGCATCCGCGTCAGCGACCACTACTGCATCCGTAACAACGACCGTCGCCGCAACGTCAGCAACGACCGTCGCCGGGGAATTTCGCGTCGCCGACTACCCCGTGTTCTTCATCCCGGCCGCGATGCCCTTCACCGTCAACCGGAGGGTGCGCTCCTCCTCAGGGGTCAGGTGCGACTGGGCGAGCAGTTTCGTCTGGAGCAGGTTCAGCGGGTCCACGTAGGGGTTCCGGCGCTCCAGACTCTCCTCCAACCACTCGCGGGTCAGCAGGCCGTCGCGCTCGGCGATTCCCGTGACGAGTTCGACCGCGCGCTCGTACTCCGACTCGATTCGGGGGAAGAACTGCTCGCGGCGGTCGGCGGGCGCGAGGTTGGCGTACTCCGCGGCGATGTCGAGGTCGGTCCGGGCGAGCGCCAAGGCGGCGTTGTCCACCATCGTCCGGAAGAACGGCCACTCGTCGTACATCTCGCGGAGAGTCTCCACGTCGCCGCCGCTCGCGGTTTCACCGCTCGCATCCGAGGCGCCCTGCGCCTCGCCGTCGAGGTACGCGTCCAGCCCGGCGGCCAGCGAGTACCACCCCGGCAGGATGCACCGGGCTTGGGTCCACGAGAACACCCACGGAATCGCCCGCAGGTCCTCGACCGTGCGCTCGCCCGACCGCGAGGCCGGACGCGACCCGAGATTCAGCTCCTCGATGACCTCGATGGGGGTCGCGTCCTCGAAGTAGGAGACGAACCCCTCGGTCTCCAGCAGATTGCGGTACGCCTCGCGGGCGGCGTCGGCGGCGGTCTCCATCGCCTCGTCCCACTCGTCGGGGACCGCCTCGACGGGTTCGCGGACGGCCTCGTGACGCGCCCGAATCTGGGCGTTGAGCATCTGTTCGAGGTTCCGCTCGGCGATTTTGGGGTTGGCGTACTTCTCGGCGATGGCCTCGCCCTGCTCGGTGAACTTGACCGCGCCCGTGACCGTCTCGTTCGGGAGCGCGAGTAGGGCGTCGTTCATCGGGCCGCCGCCCCGCGAGATGGACCCGCCGCGGCCGTGGAACAGGCGCAGGCGCACGTCGTGGTCGTCGCAGATGTCCGCGAGGCGCTTCTGGTTGCGGTAGAGGCTCCAGTTGGCCGCGAGGAAGCCGTTCTCCTTGTTCGAGTCGGAGTAGCCCAGCATGATTTCCTGCGTTCCCCCGCGGGCCTCGACGGCGGCGGCGTACGCCTCGTTCTCGAAGAGCGTGCCCATGATGCGCCGGGCGCCCGAGAGCGCCGACTCGGTTTCGAGCAGGGGCACCACGTCGAGTCCCGAGTGGCCCGGCAGGTCCACGACGCCGGCTTGGTCGGCGAGGAAGAGGACTTCGAGGACGTGGCTCGGCTCCTCGGTCATGCTGATGCAGTAGGTGTCGATGGCTTCGGTGCCGTACTCGCGCTGCCAGTCGGCGGTGCGGTCGAAGAGCGTGAGGACGCGCTCGGACGTGTCCGAGAGGCCCTCGCCGTCGGTCAGGTCGAGTATCGGCTCGTCCTGCAGGATGGCCTCGGTCAGGGTCTCGACGCGCTCGTCTTCGTCCATCGCGCCGTAGTCGATGCCCTCGCGGGCCAGCGCCTCGGTGACGGCTTCGGTGTGGTTCTGCTGGTGGTCGCGCAGGTCGAGGCTCGCCAGCGAGAGCCCGAAGGTGGCGACGCGCCGCCGGAGCGGGTCCACGCGGGCCTCCGCGACCGTCTCCGCGCCGTTCTCGCGCAGGCTCTCGGCTAAGGCGTCCACGTCGGCCAGCAGTTCGTCGGCGTCGTCGTAGCCGCCGGGGCGCACGTCGCCCACGCGGTCGAGGCGCTCGCGCATCAGCCGCAGCTTCTGGCGGTAGGGTTCGTCGGGGTAGCGCTCGCGGGCTTCCTCGGCGACGCCCGGCAGGCGCTCGCGGTCCGCCTCCAGTCGCTCTCGCAAATCGTCGGCGACCGCGGCGCTCCGGTCGTCTTGGCTCAGGACGCCCGAGAGGCGCTTGCACTCCTCGCGGTAGCGCGAGACGACGACCTCGCGCTGGCGTTCGAGCGTCTCGGCGGTCACGTCCGGCGTGACGTAGGGGTTGCCGTCCCGGTCGCTCCCGGCCCACGACCGGAACTCGAAGAGCTTCGGCACCTCGACGTCCTCGAACTCCTCGCCGAGCGCGCGCTCCAGTTCGTCGTAGGCGTCGCCCACCACGTCGAACAGCGTGTTTTCGAGGTACCACTGGACGTTCAGTGCCTCGTCGGTGACCTCCGGCCTGCGCTCGCGGACCTGCGGGGTCTGCCAGAGGCTCGTCACCTCGGCTTCGAGGTCGCGCTCGACAAGTTCCGCTTCGCGGTCGGTCAGCCTGCGCTCGTCCAGCGTTTCGATGGCCTCGGCGACCGACCGGAGCTTCGCCTTCACCGTCTTCCGGCGGGCCTCGGTCGGGTGGGCAGTGAAGGTCGGTTCGACCAGCACGTCGTCCAAGACCTGCTGGACCTCCGCCGAGTCGGCCCCCTCGTCGGCGAGTATCTCGGCGGCCTCGGCCGCGCTGTCGGCGAGGGTGCCCTCTTGGCTCCCCTCGCGGACGGCCCGGACGCGCTCGCGCTCCTCGGCGAGGTTGATGAGTTCGAAGTAGGTGGCGAACGCGCGCGCCACGACCCCGGCGCGCTCGGGCGGCAGGTCGGCGAGGTCCGCGCGCAGGTCGTCGCGGCTCTCGGCGTCGCCGCGTCGATAGTCGATGGCCTCGGTCCGGACGGATTCGACTATCTCGAACGCCTCCGCGGAGGTCTGGGCTTCGAGTACGTCTCCGAGAAGCGCGCCGAGTTCCCGGACGTCCCGACGCACGTCTCTGGCGTGGAGTTGCATACCACGCCCTACGCGCTACGAGGGCTAAAACGTCGGGAAGCCGTGAAATTTGCCACTCGAAGTCGAGTAAATCGTTTTCGGCCGCCGGAGAGCCGCGACGCGCTGTCTGCGTATCAGATATAGTTTATAATCTCACTTTCAATTTAATCGAAGTTTTCCCGTGAATCGACCGAAGTAAAGTATTAAGTTCAAGTCGGGACGAGGAGAACCCACGACAAATGCCAGTCTCTACGGGGAGCGACGTGTTGGACCGAATCCTCGACGGTGGGTTTCCGGAGAACCGTTCGATTCTGGTCTCCGGCGGGCCGGGAGTCGGCAAGAGTACGCTCGCCATGCAGTTCCTCCAGCAGGGACTGGACGAGGGCGAGGAGTGTCTCTACGTCTCGACCGAGCAGACCGCCGGCGAGTTGCGCTCGGCGTTCGAGGGGTTCGACTTCGAGTTGGACCACCCGAACCTGACGCTCATCCACGTCCACGCGCGGACCGGCCGGACCCTCGAAGAGGGCGAACAGAACCTGACGATGCAGACGTCGACCGACGAGGAGGTGTTGGGCGAGGGCTACTCGGCCCCCTTCGAGATGCAGTACATCGAGGAGTACCTCTCGCGGTTCGGGCCCTGCGACCGCGTGGTGTTCGACAGCACGGCGAGTCTCGCTGGCATCGAGAGCGACTCCCACTTCTTCCAGCGGGCGATTCTCGACCTCGTGCGCCTGTTCACCGACGACTTCGGCGCGACCTCGCTGCTGACGGCCGAGTCGAGCGTCCACGGGTCCGGCGACGAGTCGAGCGACCGTCCCGCGCCCCACGCGGTCCTGGAGTTCTCGACCCACGGCGTCGTTCGACTCCGCCGGAATCAGATCGAGGGCAACCCCCGGCGGTTCCTCCGGGTCCTCAAGATGCGGGGCATCGACCACGATACCCGCGAGTACGAACTCGGCATCGACGAGAGCGGCGTGTTCCTCACGCCCCAGAACCGGACCCACGACCTCGGTGCCGGCAGCGACGAGGTGCTGTCCACCGGCTTCGAAGGACTCGACGTCATCAGCGGCGGCATCACCAAAGGCAGCGGTGCCCTCTTCGAACACGACGGGCGCGCCTTCGTGGACGGACTCGTGGTCGGCATGGCCGCCAGCGCGCTCGACGCCGGGATGGGCATCTGGCTCGTCCCCTCGCCGTCACTGACGCCCGACCGCTTCGAGTCGATGCTCCCGCTCGATTCGGACATCCGCGACCTGCTGGACTCGAACGCGCTGTTCGTCCTCGACTCGTTCAACGCGTGGAACGCCTACGGCGACCACCGGAACGTCTACACCGTCTCGTCGAGCGGACTGCTCAGCCGACTGGTCGCCAAGAGCAGGACGCTATCGATGAACTTCGTCAAGCGCGTGCTGGCCGACATCACCGAGCGGCGCGACCTGCCCGTGATGGCGCTGGTTTACACCGAGGCGCTCCTCCGGTGGTTCGAACCCTCGCAGGTCCGAGAAATTTACTACTGGGCGCGCGAGGACATCGCGTTCGACGACGACACCGCGATGTACATCCACAACCCCGACACGATGGGGACCAACCTCGCGGAGTTCTTCGTCTACGACGCCCAGCACATGTTCCGGACGTGGAAACACGAGAACGGCATCCAGTACGTGCAGGTCGAGAAGTCCATCTCCGAGACCACGAAGTCGATGGGCATCGTGGACCACGTGGACGAAGCGCCCTACGTCCGGGTCGTGCGGTCCACGAAGTAGGTCGTCCTGTCCGGGAAGCAGTTCGCCGGGCGACGCGACGGCGACGCTCGCCGACTCAGATTTTGCCCTTCGCTCGCAAGAAGTACTGGAGAACCGTCTCCATCCCCTCGGCGTACGAGGTCGCGTCGATGGTCGAGAGGTTCGCAGCGAGGCGCTCGAGTTCCTCGTAGTGGCTCTGCCACTGCTCGAAGAAGACGGCCTCGACGCCGGCCTCTCTGAGGTCCTCGATGACCGCCTCGCGAAACTCCTGGTCGGTCCGGAGTCTGTCGAGGTCCTCGTAATCGAGCAGGCCCGACTCCAGCGCGTGGACGACCGGGCCGGAACTGAAGTCGGTCTCGTGCAGCTCGCGCTCCCACGTGGCTATCCAGTTGCCGATGCGGGCCATCATCTGGGCCTGCCACACCATCTGGCGGAGCGTGGCGAGGTCCGAGCGCGGAAAGGTCGGGCCGAACATCAGGTCCACGTCGGCGTACGCGAACATCATGATGTTGTGCGACTCGTGGACCGTCAGCTCTCGGGTGTTGGCGAGTTCGGGGTAGCTGTCGAGCAGGTACGAGTAGTGGACCGCGTTGGTCGCCTGTTCGGTGTCGAACCGCAACAGCGGGAGGTACTCCTCCGAGCTCGGGGCGCGCTCCAGCACGTCCAGCAGGGTCGTCCACACGTCGCGGACGAGTTCGAGTTGGCGCGTCTGAACCCCTTCGCGGTCGGCGTCCATCTCGTAGACCGCGTGGGGAATCTTCACCGCCTCGTCGAACGTCTCGCGGTCGTGGTCCTTTTCGAGGAAGTCGTCTACGATGGTGATGAAGACGCCCGCGAGCATCTTCGCCGTCCGCGCGTCGGCGACGTGTTCGTCGGGCACGAACGAGAAGGTGAACTGGGGCGTCAGCCAGTGAAACCACTTCCAGAGGAACGGGTCGCGGGTGCCGTCGAAGCGCTCGTACTCCTCGACGAGTTCCGTGACTTCCGGTGGGAGGTCGTGGTCGGCGATTGCCTCCACGTCGGCAGTGCTGTCACCTGATTTCACTGCCTCGACGATCTCCGTCACGTCCGCACCCATTGTATCCACTGTCAGACAGCCAGCGATGATATTTATACTTTGGTGTTTGCTGCAAACAGGGGTCGGGCGTCGATTCGACGGCCGGGACGGGGGCGACGCGAGTTATTGCCGTCGCAAGCCGGGGGCACTCCGCCGTTCGGCACCCGGTATCGCCGACGGCCGAGTGGCGGAATCCAGTAGGAATTAGTTGCCGACCGCCGTCGTCCCCGCCATGAGTGACGCGACGCTCGTCTACGACGACGACTGCGGGTTCTGCACGTGGTGGGCCGACTTCTTCGAACGGCGCTCGGACCTCGAGGTCGTCGGGTTCTCGGAACTGACCGACGACCAGCGCACGCGCCTGCCCGACGACTACGAGACGTGTTCGCACCTGCTGGCCGACGGCGAGGTCTACTCCTGCGGCGAGTCGCTGGAACAAGCGCTGGTGCGGTCGGACGTCGCCGACGAACTCGGCCCGTTGGTCGGATTCCTCCGGAACTTCGCAGACTACGAGGAGTTGCGCGAGTCGGCGTATCGGGCGGTCGCGGACCACCGGGGCGAACTGGGGTCGGTGGTGTCGAAGACGCCGCCCGCGAGGGACGCCGAGCGCGAGAACTGACGTTTCGTCGCCGTCTCGCCGTCGGCGAGTGACCGCGGTTAGCTGTACTCGCGCCAGCGGTGGCCGCACTCCTGGCACTTGAAGAAGCGCGTCGGCGGTTCGTCGGCCGCGCCGGTCTGCTTGATGGTGTACCACGCCTTGCCGTGGCCGCACTCCTCGCAGGTCACGTCGTCGGCGGTCGGCTTCCCCTCGAAGTTGGCGTCCTCGGAGGTCTCGATGACCTCGTCGCCGCTCTGCTCCTCGGTCGAGACGAACTCGGCGGCCACCTCCTCGTCCTTGTCGGTGGTGCCCTGACAGTCGTCGTTCGCACAGACCATCTTCGACCCCATCGACTTCATCATGGAGCCGCATTCGTCGCAGAATTGCATAACCGGTGGTAGTCGGCGGTTCCTGATAAGCGCCACGCTCGATTTCTCTCCGTCGCTATTTCGACTCGCTGGCGGCGGTTTTCGAGGGGTCGCGTCGGATTCGAGAGGGATGCCTCCGGGTTCTCGGAGCGACGACGAGTGAGAAGTGAGAGACAGTAGCTTTAGGCTCGAGCCTCGGAGTTACCGCGACCGCACGGCACCGCCACCGCCGCCGCACCGCCGAGGAACCGGAAAGGGAGCGAAACCGAGTCCGGAGAAGTCACCGGTTTCTCACGCGATGCCGATTAGATTCAATCCCGTTTCGACGGCCGTCGCCACGACCACCGCGAACGCGAGCGAGCCGACCGCCGAGTAGAGCGTGAACTTCCAGCGCGCCATCCCCGAGAGACCCGCCGGAACCGAGACCAGCGACCGCAGAATCGGGAGCAGGCGGCCCCAGAGGACCGAATGCTCGCCCCAGCGTCGGAACCACGCGGTCGCCCGCTCCAGTCGGTCCTCCGAGACCCGGAGCCACCCGCCGTGGGACGCCAGCGCCGAGCGCCCGCGCTCGCCGAAGACGTGGTACGCGAACAGGCTCCCGACCGTCGTGCCGACGACCACCGCGGCGACGAACAGCGCGAACGTCACCGGCCCGCCGACGAGGAGCGCGGCCGCGCCGGGCACGACTACCTCGCTCGGCAACAGCGGGAACAGCATCGACGCCTCCAGAAACGTGAACAGCGCGACCGCGAGGTAGCCGTACTGCTCGACCAGCCGGAGCGCCGTCTCCCCGAGATGCTGGAACACGGTCGGAGTTCGCGCCCCGAGCAGATAACCCGGTCGGCCGAGCGCGGCCCGCGGTCGCTCGTCACTCGTCGCCTTCGCCGTCGCTCACGTCGCCGCCCCCGCCCGCGTCGCCGCCCTCGACCGCGATGGAGCCGATGTCCTCCTCGCCGTCCACCACTATCGGACAGTCGGCGACGCGGAAGCGCTCGGAGTCCACCATCGCCAGAATATCGGTGCTCTCGTGCGTGCAGTGGAGTTCCGGCGGGTCGCCGAAGTGCGGACAGCCGTGACACGTCGTCTTCGGAATCGTCCGCACGTCGCGGCCGGCGGCGCGGTCGGTCGCGTCCGCCACCCAGTCGGCGGTGGCGTCCGTCGTCGAACCCGCCCCGCTCGAACCCGCCGAGTCCGCCTCCGAACTCCAGTCCGCCGCGTCGCTCTCCCCGGTCGGGACTGCCGCGTCGCCGGACTGCTCGGTCGGGACCCCGGCGGTCCCGTCGGTCTCGCCGGCGGCCAACTGCTCCCAGAGTCGTTCGCCGTCTACCTCGCCCACCTCGACCGACTCGAAGGCGTCGGCGTCGTCGCGCTTCCGGGTCCGGCGCTCGTCCACCGCCGCGGCAACGTCGGCCAGCGGTCCCTCGCGCTCCGAGCGGTCGGTTCGTTCGTCACGGCGCTCGTCACGTTCTCCGTGGCGTTCTCCGCGGCCGTGCCGACGCTCACCGTCGCGCCGCTCGCCCGTCCGCTCGCGGACCTCCGCGGCGAGGTCCGCGAGCGGTTCGTCGGGGTCGCCGTCGCGCCGCGTCGGTCGCTCACCGTCGTCGGGCTTCGAATCGCGCTGACCGTCGCGCTCCGAATCGCTCCGCTCGTCGCGCTCGTCGCTCATCCGTCGTCCTCCCCGAGAACGTCGTCGAGGGCGTCCTCGACGTCCGGACTCTCGGCGTCGGTCACGCTCCCGAGGTCCCAGTCGGCGCGCTCGCCCTCCAGCGCGGGCGGGTCGCCGACGACGAGTTTCGCCGACCCGAACAGTCCCTGCTTGGGTTCCACGTCGTTGAACGTGCTGGCGCAGTGGGGACACTTCGGTTCGGCGAGCAGGCCGACGTGGACCGTCTCGCCGCAGTGGCCGCACTTGGCCGATTCGACGCCCCGGCGGTTGGCCAGATGCGCGAGTTCGTCGGCGGCAGCGCGGGCGGCGTGGCGCGCGGTCAGCGTCTGGGTCTGGTCGCGCAACTCGACGGTGACCTCCGCGAGCGTGGCGAGTCTGGTTTCGAGGTCGTCGGTCGCGTCGGTCAGGTACTCCAGCACGTCCTCGTAGTTCTCGAAGCCAGTCTGGACCTGCTCGTCCAGTTCCTCGACCGTCTCGGCGAGCGCGTCGAGTTCGTCGGCGAGGCGGTCGGCGCGGTCGGCCACGGTCGCGGTCCGCTCGCGCAGGTCCGGATGGTCGTGGTCTGCGGGTGCCTTCCCGTCGGTCTCGCGTTTGACCTGCACGACCCGCTCGCGCACGTCCTGAATCTTCTCGTCGAACTCGCGCTCGGCGTCGGCGAGGTCGGCCTCGACTTCGGCGAGTTGGGTCTCGAACTCCTCGCGGGTCGCCGACAGGCGCTCGCCGAACTCTCGCTGGAGCGCCGCGAACGCCTCGCCGTCTACGGCCTCGGGCGCGTCGCCGTTCCGGAGTCGCGCGAGCAGTTCCTCGCGGTTCACGCCCAACTCCTCGGCCTTCGCGTCGAGCCACCCCTCCAGCGAGTCGTCCGCTCCAGACGGCTCGCCGACATCTTCGCCAGCCATTCGGTCGGAATTCTCACAGCCCCGACTTAATGCTTGGCCTCCCGCACGACAAACGTTCCGCCGCTGACACCCCCGAGACGGATTCCAATCCGTCGAATCGACGCGGCTCCGGCGCGGTCCGACTCGCTTCGACCACCCCTCGCGCGACCGATACGATTTTTCCGTCCGCGGTTCACGGCGCTATCGAGAGATGTCCGACGACAGTGCGCTCGCAGACGACGCCGCGCTCGCCGATGACGCTGCATTCGCCGAGGATTCCGCGCTCGCCGACGCGGAGGGCGTCCTGTTCGACCTCGACGGGACCCTCGTGGAGTACGAACGGTCGCCCGGCCAACTGCTCGCGCTCGCCTTCGAGTCGGCGGGCGTCGAACCGTTCTTCGACGTCGCGGAGTACTTCGACCGATTCGAGGACCACCTCGCGCCCGGCGTCTCCATCGCGGAGGGGCGCGCGAACTGCTTCGCCGCCATCGCCGCGGACCGGGGCTTGGACCCCGAGCGCGGCCGGGCGGTCGCCGAGGCCTTCCGGGCGGAACGCGACCACGCTCGCGTCGAGTGCCTGCCCGGCGCGACCGCAGCGCTAGACGCGCTCGCGGCCGACCACGCGCTCGGCGTCGTGACCAACGGCCCGCCCGAGATGCAGGCCACGAAGCTGGAGTCGGCCGGTCTCGCGGAACGCTTCGAGGCGGTCGTCTTCGCGGGCCACGACGCGGCCGCCAAGCCCGACCCGGAACCCTTCGAGGTCGCGCTCTCGGAGTTGGGCGTCGAGCGCGACCGCGCGGTCCACGTCGGCAACTCCCTGTCGTCGGACGTGGCGGGTGCCCACGCCGCGGGCCTGCGGTCGGTCTGGGTTCCCACGGCGGACGACCGAACGCCGAGTCCCGACCCGGAGCCACACCACTCGCTGTCGTCGCTGCGGGAGTGGGCGCGCTCGGACTGACCGCCCGCGTTTGGCCGGTTCCAACAGAAGATGTTTACCGGGGGACCGCAAACGACTTCGAAGATGCGACCGAACGCCGCCCTCATCGGAACGCTCGCGCTGGCCGTCCTCCTCGCCGGTTGCGCCGGCGTCGTTCCGACCGGGGAACCGACCGCGACCGACACGCCGACCACGGCGGACGCCGAGACCGCGACGGAGACCGCGACGACCACGACCGAAGCGTGGACCACGACCGACGCCGACCCGGAGAAAGGCGACCAACTCCTGTCGGTCGTCAGAATCGACGAGGAGACCGCGATGAAGTACGACGCGAACAGTCGGGCCGAATTCTCGAACCTATCGGACCGACGGCAGAAACTGTTCGAGCGCGCGCTCCGCTGTGACTGCAACGTGAACCAGAACGCCTTCTCGTTCCACGACGAGGACCGAATCGAGGTCGTGACGTACCGCGGCGAGTTCTACTACGTCCGGGTCGCCATCGTCTGAACTGCGGTTCACCCGGAGAACCGGTCGAACGCGTCCCCCGCGAGCATCGCCGCGCCCGCCGCGGCCAGAAGCAGGTCGAACCACTCGGACGACGCCGCGTACTCGGCCAGTCCGAAGACGGCCACGCCGCCGAAGAACGCCACTCGCCAGCGGCGCGTGTCGGTCGCGTCGCGGAGGACGCCGACCGCGAGCGCCCCGGTGACGTAGAGACTGCCCGCGGTGGTCGCCAGCGAGTCGAAGCCGTCCGCGCGAACCGACATCGCGGCGGCCGCCAGCGCGACCAGAAAGAGGAGCGAGACGACCACTTTGGAGACGAGCGTCACGTCGAACCGCGCTCGGGAGGTCGACCGTCGAGTCACGACGTGGAGTGGGCGCTCCGGCCTGAAAAACGTCGGCGGTCGTTACCGAAGCTCCAGCAGGTTCGCCGCGACCATCACGACGCCCAACACCGCGAGGAGTAACGAGAACAGGTCGCCCGCGGTGGCGTACTCGTAGCCGCCCCACAGGGCGACGCCGCCGAAGAAGGCCACTTGCCAGTTGCGCGTGTCCATCGTATCCCGAAGGACGCCACCGAGCAGGAGCGCGGTCAGGTAGACCGCGAACCCAGCCGAGACGATTCCATCGCCGGTCCGGACGGCGACGACGAGACCGAGCGCGCTGAGGACGAACAGGGCCGCGGCGAACGCCTTCGTGGCGAGGGTGACGAGTCGGTTCCGGTCCACGTTCCTACTCGGTCTCGCCGGAGTCGGCGTCCGGGTCTGCCTTCGAGTCGTCACCGGGGTTCACGTCGGTCACGGTGCCGACGCCCTTGCTCTGGCCCTCGCGGAAGACGAAGCGCTGGCCCTCCTCCACGAGGTAGGGCCGGAACTTGAACCGGACCGTCGTCGAACCCGAGTCGCCCGGCAGGAGCTGGCCGCCCTCGGGGTGGAACGTCGCGGCCTCGCTGATGGTTTCGAGGTGGACGACCGGTTCGTAGCCGTCGTCGATTCTGGTCGGGTGGTTGAGGACGACGACCTCGGCCTCGAACTCCCGGACCGGTTCGGGGTCGGCGTCCGCCGGCAGGAGGACCATCCCGCGCTCGATGTCCGCCTCGCGGACGCCCTTCAGCGCGATGCCGACGATGCGGCCCGCCTTGGCCTCGTCCACGCGGTGGTAGTGCATCTCGATGGACCGGACTTCGACCTCGCGGAACGACCCGTCGGCCATCGGGCCGAGCAGGAGTTCGTCGCCCGCCTCGACCTCGCCGGACATGATGGTGCCGGAGGCGACCGCGCCGACCCCGGTCACCGAGTAGGTCCGGTCGATGTACATCCGGAAGGGTCCGGACTGGGCGGTCGTCTTGGGCAGGCGCTCGAACAGTTCGTCCAGCGCGTCCAGTCCCTCCATCGTGACCGCGCTGGTCGTCAGCACCGGGACGACGTTCTCGCTTATCTCCTCGACGGCGGCGTCCACGCCGTGGCGGCCCACCAGCAGGGGGGTCTTGTCCACGTCCCGGAGCAGGCGCTCGACCTCGCGCTCGACTTCGGCGACGCGCTCGTCGGTCACGGCGTCGGCCTTCGTGATGGCGACGACGGTCGGGAGTTCGGTGGCGAGCAGGACGCCGAGATGCTCGCGGGTCGTCTTCGTCGGCCCGTCGTCGGCGGCCACGGTCAGCAGGCCGTAGTCGAGTTTCTGGCCGACCAGCCCTCGAATCGTGGTCCGGAGCCACGGCTCGTGGCCCACGGTGTCCACGAACGAGACCAGTTTGTCGGACTCCTCGACCACGCGAGCGCGGTCGGTCTTCCGGTGGGGGTTGTCCATCCGGACCGGTCCCTCGCCGTCGAAGCCGTAGACGGCGTACGAGAGGTCCGCCGAGAGACCGCGCTCGACCTCGTGGGGTTGCACGTCGAGGAACCCCCGCGTGCCGCCCTCGCCGTCGTCGGGTTGCCCGGTCACGAGCGACCCGACCAGCGTGGACTTGCCGTGGTCCACGTGGCCCGCGGTCCCGACGACGATGTGTTCGCTGTCGGTGTCGAGCATCGCGCCCTCCCGGACCGTGGCGACGCCGACGAGTCCCTCGGCCTCGCCCTCCGTGGTGACGGTCCCGTCGGTGATGCCCCACGTCTGGACGTCCTCGATGTGCGCGCCGGCCTCCTCCGCGAGCAGGCTCAGTACGTCCATCGACTCCGAGAAATCGTCGTGGCTGATTCCCGCGATGCCGCCGTCGTCGGTCACGCCCACGACGTAGGTCGCTTCGCCGTCGCCGGAGAGGACCCGGTGGCGGAGTTGGGCCGCCAGACTCTCCATCCGGCCGTCGGCGAGGTGCAGTTCCCGAGTGAGTCGCTCTTTGAACTCGACGCTGCCGCCCTCCTGTTCGCCGCGTTCGAGGGCCTGCTGCAACGCGGCCCTGTTCGGGCACATGTGACGGGATTAGAGCGGAGTCATCAAAAGCCTTGCCCGCGTTCGTACGTCTACGTTACCCACGTTATCCGGCGAATCCGGTCATCTCAGGATTGGTTTACGGCTCGGAGCCACCGGAAAATATCACCGCTGAGAGACGTTCACGTCGATGCTCGAATCGCGGGTGAACTCCACGGTGACGGGGGTGCCGGTCGCGTTCTGGTCGTATATCAGCGTCCCGGACGACCCCTCGGGCACCGCGAACGCCAACCAGCCGACGTAGCGCTGGTTCGGCGAGATGGGGAAGTCGATGAAGCCCTCGTGTTCGGCCAGCGGTTGGTGACCGTATGTCCGGTTGGCGGTCCGGAGCTTGAACGCCGACTTCTTCAGTGGGGTCTTCGCGTCGCCGGTGTTGTTGATGCGCATCTTGACGAGGACGAACTGCTTGCCCCGCGGTGCGGGGTACGCCTTCCCGTCGCTCTCGTCGGGGTCGATGGTGTCGGTGACGCGGGCGTTCCACGCGACGCTGAGCGTCGTCGTACTGTTCGCCGGCGAGACCGACTCGGCGGAGACCGGGCCGCCACCGCCGCCGAGGAACGGAATCGAGACGCCCGAGAGGACGCCGGCGGCCAGTAGCGCGACAACGAGGACGACCGCGACGGCGGGTTTCGCCGGGACGGAGGTGCCGCCGAGCGCGGCCGAGAGTTTCGACCCGAGTCGGTCGCCGACCGCCCGCAACTGGTCGAGCGGCGACCCGTCGCCGTCGCTCGTCGCACCGCCGGTTTCCGCTTCGGCGTTCGCACCGCCGTCGCCGTACTCCTCGGCGAGGTCGGTCCACTCTTTTTGCTTCAGGATGCGGGCGACGCCCTCGCCGTCGAGGAGTTCGACGCCCGACCCCTGCGAGACCTTCTCTGCGTGGTCCGAGACGGTCCCCGCAGTGACGATGGCCGACTCCGAGACCTCGTACTGCTGGCACAACTTGGCGAACTGCTGGACCTGCTGCCCACCGACTTCGCCGTCGGGAATCGCCCACAACAGGCCCTCTTCGCCGCCGTTCGGTCGCTGGACCGCGACGAAGGTCCTGCCGTCGTCGTTCTTGACCTGCGTCTGCCAGCCTTGGCGCTCCCAGAGGGCCGCAACGAACTGCCCGAACTCAGACTGGTCCATTCCCTGCAACATGATTTCACCGCGGGGGAAGCGTGTTCGACTTCATATCCTCAGCCCCCGTATAAAAAACATCGCCTACCTCCGGCGGGCGGCGAGGACGCCGCCCGCCAGTAGTGCGAGGAGTCCGGCGAGGGGACCGAATCCGGGGACCGGGACGAGACCGCCGCCCCCGCCGCCATCGTCGCCGTCGCTCGCGTTCTTGCTCGCCACTTGAGTCAGCGGTTTCGGGGTGCCGTCCACGGGGGCTTGGGTCAGGCCCGCCGCGGTCGTCTTCGTCGTCTCGGTCGTCGGCGGCGTGGTCGTCGTCCGGGTCGTGGTCCGCGTCGTCGGGTCGGGCGCGGTCGTGGTGGTCGCGGTCGGAGTCGCCTGGATGGCGGCTATCGCCGGAATCGTGCGCTTCTGGTCCTCCAGCCGAATCTCGAACTCGCGGCCGGGTTCGACGTCCGAGAAGTCGAACGTCGTCGCAAACGTCCGCTCGTTCGTGACCGTGACGGTCCGACCCATGTGGAACGGCGGGACGTCGTCGTCGCGCGCCGAGATGTTGATGGTCGAACCGGGCGTCAGCGACGTGTTTCCGCGAATCGTCGTCTTTCCGTCCACGACGACCTTCTCGCCCGGTCCGTTACGCTTTACGTCCACTCGGCGGCCCACGACCTTGATTTCGGTCGAGACGTTCTCGCGCTTCTTCGTCAGCGGACTCTCCTTCGGAACGACGAACTCGACGCGGTACGCGTCGCCGGGTTCGATGGCGTGGCTACTCGTGTCCACTGCGAGGTAGAACCCTTCACGGTCGGCGAGAGTGAAGACGCGCTCGACCGACGCGCCGTAGAACCGGTTGGGGTCGTCGTTCAGCGGCGGGTTCGTCTGGGCGAAACGCACGCGCATCACGTCGTCGTTCCCGCCTAGCGTGGCCGGACCGAGCGCACCCTTGACTCCGGTCGCGTTGACGCGGACGAGCAACCAGTCGTCGTGAGCGACCGTGCCGCCGGGCGCGACCGCGTGTTTCTCCAAGCCCTTCTTCGAGGTGAGTTTCTTCACACCGACGCCCGTGGGCGCGATCTGCTTGGACAAGCCGAACGTTTTCCGCTTTTCGATGACGAGCGCGCCGACTCCGACTTCGTTGCCGTTCCTCGTGACGTTCATCGAGTACTTGGCGGCACCGAGCGGCTGGTTCAGTTCCGAGACGCCGAAATCCATCAGCGTGCCGCCGGAGACGGCCTTCTCCATCCCCGCGCGGCTCTTCGCCATCCCCGCGCGATACGTGTTCAACGTAATCTTGTTCGTTCCGCCGCCGACTTTCAGTCGCAACCAGAACGCGTCCGACGGGGACCCGATGTTGACGAAGCCGCCGCCGTTGGTCTTCACCGTGATGTTCGCCACGTCGCCGCGCTCCTCGTAGACGACGTTCGGCGTGAACGACGCGCTCGCCGCGCTCGCCGCGCTGGCGGTTCCGGCGGAAATCGGGGCGAGCGCCGGGGCGACGCTGGCGACGAGCAGGACTGCGACGAGGGCGACGACGCGGGACTGCGGGGAGTTCGCTGACATGGCGGAGCGAAAGTTAGCGACGTGTTGTGACCCATCCGTAATAAATCCGACTGGTGAACGCCGTGCCGATTCCGTCGCGGGGTTTCGAGTGGAGAAGGGGCCGATTCCGGACCGAGAGACTCAGTTCCGGTCGTTCAGGACTTCGTAGGCCTCTTTCACGCGCTTGAACTGCTCTTCGTCGCCGGACTCGCGGTCGGGGTGGACCGACTTGACCTTCTGGCGGTAGGCCTGCCGCACGTCGTCGGCGTCGGCGTCCCCGTCGAGTCCGAGGACGCGATAGGCCTCCGCGGGCGTCGGTCCGGTGTCGCCGACCGTCTGGGCGCGCCGTCTGCCCCGTCCGCCCCGCCCGCCCGCAGCACCGCGAGCGCGTCGGTCGCGGGCCTCACGGCCGTCGAATCCGCCGTCGGCGTCGAAGCCACGGCGACCCGTGAACGAATCGCGCGGCCCGGCACCGAACCCGCCGGTCTCCGGGTCGGCGCGGCGGTAGCTCCCGGCGCGACCGCTTACGACGCGCTCGTGGAGCCGACCGCTCGCGTGGTACCAGACGAGGTAGGCGGCCACGCCGAACGGCACCGCGATGGCGAACAGCGCGGGCGTGTAGACGAACGCCAGCACGAATTCGAGCGTGGCGATGCCCGCGAGGACGGCCGCCAGCCCGAACAGGAGCGGCTCCCGTTTCACGCGTCGGTCTTCGTGGCGGGGGACCGTAAGCGTCTCGCTCGGGGCGATTCGCTCGGCGGGGGAGGTCGTGTAAGAGACGGTCCAAACCGATCACGAAACCCACCCCGAAGCGCCGACATAGCAAGACCCATCCCGGCCCGCTCCCAACGCCGACGCATGAACGAAAGCGCCGAGGAGACCAAAGTCGAGTGGCGCGAGTGGGGCGCGGCCGCCTTCGAGGAGGCCCGCGACGAGGACAAACCGGTCCTGCTCTCGCTGTCGGCGACGTGGTGTTCGTGGTGTCACGAGATGGACCGCGAGGCGTACAGCAACCCGATGGTCGCCGCGAACGTCAACGACTCGTTCGTGCCGGTTCGCGTGGACATCGACCGCCAGCCGCGGGTCCGCGAGCGGTACAACGTCGGCGGGTTCCCCTCGACCGTCTTCTGCACGCCGGACGGCGACCTCCTGACGGGCGCGACCTACCTCGGCGTCGACGGGATGCGGCAGGTCGTCCAGCGCGTGCGAGACCTCTGGAGTCACAAGGGCGAGGACGCCGCGCGCATCCCGCGGATCCTCCGCGAGGACCCGCCCGCGGGCGAACTCTCGCCCGAAATCGAGCAGTTGGTCGCCGGGCAGTTGGGCGAGAAGTTCGACGAGCAGTGGGGCGGGTGGGGCGACAGCGAGAAGTTCCCGCTCCCGCGCACGATCGAGTTCGCGCTGAAGCGCGAGCGCGAGCAGGCGCTGGCCACCCTCACCGCGGTCGAGCGCCACCTCGCCGACGACTACGACGGCGGCTTCTTCCGGTTCGCGGAGAGCCGCGACTGGACAGAGGTCCACCACGAGAAACTGCTCTCGACCAACGCCGCGCTGGTCCGGGCGTTCGCCAACGCCTACCTCTACACCGGCGACGACGAGTACCGCGACCCGGCCGAGCGCGCCATCGAGTACCTGACCACGACCCTCTGGAACGGCGCCACCGACGCCTTCGCGGGGAGTCAGGCCCCCGGCGACTCGCCGGACGTGCCCGAGGGCGGCGACGACGGGGACGCGGAATCCGACGAAACCGACGAACCCGGCTACTACGACCTCGCGCCGAGCGACCGCGAGGCGGCCGACCCGCCTGCGGTGGACCCGACGGCCTTCGCCGACTGGAACGCGATGGCGGCCGACGCGCTGCTCACCTACCACGCCTACACCGACGACGAGCGCGCCCGCAACTACGCCGAGCGCGCGCTGGAGTACGTCCTGACCGAACTGGTCGAGGACGGCGAGGTCACACACTTCGACGCCAGCGAGACCGGCGACGAGAGCGAGTCCGGACTGCTCGCCGACCACGCCCACCTGCTCGGCGCGCTCACGACCGCCCGGCAGGTCACGGGCGACGAGCGGTACCTCGACGCGGCGCGCGAGGTGGCCGACTACGCGCTCGAAGCGTTGCGCGAGAGCGGCGAGGACGGCGAGGACGGCGATTCGTCGCCGTCCGGCGCGTTCGTGGACGGTCCCCGCGAGGGACCGGGTCTGCTCGACCGACCCCTGCGCCCGCTGGACCACAACGCCGAACTCGCGGACGCGCTGGCCGACCTCGCGCTCCTCACGGGCGAGGACCGCTACCGAGAGGTCGCCGAGGAGGCCATAGCGGCGTTCGCCGACGCCGCCGACCGCTTGGGCGTGCAGGTCGCGTCCTACGCCACCGCCGCGGCGCGACTCTGCCGGGACCCCCTCGTCGTGGAAGTCGCCGACGAGGCCGGGTCGGACCTCCACCGCGCCGCGATGCGAATCGCCGACCACGAGAAGGTCGTGGTTCCGGACGCCGACGCGGTACGCGAGGAGTTCGGTGCGGGGAGCGCCGTGGTCGTCGTGGACGGCGAGCGTTCGGACCCGGTGACGACGCCCGAGGAACTGAGCGAGCGCGTGGCCGAACTGACCGAGTAGCCGTCTCGACCTCCATTCTCTCATTTTCGGGCGATAGAAGCCACTGAAGTCGATGTTTCCGGTCAACGTCAGGTTTAAGTGGTTGTGTAAAGCCTTCTTTACTGTAAAGAGAACTTTACGACAGGCTCGGTTTACACCGCGGCGCATCCAGAAACCATGACACAGACCCCCACATCCGACTCGAATCCCCTCTCGAAGCAACGCAAGTACCGTCGCCTGATGTACGGCGTCCTCCTCGGAGGCGTCGCCGTCGCGCTCCTGCTCAGAGAAGTGCTGGGCTACCCGCTGGTCAGCGAAGCCGTCTACTGGGTCGCGGTCATCGGGTTCTTCGCCGTCCTGTTCGGTTCCTCGGTGACGCTGTTCGACGAGCGCGACCGGGCGCTCGAAGAGCGAGCGAGCAGGTGGACGCTCACGATACTCGCGCCGATACTGGCGATTACCGCGTCGGTGGGCCGTCTCCTCCCGCAGGTCAGCGACTACGCGCTCCCCGACATGGTCTGGCCCGTCCTCTACGGCTTCATCGTCGTCTACGTGCTGTTCGCGGTCGTCTACGGCGCTCTCAGGTATCGCTCATGAAGAACACGATTCGAGACCGTCGGGACGCCGAAGGCATCAGTCAGGCCGACCTCGCGGCGGCGGTCGGGGTGACGCGCCAGACGATAAACGCCATCGAGCGCGAGCGATACGACCCCTCCATCGAACTCGCGTTCAAGTTGGCCGACTACTTCGACTGCAACATCGAAGACCTGTTCGACCCGGACTTGAACGGCGACCGACCCGAGTGAAGTTCCAGCGACCGAGTGGCATTCCGCCGACCGGGTGACGGTCGGGCGACCGAGTGATTTTCGTCGTCCCTCCGTTTCAACTTGCAACAGTCCGAGAGTTTATAGGCGGTGAGCGTCTGCCCCCTACATGGCGAGTCTACGAGACCTCGGCCTCTCGGAGTACGAGGCGCGAGCGTACCGGGCGCTGTTGGACGCCGGACCGACCACCGCGAAAGAGTTGTCGCGCGCGAGCGAGGTACCGATGGGCCGCATCTACGACGTGCTGAGCAGTCTGGAGACCCACAATCTCGCGCGCTCCCAGAGCGCGAGTCGGCCCAAGAAGTACGTCGCAGTCGAACCCGAGACCGCGCTGAACCGTCTGCTCGACGACAAACTCGACGAGTTAGAGGAGCAGGCCGAGCAGTACGAGGCCATCGTCGAGGAGTTGACCGAGGAACTCGACGCGGGCGAACCGGTCGAGGAGGGGTTCTGGACCGCGGCCGTCGGTCCCGAGGAGTCCACGGACCTGCTGGTCGAACGCCTCGACGCGGCCGACGACCAGATAGTCATGGTCGCGGGCGACTCCTCCGCGCAGTTCGACATCGGCGACGTGGGCGAACTCGTCTCCCAGCACCTCGAATCTGCGCTCGACCGCGGCGTCGAAATCTCGCTCCTGATGACGCCCGGTCTGGTGGAGACGCTCCCCCCGAGCGTCGGCCGGCGCTACACCGAGACGTTCGCCGACCACCCGCAGTTCAAGGTCCGGACCGCCGAGGACCTGCAGGGCACCTTCAACCTCATCGACGACGTGGAGGTCTGCATCGAGGTGGCCAACCCCCTGAATCCGGGCGAGGCGTTCGCCATGATAGACATGAAGGACCCCGAGTTCGCGGCGGGCGTCCGCGAGACGTTCGCGCCGCGCTGGGAGGCCGCAGAGCCGCTCTCGTTCGACGGGACCTGAGCGCGGCGGGCGCGGCGTCGGTGCGCCGCACCCCTCGCACCCGCCGCACCTACCGCGTCCGACACGCGAGGGAGGCACTGACGTGCGGAGAAACCGGGCGTGTCGCGGGGTCCATCCGGAGTTGATTTCGGAAACCTCGGGTTTCGCGCGCGAATCTCGATGAATCTGCGTTAACTCGCCCCCAAGGCGACCGAATCCGACTTGAGGAGCGTCCGGATTGATACCGTTCGCGGTCCAGCAGTCGAACTGGGGTGTGCGAGCAATGACCAACCTATCGACCGGCGAGGAACCGACGCCCGAGGCGGGCGGGAAGACTCACGGGACCGACGACCGACGCGCGACACCGACCGGGAGCCTCGACCGACGGACGCTCCTGAAGGGGACCGCGGCCGCGGGCCTCGCGGGTGCCGGGGTCGCCGGGACCGCGGGCGCGACCGGGTGGCGCGAGATTACCTTCTGTGCGGCGGGCGAGGCGACCTTCTCCTACGAGGTCAGCGTCAGCGGGCGGGTGAAGCGCGGCGGGACCTACGAGAGCGACGCCGGGGACGACCTCGTGGACGAGAACACCGCGCGCGGCGCGGTCGGCGACGGGCGGTGCGACAGTTGGCTGTTCACCGGCGACCCGACCGACCTGCAACTCGACGGGCCGGGGAAGGTGTACGTGGACGGCGACCTCTTCGAGGACACGACGGAAGACGAGCGCGACCTCCCGAACACCGTCACGATTCGGGCGAGAGGCGAGTCGGTCGAGTACAAGTTCCGCGTGAGCGGTCGCGTCGAGAAGGGCGACCTCGCGGACGACGGCGACGACATCGACGGCAACACGGTCCGGGGCGCGGTCGGCGGCGAGGCGCGCGACGACTTCCGGTACTCGGGGTCGCTGGCGTTCGACCGGTCGGACGGGCCGCTCGAAGTGACCCTCCGCATCGGCGGCGACTGACCGTGACTCGGAGTCGCTCCTCGTCGTCGGACCGACGGGAGAATCGGGAAGTAGACATAAACGGATGGGAGTCGTGTCGAACGGCATGAACCGGGAGCGACGGGCGGTCCTCCGATGGATGGCCGCCGCAGTGGGTGCGGTCGGGAGCGGGGCGGTCGTCGGGAGCGGGGCGGCCGAGCGCGGCGAATCGGACGCGCCGGGCGCGAACGACGCGGCGCGGAGCCGACGGAACGCCGACCGAATCGAACGGGAGGCGCTCCAGCAGGTGAACACGGAGCTTCCGCCGGGGGTCACGCTGTTCGACCTCAACGGCGACGGGTCGTACACCGCGACGGTCGAGAGCGGGACCGACGTGCAGGACGGCTCTCATCCGAACCCGATTCACGTCACGTCGAGCGGGAACTCGACGGTCGATTACGCGGCGTCGATAGTCGCGCCGAGCGGCGAACCGACGCTGGGGAGTCTGGGCGAACTCCGCTACGACTACTACGAGGGTCCGAACAACGTCAACTCGGACGACCCGAGCGGCGGCCTCGCGCCCGACGAGACGTTTCTGGTGGTCGAGAACGACGACGGGCGACACGGGATGTACCTGACCAGCGACGACGGGAGCGACCCGCCGAGCGAGTCGTGGCGGACCTTCGACGTGGCCGCCCGTCTCGCCGGCGGTAACTGGTTCGAGTACACCGACCTCGAATCGGGCTACGACGGCCGGAACTTCAGCGACGCGGTCGCGCGCTTCGGCGCGGAGGCGCGCCTCGTCCGCGTCGGCGTCGGCCACGGCGACGCGGTGAACCCCGCGACGCTGGACGTGTACTACGACAATCTCGTGGTGGACGGCGAGACGCTTCGGCTTCCGACCTCGGTCGCCAAGCGCGTCTCGTAGACCGAATCTGCCGCGGAGCGCGCGAGTCGGGCGACCTCGGCGCGGTCCGCTCGTGCTGAGCGGACCGCGCCGAACAGACGTGGAAGCCTGAACCGTTCTAAAATGGGTCTGTGGGTTTCTGGAACATCACGACTGTTTCTCAGCGGCCGCGCGGCCCGGCCGCGGCCGGGCCGCGCTCGTCGCCGAACGGAAATAGTGATACGGTGCGCCCCATAAAAACCGTCAATAATGAGGGAGGCTACTGATGCACATCATCATCATCGGGGCAGGTGAGGTCGGGTCCTCTATCGCGGCGAGTCTGGCCGACACTCACGAGGTCGTCGTCGTGGACATGGACGGCGAGCGAGTGGACGCGCTGACCTACTCGCTCGACGTGCTCGCCATCCAGGGCGACGGCACCTCGCTCGACACCCTCGAAGAGGCGGGCGTCGAGCGGACCGACATGATAATCGCCAGTACGGACCGCGACGAGACGAATCTGGTCGCCTGCGGGACGGCCAAGACCGTGGACGACCCGTTCACCATCGCGCGGGTCAAGAACGTCGATTACCTCGAAACGTGGCAACACGCCGAGGACAGGACGGCCTTCGGCGTGGACTTCATGGTCTGTACGAACCTGCTGACCGCCGAGGACATCGTTCGGGTCATCGGTCTCCCCGCGGCCCGCGACGTGGACCCGTTCGTCGGCGGTCGGGTCCAGATGGCGGAGTTCGAGGTCGGCCCGGAGAGTCCGGTCGCCGACCAGACGGTCCGGGAGGCCGACCGCTTCGACTCGCTGACGTTCGCCGCGCTCCTGCGGGACGGCGACGTCGAGATACCGCGCGGGGAGACGGTCATCCGCGCGTCGGACAAGGTGGTCGTCATCGGAAGCCCCGAGAGCGTGCAGGGGTTCGCCCGCGAAATCGCGCCGAGGGAGACGCTCTCCCGGAACGAGGACTTGGTCATCATCGGCGGGAGCGATATCGGCTACCACACCGCGCGACTCTTGGAGGAGCGGGGCCTCCATCCGCGACTCATCGAGCAGGACCACGAGCGCGCCCGGCAACTCGCCGAGGAGTTGCCCGACACCGTCGTCATGGAGAACGACCCGACGGACGCCGAGTTCCTCGCGCGCGAACACGTGAACGAGGCCGACGCGGTGGTCGCGGCCCTCGACAGCGACGAGCGGAACCTGCTGGTCTCGGTGCTGGCGAAGCAGTTGGGCGCGCGCCGGACCGTCGCGGTGGTCGAGAGCGGCGACTACGTCGACGTCTTCGAGACGGTCGGCGTGGACGTGGGCGTCAACCCCCGCGAGGTGACCGCCGAAGAGATTACGCGGTTCACGCGGGAACTCCACACCGAGAACGTCGCGCTCATCGAGAACGACAGGGCCGAGGTCCTCGAAGTCGAGGTGGACGGCGACTCGATTCTGGTCGGCCGGCCCATCCGCGAGGCGGTCGCGGACCTCCCCGAGGAGTTCGTCATCGGTGCCATCACGCGCGACGAGCGGTTCGTCGTGCCGCGCGGGGACACGATTATCGAACCCGGCGACCACGTCGTCGCGTTCGTCGGTCGAGACGCGCTCGAAGCGGTCTCCGAACGATTGTAACTGGAAATCATGACAGGAGCGAAATCGTAGCCATGACGCGACGAGCGAGTCGGGAAGAGAGCGGTCGGCGACGGGTGAGTCGGCGATGAACCTACGCGTAGACTGGCGAGCGAGCGTGAGCCTCGTCGGCACCGTGGTCAAGTGGCTGGCGGTGGCGATGGCGTTTCCGCTCGCGCTGGCGGTGTTCTACGGCGACGGCGTGACGACGTTCGTCGCGTCGATGGCGCTGGCGGTCGGCATCGGGTGGGGTCTCGAACGGTTGGACGACGACCCGGACCTCGGGGCACGCGAGGGGTTCCTGATGGTCGCGCTGACGTGGCTCGCGGTGTCGATAATCGGGGCCGCGCCGTACGTCATCGCGGGGCAGGGGACCGTCGCTCAGCCGGTCAACGCGCTGTTCGAGTCGATGAGCGGGTTCACGACCACCGGAGCGACCGTGATGGGCAACATCGGTTTCGAGGACCACTCGCGGGCGCTGATGATGTGGCGACAGCAAACGCAGTGGCTCGGCGGCATGGGAATCGTCGTGCTGGCGGTGGCCATCCTGCCGGAACTCTCGGTCGGAGGTGCGCAACTGATGGACGCCGAGGCCCCCGGTCCCGGCATCACGAAGCTCACGCCCCGTATCGCCGAGACCGCACGCGCACTCTGGAAGCTGTACATCGCCATCACCGCGCTCGAAATCCTCCTGTTGTTCGGTCTCCACCTCGTGGGGGTCGCACCGAACATGACCCCGTACCAGGCGGTCGCCCACGGGTTGACGACCATGCCGACCGGCGGATTCTCCCCGGCCGCCCGGAGCATCGAGTACTTCTCGGCGGCCGTCCAGTGGCTCATCATCCCGTTCATGGTCGCCGCGGGCACCAACTTCGCGCTGTTCTGGCACGCGTTCAACGGCGACCCCGAGGCGTTCGCGGAAGACAACGAGTTCCGGTTCTATCTGGGCGTGCTGGCGGTCTTCGCTGGACTGGTCGCCGCCCTGCTGTTCGTCGGCGGGACGCCCGAACCCACCGCCGTCGAACCGCTCTCCGGGAACATCGAGAAGGCGCTCCGCCACGCCGTCTTTCAGGTGGTCTCGCTCGTCACGACGACCGGGTACGCCAGCGTGGACTTCGCCGAGTGGGGGAATCCGGCCCAGTACGTCCTGTTCGTCGCGCTGTTCGTGGGCGGGTCGGCGGGTTCGACCGGCGGCGCGGTCAAAATCGTGCGCTGGCTGGTCATCCTCCGGTCCATCAAGCGCGAACTGTTCACCACGGTCCACCCCGAGGCGGTCCGGCCGGTCCGACTCGGCGGCCGGGCGCTGGACGAGCGCGCGGTCCGGGGCATCTACGCCTTCACCCTGCTGTACCTGCTCATCTTCTTCGTCGCCGCGATGGTCGTCTACTTCGACGCGGCCCGCACCGGGATGGAGTTGGTCGCGCTCGACGCGATGAGCGCGGTGGCCGCGACGCTGGGCAACGTCGGACCGGGGTTCGGCATCGTCGGGCCGATGAACAGCTACCTCCCGTTCCCGGCGACCTCGAAGCTGTTCATGGTGTTTCTGATGTGGATCGGTCGCCTCGAAATCCTGCCGGTGCTGGTCCTGCTGACGCCGGCGTACTGGCGGTCATAAAACGGTCTCCCGACGGCTCCCGACCGCCGCCGCTCACCTGCTATCGTCGTTTTCGCCGAGGAGGTCCGCGACCAGCAGTTCGTGGCCCCGGCGGAGGCGCTCGGAGACCGCCTGCCGGGAGATGCCGAGTCGCTCGCCGACGCCCCGGAGGTCCACCGTCCGGGGAATCTCGTAGTAGCCCATATCGAACGCGGCGTCGAGCGCCTGCTTCTGTTTGTCGGTCAGTCCGGTATCGGCCGTCGGGGCGTCGTTGGAGCCGTACAACCGCGTGACGGTCGCCTCGAACTCGCGGGTGAACTCGTCGTCGAACGCCTCGGCCACGTCGTCGCTGTCCGCGAACCGCAACTGCATCTGCCAGACGCCGCCTTCCGCGGTCGCGCGGAGTATCACTCCGCCCCGGTCGAAGACCGTTCTGGCGAACCGACAGATGGGTCCTTCGAACTCCAGTTCGAGGAGTTCGGCGCCGTCGTCCGACCCGAGGCGGTTGACCGCGGCGACAGTCGAGTCCGCTTCGAGGAGGTCGGCGGGCGAGCGGTCTCCGACGTCAGACACCCACGCCGACATGCTCACTCGGTCGTCGGGGTCGCCGACCGTGCGCTCTAACTGGACCGTGGCGTCGGGCGCGCGCTCGAACGTCTCGCCGAGCGCGAGCGCCGACGCCGGAACCTCGATTTCGAAGGCCGTGACTACTCCCATCGTTGTAGAGAAGCGTGTCGCCGTGTCGTGCAACCCATCGTCGTCGCTACGCGCCCTTCCTGTGGCAGCCCTGTCATCCACCCGTTGGTTGACAGAACGTCACCGTAAGACCACGGCATTAATATTAATGCCATGTATCAGGCGGGGCGGTCTCGGCCGTCGATGCGGAGCGTGTTGCAGACCAGTGCGTCGTGCGCGCGCCGGAGCCGCTGAGAGACCGAGTTCGCCGAGATGTCGAGTTCCGCGGCGATGTCCTCGACCGTCGCCGAGCGCGGGACCGCGAAGTACCCCAGTTCGGAGGCGACCACCAGCGTCTCGCGCTGTTCGGAAGTCAGCCCGAACTCGCCGTGTCTGGGTTCGCTGGCCCGGTACTTCCGGTGGAGCTCGAAGTTCGACCCGAAGTGGTCGCGGAACGACGAGAGGTGCTGTTCTTCGGAGAACCGGAGTTTGAAGAACCACTCGTCGTCGGCCGCCGCCTCCTGAACCACGGCGTGCCGGTCTATCATCTCGTCCACGAGCGACTCGACGGTCTCGGACCACTCGACGAGGTACAGCGCACCGTCCTCGAACCGGTCGAGCGTCTCAACGTCGGCGACCGTCTCGTCGTCCGCCATCGCCGACTCGAAGTCGTCGAGGTCGCCGCCCGTCGCCCAGACGAACGGCATCACCCACTCCCTGCTGTGAGTCGCCAGTCGCTCGACTTCGATTCGCATCTCCGGCATAGCGTCGAGCGCACTGTCGAGTGCGAAGTCGCCCGTCGGCACCGAGAACTCCGCGACGAGGCTCATGCGTCGGATTCGACCTCCGCACGGAAACGTCGTGTGGCAGAGATTATCTAATTCGGCGACGAGGCTGGCGTCCTGTCGGCGACGAGCCGTCACTCTACCCGGCGACAACGCTTTCCTAACAGTCGTCGTAGCGGGGCCATGGTCCGTGCGTACACGGCAATCATCACGGGAGCGGGAGCATCGGAGGGCGTCACGGCGGCGCTCCGCGACGTACCGGGCGTCACGGAGGCCCACGTCGTCGCCGGGGACTTCGACGTCATCGCCGAAATCGAAGCCGAGACGGTTCGCGACCTCCAGAAAGTCGTCACCGGCGGGATACACGCACTCGAGGACGTGGGGACGACGCGGACGTACATTCAGATGGACTGAGTATCGCCCGGCGCGAGTCTCACGGCGGCCGACTTCCGCGCGGTTACCGACCGAGGATGATTACCGAGGACCGACGCCTCAGGCGTCGAGCGCGATGAACGACACGTCGTTATCGCGCATGTACTCCCGGAAATCGGCCACGACCGTCGGCAGAGCGGGGAGGATACCGCGCTCGAAGGCGGCGATGACCACCACGTCGTCCACGAATCCGGTGAACAGTATCTTCGTGTCTGCGACCTTGATTATCTGGTTGACGTTCTCGGAACCCATCAGCTCCTCGTAGCTCTCGCTGGCTACGAGTTCGAGGAGTTCGGACTCGACCTCGCGCTGGCGGCGGTCGGTCCAGTCGAGGTCCTCGCGGAGGTGGAGGACGTCCACCTCGCTGGAGTCGCCATCGTCGGGGTCAGCGCGGACGAAGTATCGGAGTTTCTCGTCTGCGTGAGCTAACGTAATCGAACACATGTCCTCGGCGATGGGCATCGGTCTATAAACGCTACACTCGGGAAATAAAACCATTGAACGCAACCGGGGTGTCGAAAGCGGTCGGAGCGTCGGGCGACCGACCCGCGTTCAGACGGCCGCCACCCACGCCCGGTATCCCTCGGGCCGGTCGTACACCTTCCGGAAGACGCGCTCGACGCACTGGGCGACTCGGTTCGGGTCGGCCAGCGCGGACACCCGGACGTTGACGCCCTCGGCCTCCTCGGGCCGCGTCAACTCGTCTATCTTGAACGCCGGGAACTCGCCGAGCAGGGATTTGAGCGCGTCTAGCTCGTCGTCGGTGCAGTCCAAATTGAGCGTTCCGTCGCCGAACTGAATCCACGGCGGGGCTTCCTCCGGTTCCTGCTCGTCGCCCTCGGCGTCCGAGTCCGGGGTCTCCTCGTCGGCTCTCGCGTCGACGTGGGCCTCGAACGTGACGAACGGACTGGCGCGCTCGCGGTGGGCGACGACGCCCTCTGCGAACAGCTTCTGGCGCTCGTCGGGCGTCGCGGCGTCGAATCGGGTCATACCGGAGGTACGCAGTCGGGACTGAAAAAGGGTGTCAGAACGGAACCGAGACCGCCGACCGTCCGGAAGCTATCCAACCACCGACACCCCGGCGGCTTCAATAAGACCTTTGCCGGGCCGCGGCGAACGCTACTGTATGAAAGGTGTCGTCGGTGGGGGAATCGCGGGTCTCGCGGCCGCCTACCGCCTCCAGCAACACGGACACGACGTGCAGGTATTCGAAGCCAGCGACCAGATCGGCGGCCTCGCGGCGGTGTACGAGACCGCGGGCGACCCCGTCGAGAAGTTCTATCACCACCTCTCGGCCTCCGAGGAGACCATCATCGACCTCATCGGCGAGTTGGGACTCGGCGAGAGGCTGGAGTGGCCCATCGGGAAGAACGCGTACTACTGGGACGGGACCGTCTACCCGATGGACAAGCCGTGGGAGATTCTGGCCTACCCCCACATGAGCGTCTACGACAAGTTCCGCCTCGCGATGCTCACCCAGGAGATAGACGTTCGCGGCGGGATTCCGAAGTTCGACACGTACGAGAATCTGGAGGACTTCGAGGACGTCCCCATCGAGCAGTTCCTACGCGAACACACCTCTCACGGGGTATACGAGGGGTTCTTCGAGCCACTGCTCGACGCCAAGTTCGGCGACCGGAAAGACGACGTGAGCGCGGCGTGGTTGCTCGGCCGCATCAAGTTCCGCGGCGAGCGCGACCTGTTGCGCGGCGAACCGCTGGGCTACCTCGAAGGCGGGTTCGGCCAGTTGCTCGACGCCCTCGTGGACGCGGTGGGTCGCGAGAACATCACGACGAACGCGCGGGTCACGGACCTCAACCTCGACGACGATGCGGTCAGCGAGATGACCGTGGAGGTCGCGGACGGCGCGTCCACCGCGAGTGGGGAGGACCGAGCGGCCGAGGCAGAGGCCGAGGCCGACGGTGGCGCGACCACTCAGACTTACGCCGTAGACGACGTGGTGGTCGCCGCGATGCCGAACGTCCTCGAAGACCTCTGTGGCTACGAGTGCGACATCGACTTCCAGGGCGCGGTCTGTGCGCTCGTGACGATGGACGAGGCGCTGACCGACACCTACTGGCTGAACGTCGCCCACGACGCGCCGTTCGGCGCGCTCATCGAGCACACCAACTACATGCCGCCGGAGAACTACGGCGGCGACCACCTGCTGTACGTCGCCAGCTACATCCAGGACTACGAGGAGGACCTCTGGCAGATGGACGAAAGCGAAGTCGAGGACCTCTGGCTCGGCCACATCGAGGAGATGTTCCCCGACTGGGACCGCTCGCACGTCGAGGAGTTCCGCCTCGCCAAGAACCCCCGCGCCGCCCCCATCTACGAGCGCGGCTACCTCGACATGGTGATTCCCTACGACCTCTCGGCGGAAGTCGCGGACGGACTCTACTACGCAGGGATGGCCAGCAGAGCGCAGTACCCCGAGCGCAGTCTGAACGGCGGTATCGTCGCGGGCTACGAGTGCGCGGACAGGATTGCGGGTCGCAAGGAAGTCGTCAGCCCGGAGTGACGCCCGTCGGAACCGGACGTTTTGAGACGTAATCAGTGGAGTCGAACCCCTACGTCCCGGAAAACGCCCAGAACCCTTTTCAGCGAATTTCGCTTATCGGTATCGTGGGAGAACAATGAGTGGTATTTTGTCAGAAATCACGGGGGAGAATCGAGCGATGGACGACGGCGCGCGCGGCCAGATAGTACGGGCGGTCAAGATGGCGATACAGGACGGTGATGGGATGTCGGCCGACTCCCGCGAGGGCGAAATCGTCCGAACGTTCCTCCTCGTGGACCTCGGCGCGGCGATGAACTACCTTCGCGGTCGGCGCGGGTCGTCCGAGGCGACGGAAGCGCTCACGGAACTGGCCCCCGAGGCCGACCTCGAATCGGACGGGAGCAGTGGCGGACGCGGCATGCTTTCGAGGCTCTTCCTCCTCGGGGTCGTCGTCGGTCTCGGCTACGCGATGAGCAAGCGGTCGGAGTCGGTCGGCGAAACCGTCGGTCGCGCGACCGACCGGGTCCGAGAGGTCGCCGACCAAACCGCCATCCGCTCGGGAGAGGCCGCCCAGCGGACCGAGGCCGTCGCGGGAGAGGCCGCGGACCGCATCGAAGAGGGGAGCGAAATGGCCGCAGAGCGAGTCCAGGAGGGCGGCGAGGCCGCCGCGGAGCAGGTTCGCGAGCGCGGCGAGATGGCCGCCGACAGCGTGCAGGAGGGCGGAGAGGAAGTCTCCGAGGACATGGAACGGGCCGCCGACACCGCGGAGGACGCAGAGGAGAAAGTCGAGGACGCCGAATCCAGCGTCAGCGACGCGGCCGACGAGGCGATGCCCGACGACGGCGAAGACGACGAAGAAAGCGAGGAGTGAGACCGCCCCGTGAGGGTGCCGGTCCGTCGAACTTTCGCGGAATCGGCCGGTAGCGGCGCGCGGTGAACGGGACGCCGTTCTCCTCGTCCGCAGACGGTCGGGTTACGCTTCGGCGTCCTCGTCGCTCACGCCGGGCGCGTCCGTCACGCTCACGTCCTCGGGTTCGTCCTGCCCACCCACGCGAACCTCGCCGTCTGGACCCTGCACGTACACGTCGTCGGCGAAGCCGCCTTCGGCGTAGGGATGCTCCGGCTCGTCCAGCTTCTCGGGCGTCGAGGGCGCGTCCGGGATGCCGCCCGCGGGCTCGAACTCGCCGAGGGGGTCCTCGATGGCGATGCCGTGGCGCTCGAAGAACTCCCGGTAGCGGTCGTAGTGGTCGTCCAACTCGTCGCTCGGGAACTCCATCATCTCGGTCCAGCCGTGGTTGTAGAAGTCGAAGTTGGCCTGAATGTGGGTGATTTCGCGGGCCTCGGCCTCGGGCGCGCCCTGCTGGAGCGCCGCGAGGTAGGTGTCCATCGTCGCGTCGAAGAAGGCGTCGAGTCGCTCCCTGCGCTCCTCGCGGTGGGCCTCGTCGGCCTTCTCGAGGAAGATGCGGGTGTGGAGGTCCACGAGCTTCTGCTTCACGATGTCGGAGACGACCGGAAGCTCGAGCGCCTTCCGCGAGGCGAAGTGGCGGACGTTCTGGTTTATCTTCATCGGACGGTAGTTGGGACGCGACCCTCAAAAGTTCGTCCGTCTGCGAACGCTCACCACAGGCGTCGTTCGTGAACGACCGGCACGATACCGAGATAGCAACCGACTTTAACCCCGAAGATGAAGGTTCGGCTATGAGCGAGTCGTACGTGATAATCGGTGACGGTATCGCGGGGAGTTCCGCGGCGGAGACCATCCGCGAGGAGGCCCCCGACGCCGACGTATCCGTGATCACAGACGAAGGTGAGGCCCTGTACAACCGTATCCTCATCAAAGAGTTCGCCAAAGGAAAGCTGCCCGAAGCGCCCATCTCCATCCACGAGGAAGACTGGTACGCCGAACGAGACATCGACCTCGAACTCAACACGTTCGTGACGAACGTGGACCCCGACGCGCACGAGGTCCACACCCACGACAGCGGCACGTTCGAGTACGACAAGCTGCTGGTCGCCACGGGCGGGACGCCGACCCAGCTTCCGGTTGACAACAGCGACGCCGAGGGCGTCCACCACTTCTGGACGTTCCAGGACGCCCGGAAGATTCAGGAACACGCCGACGAGACCGACACCGGCGTCGTCGTCGGCGCGGGCCTGCTCGGTATCGACCTCGCGGCGATCTGTGCCGCGCAGGAAGTGGACGCCAAGTACATCATGCGGGGCAACCGCTGGTGGCGCTACGGCCTGAGCCTCGACGGTGCCGAAATCATCCACGACGCGCTCGAAGAGAAGGGCGTCGAACCCGTCCTCGAGAGCGGCGTCGAGGAGTTCCAGACCGACGACGACGGCCACGTCGTCTCGACGGTGGACGCCAACGGCGAGGAGTACGAGAGCGACTTCGTCGGCGTCGCCATCGGCCTGAACTTCAACACCGAGTACCTCCAGGGCACGGGCATCGAGGAGGACAGCGGTATCGTCGTGGACGAGTACATGCAGACCAACGTCGAGGACATCTACGCGGCCGGTGACATCACCCGGTACTACGACACCATCCTCGACGAGTACGCCCAGAACGGCTCGTGGGGCAGTGCGAAAGAGCAGGGCCAAATCGCGGCGAAGAACATGGTCGCCGACGACGAGGAGGAGGCGTTCCGCTGGGTGTCCTCCTACTCCATCACGCACTTCGACTTCCCGTTCCTCAGCTTCGGCTTCCCGACGCTGGGCGACGACGAGTGCGAGCGCAAGTACAGCGACACCGAGTGGCGTCGCCTCGCGTTCAAGGACGGCAAGCTCGTCGGCGGCGTCCTCATCGGCGACATCGCCCCGCAGGGCCGGTACAAGGACCTCATCCGCCAAGAGGCCGAGGTCGCCGACCAGAAGGAGATTCTGCTGGAGAAGGACTTCGACCCCGAAGAGCTGGCGATTCCCCAAGAACAGTAGTTCGGACCCGTCACTCCCCACTCGGCACTTCCCGACCTCACCGGACGAGCGCGCTCACCGCGCGAACCACGAGTCGTCGGAAACTTCGATTCCGTTTTCGTCGCAGACG